>DATEGT010000289.1:0-11133 GCA_035280025.1 Burkholderiales bacterium | reverse complement strand
TGCGGAAACTCCGGATTGGCGAGCGACACCAGCACGAACCAGGGCGCGGTGAGCGCGAGGAACACGAGGCCGCCGCGGAGGAGGTCGAGCCGCGACAGCAGCTTCCAGTCGCGCTGCACGAGGACATAGGCCGCCACGGCGCCGGCGGGCAGCACCACGCCGACCAGCCCCTTGGTGAGGACGGCGAGCGCCATCGCCGCCCATCCGAGCAGCATCCAGCGCCTTCGTCCAGCCTCCTCCGGCTCGCGCTGCGCCACGGCGAACGCGAAGACCGAGGCCGACATGAAGAAGCTGAGCGCCATGTCCAGGGTGAGGAGATGGCCGACGATGGCGTAGAGCGCCGAGCTCGCGGTCACCGCGGCGCCCAGGAGCCCCGCGGGCGGGGCGAACAGCCGGTTTCCGGCCCAGAACACGAGCAGCACGCCCAGGAATCCCGTCAGCCCGGGCCACAGGCGCGCCGCCCATTCGTTCATGCCGAACGCCGACAGCGATGCCGCGGTCGCCCAGTACTGCAGCGGCGGCTTCTCGAAGTACTTGTAGCCGTTGATGCGCGGGGTGAGCCAGTCGCCGCTCGCGATCATCTCGCGCGGGATGTCCGCGTAGCGGCCCTCGTCGGGCTTGACCAGGTGCCGGTAGCCCAGGTTGCAGAACCAGGCGAGCGCGAGGCCCGCGAGCAGCGCGAACAGGACCCGCCGCGGGACGCCCCCGGTCATGCGAAGAGCAGCGCCGCGGCCACCTTGCGCCCTTCGGCCATGAGGATGTTGTAGGTGCGGCACGCGGCCTGGAGATCCATGACCTCGACGCCTACGCCCGTGCGCACGAGCGGAGCGATGATCTCGGAACGGGGAAAGCGCAGGAGCGCGCCCGTGCCGAGGAGCAGGATCTCGCAGCCCAGGCCCTCGAGGGCCGAGAGGTGCTCGGGCGCGAGCGCGTCGAAGGACCGCGGCGGCCAGTCGGCGAGGATGCGCTCGGGCAGCACCACCACGCTGCGCTCGAATCTCTCCCCGTTGACCATCACGTAGCCTTCGCCGTAGCCGGTAAAGGTGTTCCTGGCGCCGGCCGGCTCGAGATGCAGCTTCAAGGTTTGCCCGTGCTGTAAGTGTCCGGTAACATTATAACTTTTTGCACTGCGCCATGAGACAGTTCGCCCGCATCCAACGCCTGCCTCCGTACGTCTTCAACATCACCAACGAGTTGAAGATGGCGGCGCGTCGCGCGGGCGAGGACGTGATCGACATGAGCATGGGCAACCCCGACGGTCCCACGCCCGCGCACATCGTCGCGAAGCTCGTCGAGGCGGCGCAGCGCAGCGACACCCACGGCTACTCGGTGTCGAAGGGCATACCGCGCCTGCGCCGCGCGATATGCGCGTGGTACCGGCGCCGCTACGGCGTGGAGTTCGATCCCGACTCCGAGGCGATCGTCACCATCGGCTCGAAGGAGGGCCTGGCGCACCTGATGCTCGCCTGCCTGGATCGCGGCGACACCGTGCTCGTTCCGAATCCCTCGTATCCGATCCACATCTACGGGGCGATCATCGCCGGGGCGGACATCCGCTCGGTGCGCATGACCGCGGACGTGGACTTCTTCGAGGAGCTGGAGCGCGCGATCCGCGAGCTGACTCCCAAGCCGAAGATGCTCATCATCGGTTTTCCGTCCAACCCGACGGCGAAGTGCGTGGAGCTGGAGTTCTTCGAGCGCGTGATCGCGCTCGCGAAGGCCCACGACATCCTGGTGGTGCACGACCTGGCGTACGCCGACATCACTTTCGACGGCTGGAACGCGCCCTCGATCATGCAGGTGCCGGGCGCGCGCGAGGTGGCGGTCGAGTTCTTCACCATGTCCAAGAGCTACAACATGGCGGGCTGGCGCATCGGCTTCATGGTGGGCAACAGGGATCTGGTGAACGCGCTCGCGCGAATCAAGAGCTACCACGACTACGGCACCTTCACCCCGATCCAGGTCGCCTCGATCGTGGCGCTCGAGGGGCCACAGGAGTGCGTCGAGGAGCACCGCATGAAGTACCAGAAGCGCCGCGACGTCATGGTGAAGGGCCTCCACGAGGCGGGCTGGATGGTCGACAATCCCCGGGCCTCGATGTACATCTGGGCGAGGATCCCGGAGGGCTACGCCGGGCTGGGGTCGCTGGACTTCGCCAAGAAGGTTCTGAAGGACGCGAAAGTGGCGGTGTCGCCCGGGATCGGCTTCGGCGAATACGGCGACGATCACGTGCGCATCGCGCTGATCGAGAACGAGGCGCGCACGCGCCAGGCGGTGCGCGGCTTCAAGGAGATGTTCCGAAAGGACGGCCTCCTGTGAACCGCATCGTCGAGATCACCGACGACTCGGGCAAGGTCGTCGCGCCCGACTGGTTCGCGAAGGCCGAGTCCGTTCACCGCCAGCTGCGCACCGCGCTCCCGGCCGACTACGCGGGAAAAATGAAGCGGGTGTTCGCGGGGGGCGCGCGCATGTGCGTGGCGGTCGAGGGGCCCGTGGTCACGGGCGTCGCGGTCTACCGCGTGTACGAGAACACCTTTCAGGGCCGGCAGCTCTACGTCGACGACCTGGTCACCGACGAGAAACGGCGCTCGGCCGGCGTGGGGCGCGCTCTGCTCTCGCACCTCGAGCAGAAGGCGCGGGCGACGGGCCTGGACAACCTCGCGCTCGACTCGGGCACGCAGCGCCAGCAGGCGCACAAATTCTATTTTCGCGAAGGCATGGTCGTGACCTCGTTCCACTTCGGAAAAAAGCTCAAATGAAGCCGATCAACGTGGGGCTGCTGGGAATAGGCACGGTCGGCGGGGGCACTTGGCAGGTGCTCGCGCGCAACCGCGAGGAGATCTCGCGCCGCGCCGGCCGCGACATCCGCATCAGCGTGGTGGCCGACAAGGAGGTCGACAAGGCGAGGAAGCTCACCGCAGGCGCCGCGCGCGTCGTCGCCGACGGCTTCGCGGTGGCGCGCGATCCGGAGGTCGACATCGTGATCGAGCTGATCGGCGGCTACACCGTCGCGAAGGACCTCGTGCTCGCCGCGATCGAGGCGGGCAAGCACGTGGTCACGGCGAACAAGGCGCTGCTCGCCACCCACGGCAACGAGATCTTCGCCGCCGCGCAGAAGAAGGGCGTGATGGTCGCCTTCGAGGGCGCGGTCGCGGGCGGCATCCCGATCATCAAGGCGCTGCGCGAGGGGCTCACCGCCAACCGCATCGAATGGATCGCCGGGATCATCAACGGCACTTCCAACTTCATCCTCTCGGAGATGCGCGACAAGGGCCTCGCCTTCGACGCGGTCCTGAAGGAGGCCCAGGCGCGCGGCTACGCCGAGGCCGACCCGACCTTCGACATCGAGGGCGTGGACGCCGCCCACAAGCTCACCATCATGTCGGCGATCGCCTTCGGCATCCCGATGCAGTTCGACAAGTGCTACAAGGAGGGCATCTCGCGCCTCACCCAGGCGGACATCCGCTACGCCGAGCAGCTCGGCTACCGCATCAAGCTGCTCGGCATCACCAAGCACGTGAAAGAAGGCATCGAGCTGCGCGTGCACCCGACGCTGATTCCGGCCAAGCGCCTCATCGCCAACGTCGAGGGCGTGATGAACGCCGTGCTGGTGAAGGGCGACGCCGTCGGGCCGACGATGTACTACGGCGCGGGCGCCGGCGCAGAACCCACCGGCAGCGCGGTCGTCGCCGACCTCGTCGACGTCACGCGGCTCCACACCGCCGATCCCGAGCACCGCGTGCCGCACCTCGCGTTCCAGCCCGACCGCATGTCCGCCCTCAAGGTGCTGCCGATGGACGAGGTCGTGACCTCCTACTACCTGCGGATGCAGGTCGCCGACAGGCCGGGCGTGCTCGCCGACATCACCCGGATCCTCGCCGACGGCTCGATCTCGATCGACGCGATGGTCCAGCGCGAGCCGCAGGAAGGCGAGGAGCAGGTCGACATCATCATGCTGACGCACCAGACGAAGGAGAAGGCCGTGAACGCCGCGATCGCGAAGATCGAGAAGCTTCCGGTCGTCACCGGCAAGGTCACGCGCATCCGGCTCGAGGAGCTGGGGCGGAACTAGGGCGTGCGCTACGTCAGCACCCGCGGCGGAGCGGAACCGCAGCCTTTCACCGCGATCCTGCTCGAAGGCCTCGCCGCGGACGGCGGCCTGTTCGTTCCCGAGAGGTTTCCGCGCCTGGGCGCCTCCGAGCTCGCGGCCATGCGCGGCAAGGGCTACCGCGAGCTCGCCTTCGCGCTGCTCTCGAAGTTCGCCGACGACATTCCGCCCGCCGACCTGAAGAAGCTCGTCGACGCGACCTACACGAAGAAGATGTTCGGCAGCGACGACGTCACGCCGGTGAAGAAGCTCGCCGAGAACCTCTACCTGCTCGGCCTCTCGAACGGGCCGTCGCTCGCGTTCAAGGACATCGCGCTCCAGCTGCTCGGGAATCTGTTCGAGTACGTCCTGGAGAAGCGCGGCGCGCGCATCAACGTCCTCGGCGCGACCTCCGGCGACACCGGCTCGTCCGCCGAGTACGCGCTGCGCGGCAAGAAGAACGTGAAGGTGTTCATGCTCTCGCCGCACGGACGCATGAGCCCCTTCCAGGCGGCGCAGATGTACTCGCTCCGGGACGCGAACATCTTCAATATCGCGATCCGCGGCGTGTTCGACGACTGCCAGGACATCGTAAAGGCGATCTCGGGCGACGCGGCGTTCAAGGCGAAGCACGGGATCGGCGCGGTCAACTCGATCAACTGGGCGCGGATCGTTGCGCAGGCGGTGTACTACTTCAAGGCCTATTTCGCTGTGACCCGTCGCGATGGCGAACCGGTTTCCTTCTCAGTGCCCTCGGGCAACTTCGGCAATGTCTACGCCGGGTACGTCGCGCGCAGCATGGGCCTGCCGATCCAGAGGCTGATCGTCGCGACCAACGAAAACGACGTGCTCGACGAATTCTTCCGCACCGGCCGCTACCGCGTGCGCAAGGCCGCCGAGGTCCACGCGACCAGCAGCCCCTCGATGGACATCTCGAAGTCGTCCAACTTCGAGCGCTACGCCTACGACCTCACCGGCCGCGACGCGAAGCTGCTGCGCGAGCTGTGGCTCAAATTGGAGCGGGGCGGCGCGATCGACCTGTCCGGCACGGCGTATTTCAGGCAGGTCGCCGAAACCGGATTCGTTTCGGGCTCGAGCACCCACGCCGACCGGCTGGCCACCATCCGCCGCATGTGGAAGGACCACGGTGTGATGATCGACCCCCACACCGCCGACGGCGTCAAGGTGGGTCTGGAGCATCGTGAGAAGGATGTGCCGCTTGTATGCATGGAGACCGCGCAGCCGGCGAAGTTCGCCGAGACGATCCGCGAGGCGGTCGGCCGCGACCCCGAGCGGCCGGCGGGATTCGAGGATCTGGAGAAGCGGCCGCAGCGGGTCGTGGTGATGGATGTCTCCGCTGCGGAGATCAAGGCGTTCATCGCCGCCCGCGACCCGTGACGCTATAGAAAGGACCCGCCGGCTAGGCCCTGCGCCCCGGGAGCAGCATCCCGACCTGCTCGCGGTAACGCCGATAGCGCTCGCCGAACTGGGCGATCAAGTCGCGCTCCTCGAACCAGATGCCCACGATGATATATCCGGTCCCGCCGACCGCGAACAGCAGATGCCCGGCCGTCATGACCGGCGCCGCCCAGAAGCCGAGCAGGAAGCCGAGATAGATCGGGTGGCGGACGTAGCGGTAGAAGAACGGCGTCCTGAACTCGGGCTCGGGGATCTCGCGGCCGGTCAAGCTCGCGTAGACCTGCCGCAGGCCGAACAGCTCGAAATGGTTGATGAGGAAGGTGCTGATCAGCAGGACCGCCCAGCCCAGCCAGAACACGACCCACAGGGCCTGGGCCGCCGCGGCGCTCTCGATGCTCCAGACGATCGGCCGTGGAATGGGACGCCATTGCCACAAGAGAAGCGCGAGCGCGAGGGTCGCGGCGAGCACGTAGGTGCTGCGCTCCACCGCGGGCGGAACGATGCGCGTCCACCAGCGCTTGAACGAGCGTCGCGCCATGACGCTGTGCTGCAAGGCGAAGACGCCGAGGAGCAGCAGATTCACGGCCAGGGCCTCCGCGAGGGGCGCGGCGGCGCCCGTGTCGATCGACTTCGGAACGACGACGTTGCCGACGAAGCCGATCGCATAGAGAAAAGTGCAGAGGAAGAAGGTGTACACGATCAGCCCGTACGACAGCGAGAAAGATGCGCTCAATGCAATCTCCTTGTGATTTCGATCCGGGCCGGCGATACCGCCGGCGCCACCGCGATTGTCCGGCGCGGCCGTGGTAGCCTGCGTGGGAATGATCGCGAAATCTTGTTTCACCCCTGAAACGAACTCCGCGCCCTCGATCCGCCTGCTCGGACGCCTTGAGATCCGGCGGAACGGCGCGGCGGTCGCGCTGCCGGCGTCGCGGAAAGCGCGCGCGCTGCTCGCCCACCTGGCCCTCGCGCACCGCGCGGTCTCGCGCAGCCGGCTGTGCGAGCTGCTCTCCGACGCGTCCGCGGATCCGCGCGGCGAGCTGCGCTGGTGCCTGAGCAGGATCCGCCGGCTTCTCGACGGAGACGCACGGCGGCGCGTCGTCGCCGCGGACGACGCCGTGCGGCTCGACCTCTCGGATTGCTTCGTCGACGCGATCGAGATCGCGCGAGCCGCGGAGGAAGGCTTCGCCGCGCTGGCGCCCGGGCGGCAGCGACGCCTCGCGGCGCTGTTCGAAGGGGATTTCCTGGACGGCCTCGAGCTGGGGCGCGCCCCGGCGCTCGGGGGCTGGCTCGCCGCCGAGCGGCGGCGATTCCGGGCCTGGCACATCGCGCTGCTCGAGCAGCTCGCGAAAGCCGCTCCCGCTGGCGCGGCGCTCGTCCACCTGGAGAAGTGGCGGGAGCTCGCGCCTTTCGATCTGCAGGTCCACCGCAAGCTGCTCGCCGCGCTCGCTCTGCGCGGCGGCGTGCGCGAGGGCGAGAAGCACGCGGCCGCGACCGCGAGGCTGTTCGAGGCCGAGGGCTTCGACGGCGATGCGATACGCGGCGCGTGGCGCTCGGCGAGGGCGGCGGCCGTGCTCGAGGGGCGCGAGGAAGCTGCGCCGCCGGCGCTTCGCCGGAGCGCGGTCGCGGTCATGCCGTTCGCGGATCGCTCCGCGACGCCCGCCCACGGTGCCGCCGCCGACGCGCTCACCCGCGCCGTGTTCACGCGGCTCGCCGATCTGCGCGGCCTCGTCGTCGTCGCGCGGCAAGCGGGTTTTGGACGGAGCATGCCGGGCGCCGACTACGTCGTGAGGGGATCGTTGCGAACGCGGGGCGCGCGCCTCGCGCTCGCGGTCGAGCTGGCCGAGACGCGCACGGCGCGCATCGTCTGGGCCGAGACCTTCGACTGCAATCCGGACGATGCATTGTCCGTTCTCGGCGCGGCCGGCGGCCGCATCGCCGGCTCGATCGCGCGCGAGATCGGGAGGCTGGAGCGCGGCCGTGTCTTGCTCAAGCCGCCGAATGCTAGAATTCCCGCATGAGCTCGGTCCTGTCGAAGGAGAAGAACGTTCTCGGCGGACCGCTCCTCGCCTGCAGCTACTCGCCGCTAACCGGCTTTTTCCGCGACGGCTGCTGCGCGACCTACGGAGCGGAGGGCGTCGCGCACCTGGTGTGCGTCAAGGTGACCGACGAGTTCCTGGAGTTCAGCCGATCGCGGGGCAACGATCTCTCCACGCCGCGGCCCGACATGCGCTTCAAGGGTCTGCAGCCCGGCGACCGGTGGTGCCTGCACGTGCTGCGCTGGGTGGAGGCCTACAAGGCGGGCAGGGCACCCCAGGTGATTCTCGAGGCGACTCACGAGAACGTGCTCAAGTACGTTCCCATCGACGCTCTGAAGGGACACGCGCTCGATCTGCATTGAGTTCCGCTCCCAGCGGAAACAATTTGCAACGAAATAGCTCTCCCAGGCAATAGTTGGGAAACGAATGCAGCCGAGAATCGGCTCGTGCTTCCCGACATATTCCAGGAGAGAAAGATGAGCATTCGAGCAGCGACAGTTGTAGCGGCGGCCACGGCGCTTTTCGCCGGGACCGGCTTTGCGCAGATGATGGACGGTCCGGGCGGCCCCGGGGCCGAGATCCACATGCCCATGCGGGGCTTCGAGCGGCTGCACAAGGAGCTCAAGCTCAACCCCCAGCAGGAAGAGCTGTGGAGCAAGGCGCAGGCCGCGCAGCGCGAAGCGTTCGAATCGATGCGCGCCAAGGCCGCGGAGACGCGCGCCAGGTTGCGCGCCGAGATCGACAAGCCCGGCGTGGACCTCAAGCAGTTCGCCGAGCTCGGCGACCAGCTGCGCGAGCAGGCGCACTCCCGGATGGAGGCGGCGCACAAGCAGCTGCGCGCCGCGTGGTTCGGCGTCTACGACTCGCTCGACGCGAAGCAGAAGGAGCAGGTGCGGGTCGCGATCCGCGACGGCATGGACCGGATGGGCGCGCATCGCGGCATGCACCGCGGCGGGAGCGGCGGCGAAATGCACGGGAGCGGTCCGGCCGGAGGCGCGACGGCCCCGGCTAAGGCTGGGGGCTGATCTCGAAGACCGCTGGCGAGGAGACGTCCACCCCGCCGCGTACCCACCTCGTCTGCGGCGAGCCGAAGACGATCGCGCGGGTGAAGTTCTCGAGAGGGCGGCCGGTCCGGGGATCGGCGAGCGGCTTGTCCAGCTTGTACAGGTGGGTGTCGCCGTGCACGAACAGCACCGGTCGTCGGAACTCCAGGGCGAGGTCGCGCAGCGCTTCGCGGAACGCGGCGAAGCCGTCGCTTTCCTTGCGGCGCATGCGCCCTTCGAAATCCGGATTCGCCTGGGCGAAGATCAGCATCCCGGCGAGGTCGCGCTCGCGAGCGAGCCTCAGGCTGTCGCGCATCCATGCGAAGACCGCGGCCATCCGCGCGCCGGACTCGGCGTCCATCTCCGGGGTCCTGCCGAGGTTGTTGTTGCTGCCCTGGACGTTCAGCCCGACGAACAGCACGTTGCCGGCGATCCAGCGCAGGTGCTCGCGGTATCCGGCGTAGGCGCCGGATTGCCGCTCCAGACGCAGCCGGGTCCGGCCCAGGCTGTAGTCCCCCGACTCGAACAGCTCGCGGAATTTCCGGAGGCGCTCCATCGGATCGAACCCGGTGCGGTGGCAATCCACCCACTCGTTGTCGCCGGGAACGATGACGAAGGGATGCACCGACCGCTCGAACTGGCGCTTGCGGGCCTCGAGCCACGCGTCGCTGCACGGCCCGGAGCCCCCGGTGATGTCGCCGACGTGGATCACGAAGGCGAGGTCCTCGCCGTTCATCCGGTCGATCATCGCGTCGAGCGCCGCAACCTCGCCTTCGCCGTAGGGCGTGTCGCCGATCAGCGCAAAGGCGAGCGGCGGGTGGAATGCCGAGGGGAGCGGCGGCGGAACGTGCGCCGCGCAGCCCGCGAGGGCGAGAAGAAGGGCCGGGGCTAGGCCAGCCAGGAAAGCACGACGGGCAGCAGGTCCTTGCACCAGGAGAGGTTAGCAGAATTCATGTTCTCGACGCCCGCGGCGAGGCCGGGAGAATTCGAGCACGCGACGATCGCCGCGAGGAGCCGCGCGCGCTCGTCGGCCGTGCAGGTCATGAACCGCTGGCGCCAGCGCGACGAGGTCGTCGGGCTCACCGCGCAGGCGGCCGCGCTTCCCCGGATGCTCCTCCCCTCGAACATCGTTCCGACGTAGGTGAGCCAGCGTTCCCGGTTGCGCAGGTGCGCGAGCGGCGTGTTGGTCAGGAGATTGAAGGTGCGCCTGCAGGCGGGGCAGCGGTAGCGCGGCAGCCCGTGCGCGACGCCCCAGCGCACCGTCCTGTCGGACGCGCAGTGCGGGCAGGGAAGCGGATGCGCGCGCGCAGCGTTTGCCGCGAGCGGCTCCGGATCCCGGCCGCGGGAATCGAGAGGTGAAATATCGGACGCAACTCGCTCGGACGCCATGCGCCGGGGCCCAGAGGCGGTCACGCGGTGGACAGGATGGCGATTGTTTTCCGGATTCTTCTCGGCCTGCGCCTCGAGCAGGCCGCCACGCCCGGTAGTCTCTCGGCGAGCATGATCGACTCCGGATCGGGAAAAGGGGTTGATGAAGGTCAAGCCTGACGGAAATGTCAGAGACGCCGCGGCAAAAATATTTCTTGTGCGCGTTGGGTGTTGGTGCTCTTCCTCAAAGCTGACGCCTCGCTGACTCGAAGGCACCGGAAGTCTCCTCGCGCTCGGCGCCGGGCCCGCGCATCCCGGTCCGGGCAACGTGCGGTTCGCTTCGCTCCAACACCGAACGGCTACGGCTTGCGTGCTGTTCGAACGCTCTTCGCCTGCATACAATTTTTTTCGAGAAACCTGCGTCGCGGGTTTCGTCTATCAATCACTCGTATCGAGGAGAGGAAATGGAGAAGAGGAGAATACGGAGAATCGGCGTGATTGCGGCGGTGGGCTCGCTGTTCGCGGTTCCGCAGATCGCCGCCGCGCAGGAGACCGAGGTGCAGTTCTACGGGCACCTCGACCTGTCGGTCGACGGCGCAACGAAGGGCATCCAGGAGGGCGGAGCGGGCCAGAACCCGCCGGCGACGGGCAAGACGGGCTGGCAGACGGATGTCTCGAGCAACCTGTCGTACTTCGGCTTCCGCGGCAGCCACGACATCGGCGGCGGCTACAAGATGGTATTCCAGGCGGAAACGCAGATCGACGTGTCAGCTACGCCGGGACCCAGCCCGGTCAGTCAGGTTTCCCAGGGCAACGTCGACAACAAAGTGCTCGGAGCGCTCGGATCGCGCAACAGCTTCCTGGGCATCGCAGGAGGCTTCGGCGCCTTCAAGCTCGGCAAGACCGACACGCCCTACAAGCTGTCGACCGGGCGCATGGATCCGTTCTCGGCCACAGTGGGCGACTACAACAGCATCATGGGCAACACCGGCGGGGACAACCGCGCGGAATTCGACGCGCGTCTCTCGCACTCGATGTGGTACGAATCGCCGAAATGGGGCGGAGCCTCGTTCAGCGCGCTCTGGTCTCCCGGACAGAACCGCTCGGAGGACAACAGCATCAATGCCAGCGGCGAGCCGGATTGCACGGGAGGAGGGGGAGGAATAACCAAGGACGG
>DATEGT010000288.1:0-4420 GCA_035280025.1 Burkholderiales bacterium | reverse complement strand
GCCGCCTCGCAGATCTTCGTGAAATCGATCTCGGGCGCGAGCAGCGCGTTGAACTCGTTGGTCGCCTTGGCCTCGCCCTCGGGATACACGCGCAACGTCGCTTCCTTGACCGCGGACCAGCCGGAGTTGTCGAAGAGCACCGTGAAAATGGGCAGCTTGTACTGCTTGGACACGGCGTAGACGGACGAGGGGTTGCCGAAATAGAATCCGCCGTCGCCGACCATCTGCACCACCGTCTCCCCGGGCCGGGCGAGCTTGATGCCGAGCGCCGTTCCCGAGGAGCTTCCCAGGCCGCCGCCCGCGAAGCCGATCGACGAGCCGGGCCGGGTGCGCATCAGCTGCGCGTTTACCACCGGGCCGTTGCGGATGCCTTCGTTGATGACGACGCCGTCGTCGCCGAGCGCCTTCGACACTTCCGCGCACAGATAATGCGGGTTGATTGCCCCTTTCTTCCCTTTGTCCGCGGCCTGCCTGCCGAGATTCGCGTGTCGCTCGTCGCCCTCGCGCTGCATCGTCTGCAGCCGCTTCGCCGCCCCCTCGCGGAACGCTGGCGTCGCCCTGGCCTTGAGCGCCTCGAGCAGCTGCCCGAGGATCAGGGCGCTGTCGCCCTGCAGGCGCGCGTTCGATGCGAAACCCCAGATGGGAAAGCATTCCTTCACCACGTCGACGTCGATGTGCGCCCACCAGGTGCTCGGGTTCTCCTTGGTGTGCTTGGGGATCCAGGGCACGTCGACGTCGACGAGCAGCCCGACGTCGGCGTCGGCGACGTTCGGCATCATGCCGGCGAAGCACGGCGACGCTCTGGAGATGTTGAGATAGAGCGGGCTCGCCTCGAACACGCGGATACCGGCAAAGCGCGCCAGCTCCTCGATCAGCCCCGGGGCCCCGGGGTTGCGCCCGGCGTAGGAGGTCACCATCACCGGGTGCTTCGCCGCGAGCAGCTTGTCGGCGACCGCAGCGACCTGCGCCGCGTCGGCCGCGCCCGAGCGCACCGCGCCGTAACGCTCCGCCGGGAAGGGGCGCATCGCCGCCTCCTCCCAGGTCTGCGTCAGCGTCTCGCGGGGCAGCATCAGGTAGACCGGCCCCATCGGATCGCTGTGCGCGACGGTGTGCGCGCGCCGCAGCGTCTCCTTGGTCATCACCCCCGAGGGCAGCGTCCACTCCCACTTCACGTAGGGCCGCACGATGCCGGACTGGTCGAAGGGCTCCTGGATGAAGTGCACGTAGTTGTCGCGCGAGCCGGGCAGCTCGCCCCGCACCGTGTACGGCGCCTTGCCCGCCATCAGAACGAGGGGCAGGCGGCCGCGGCGCGCGTTGTGCATCGCCATCGCCGAGTTGGCCGTGCCCGCGTCCACGTGCACCATCACCGCCTGCCCCCGGCCGGTAGCCATCGCGAAGCCGGCGGCCATGTGCATGGCGGTGTTCTCGTGCGGGCAGTTGAGCACCTTGGGGTACGTCCTGCCCGCCTTCTTCCAGCGCGCCATCTCCTCGATGAGCGGCGCGTGGTCGGTGCCGAAATTGGAGAACAGGTACTCGACGCCGATGTCGTTCAAGCCTTCTAGAAAATAGTGGGCGGTCGAGTTGAGCTTGACTTGCGGGGCTTTGTCCATGGGGATTCCTCGGGCGTGTCCCGGGATGATACCGAAATTTGAGATCTACTTGACCAGCATCCAGACTCCCACTGCGATGAGAATGACCGGCCACCACTGGCGGAGGAGCGGTCCGAGCTGCGGAATCCACCCCAGGTTCCCGAGGAGGAAAACAACGCCCACGACGATCAGAACGACGGGTGTGACCTTGGATTTCAAGAGAATCCCCTATATCTCGGTTGGACGTCGATCGGCCTCGATTCCCTCGCGCAGCGCCTTTGCGTAGCGCAGAGTGCGTGTCATCGCTAGGCTACCGCAGAGTCGGCCAAAGCGCTGCGCGGAACCCCCGCGGGGATCAGCCCCTCCTCCACCGCCTTGATCTGCAGCGCCAGGTATTTCGAATAGATGCGGCACTGGGCGAAGCTGCCCGCGATGAACCACAGTCCGGGCTGGCCGGTCCGCGTCCACATGTTGCGCAGCTCCTGCGCCTCCTCGTCGAATCCCCAGATCGGTCCGACGCGGTCGGCGACCGCGTCGCCGAGGAGCCTGCGCACCAGGACGTCGAGCCCCAGATAGCCGGTTGCGAGCACGATGAGGTCGGCGGGAATCCTTCCGCCGCCGCGCAGCCTCGCTCCTTCCGCCGCGAATCCCTCGATGTCGGAGAACTGCACCACCGGTATCTTGCGCTCGACGATCAGCTCCGAGCAGCCGACGTTGAAATAGTATCCGCCGCCCCGTTGCAGATACTTGAACTGCCACCCGAGCTCGTCTTCGGTGTCGATCCTGAAGCCGACGCGGGTCAGGCCGTCGAGCAGGGGCCTGTCGAGCTGCTTCGACTGCCCGGCCCAGGCGCGGTGCGCCTTGCGCAGGAGCGCGAGCGGGACCGACGTCGTGATGAGATCGCAATCCTCGAGCGGGGGTCCCTCGCCGTACAGCGCGTACACCAGCTGGGCGCTCGGCTCCAGGTTGAGGACCAGCGTCGGGCTGCGCTGCACGAGCGTCACGCGCGCGCCGCTCGAGTGGAGATCCTGCGCGATGTCGTGGCCGCTCGTTCCGGTGCCGATCACGATCGCGTCGCGTCCCTTCCACCCGGTCGCGTCGTCGTATTCGTGTGAATGCATCACGCGACCGGAGAAGCCCGCGAGGCCCGGAATGTCCGGCGCGTTCGGGATACCGCTCACGCCGGTCGCGACGACGACGTGCCGCGGATGCATCGACTGCGTCCCGCCTTTCCCGCGCAGCTCGACCGTCCAGCGCCCGGCCTCGAAGGTGCCACCGCGGAACTCGGTGCCGGTCCTGAAATCGAGGCCCAGCCGCTCGGCGTAGCCCTCGAGCCAGCCGGCGAGCTTGTCCTTCGGAATGTAGGCCGACCAGTCCGGCGGAAAAGGAATGTAAGGAAAATGGTTGACGTGCTTCTGGTTGTGCAGCGTCAGCGCCTGGTAGCGCTTGCGCCAGTTGTCGCCGACGCGGGCGTGGCGGTCGACGATCAGCGCGTCGACGTTCAATGCTCTCAGGCGCGCGGCGATCGACAGCCCCGCGTGCCCGCCGCCGACGATCAGCACGGCGGGGTCCCGGTCGGCGTCCCGCGGCCCGCGCTCGGCGGCGCCTTCCTCGAAGCCCTTGATCCCCTCGAGCGCGGTGAGGAGCGTCCAGCATTTCCACGCATCGCCTTCGGCGACGAGGCGCACCACGCCGGCGCCGCGGCCGAGCGCGGTCTCGAAGCGGAAGATCGCTTCGACGACGTCCGCTCCGGCGCGAACCACGCGGCGGGGCGGCGTGCGCCCGGGATCGACCTCGAAGCCGCGTGCGCCTTTTCCGGCGCCGTGCCGCTTCAGCCCGTCGACCACCGCCCGGGCGCCGCTGACCGTCTTCACCTCCCAGCTGAAGACGAGCAGGTCGCGCCAGTGCGCGTCGGGCCGGAACAGGGCCGCGAGCGGCGCCCGGTCCGGCGCGCGCAGCGCCTTCTCGAACGCCTGGAGCCACCGGGCCGCCGCGCGGGCGTCCGTGCTGCCGTTCGACACGGTGTCCCTTCGTGGAGAGGCTCTACGGCACCCGGTAGACGACGTCGTGCTCGCGCGCGTGCCGGGCGACCTTCAGCCCGATCTCGTCCCCGCCGATCGCTTCCTGCACGGTCTCGTGCTCGATCTGCATGGAATCGACGCGCTGGCGGAAGTCGCTGGTGTGGCCGAGGATGCGGATCGTCTGCCCGACGCTCAGGGCCACTTCCAGCTTCACCGCCGCCACCATGAGGTGGCCGTAGTAGTGCGTCACGACGCCGACCCGGACTTCGTTGGCCGCCGGACCGCGAGCCGGGGCCTCGACGGGTTTCGGTTTCGCCCTGGGCTTGGGCGCGGGGCGGGCCGCAGCCTTCTTCTTCGGCGCGGCCGCGCCTTTCCTGGGTGCCGGCTTCCTCGCCGGGGCTTTCTTGGGCTTCCTGGCGGGAGACTTCTTCGCCGGGGATTTCTTCGCCTTCACTTTGGCCTTGCCCTTCTTCTTCACTGCAGCCATGGCTCCTCCTGGAAGGATGGAACGCTGCAATCCTAGCCGCGCCCCGGCAACATATCAATGCAGGAGGTACCGGCATGCCGGATTCGATGGGCGCCCCGCGCATGGCTCCCCTTCAGGAGAGCATCTCGGCGACGGCGCGCTCGACATGCAGGTGCGCGGTGTCGAGCAGGGCGACGCCGATGTCGATCGCGCCGCGCAGGAGCAGCGGCAGCTCGGTCCCGCCGAGGATCAGCGCCTCTATCCCCTGCTCGGCCTTCATCCGCCGCGCGATCGCGATGTAGCGCTCGCGCGTCTCGGCGCGCACGACGCCGTTGACGAGCTCG
>DATEGT010000287.1:0-4425 GCA_035280025.1 Burkholderiales bacterium | reverse complement strand
GCGCTCGACGCGGCGCCCGGGCCTCCGGGGCCTCCGCCGCCGGACCTGGCGGCGGCCGCGGCCTCGAGGAGCTTCTTATCCGCCATGCCATGGCTCTTGAAGATCCGGGTCAGGGCGAACTCGCCCAGCTTGTGCCCGACCATGTTCTCCGAGATGTACACGGGCACGTGCTGCTTGCCGTTGTGCACGGCGATGGTCAGCCCGACGAAATCCGGCAGGATGGTCGAGCGCCGAGACCATGTCTTGATGGGGCGCTTGTCGTTCGCGGCACGGGCCGCATCGACCTTTTTCACCAAGTGATGGTCCACGAATGGGCCCTTCTTGACTGAGCGTCCCATGGCTTACGTCCTGTCTCGTCTCTTGTTCCGGAACTGGATGATCATGCTGGTGGTGCGCTTGTTCTTGCGCGTCTTGTAGCCCTTGGTGAGCACGCCCCAGGGGCTGACGGGGTCCTGGGCCGCCGCGGTCCTGCCCTCGCCGCCGCCGTGCGGGTGGTCGATGGGGTTCATCGCGACGCCGCGCACGGTCGGCCGGATGCCGCGCCAGCGCACGCGTCCCGCCTTGCCGATCGATTCCAGGCTGTGCTCCTCGTTGCCGACCTCGCCGATGGTCGCGCGGCAGTCGAGATGCACCTTGCGGATCTCGCCCGAGCGCAGGCGCACCTGCGCGTAAGCGCCTTCCCTCGCGAGAAGCTGAACCGAGGTTCCCGCCGCGCGCGCGAGCTGCGCGCCGCGCCCGGGCTGCATCTCGACGCAGTGGATGGTCGTTCCCACGGGGATGTTCCGCAGCGGCAGGGTATTGCCCGTCTTGATCGGAGCTTCCGCCCCGGATAGGAGCTGGGTCCCCGCCGTGAGGCCCTTGGGCGCGATGATGTAGCGGCGCTCTCCGTCCGCGTAGCACAGCAGCGCGAGATTCGCGCTCCGGTTCGGATCGTATTCCAGCCGCTCGACCTTGGCGGCGATGCCGTCCTTGTTGCGGCGGAAGTCGACGATACGGTAGTGATGCTTGTGGCCGCCGCCCTGGTGGCGCATCGTGATGTGCCCGTTGACGTTGCGGCCCGCTTTCTTCGACTGCTTCTCGACCAGCGGCGCGAACGGCCCGCCCTTGTGCAGATCGGGGTTGACCAGCTTGACGACTGCGCGCCGGCCGGGCGAGGTGGGTTTGACTTTGACGAGAGGCACGGTCTACTCCTGCGCCTGGAAAGTGATTTCCTGCTTCTTGCCGTCGGGCCCGGGCAGCAGCGACACGTAGGCCTTCTTCCAGTTGCGACGGCGCCCTTCGAAGCGCCCGAAGCGCTTGTCCTTGCCCCTCACGTTGACGACCTGTACTTCCTTCACCTTGGTCTTGAACATCAGCTCCACCGCCGCCTTGATCTGGGGCTTGGTCGCGTACGCCGCGACCCGGAACACGTATTGGTTGTTCTTCTCGCCGACGAAGGTGCTCTTCTCCGAAACCAGCGGCGAAAGCAGCACCTGCATCAGGTTTTCCTTGTCCATGCCGGCGCTCATCTTAGGATCTCCTCGAAGCGCGCCACGGCCTTCTTGGTGAGGATGACGTTGTCGAACGCGATCAGCGAGACCGGATCGGTGTGGTCGACGTCCAGCACGCGTACGTTCGCCAGGTTGCGGGACGAGAGCGCGAGGTTCTGATCGACGCTGTCGGTGATGACCAGGGTCGAATCGAGGCCCATCTGCCTGAGCTTCTGGGAGAGCAGCTTCGTCTTCGGCGCGTCGACGCTGAAGCTCTCCACCACCTTCAGCCGCTCCTCGCGCGCGAGCTGCGACAGGATCGAGCACATCCCGGCCCGGTACATCTTGCGGTTCACCTTGTGCGAGAAGTTCTCGTCGGGCGAGTTCGGGAAGATCTTCCCCCCCTTGCGCCACAAGGGGCTGGCCACGTCCCCGGAGCGCGCGCGACCCGTGCCCTTCTGGCGCCACGGCTTCTTGTGCGAATGGCGCACGTCGCTGCGGCCTTTCTGGGCGCGCGTCCCCAGACGGGCGTTCGCCTGATAGGCGATCACGATCTGGTGGACCAGAGCCTCGTTGTATTCGCGCCCGAAAAGCGCGTCCGAGGCCGCGACGGTCGCGGCGCTCTTGCCCTTGTCGTTGAGGACCTTGAGCTCCATCACGCCCCCTTCGCCGCGGGCGCGGCCTTCGCGGGCGCGGGCTTGGCCGCAGGTGCGGCGGCGGGCTTGGCGGCGGGCGCGCCCGCCTGAGCCGCGGCCTTGGGCTTGCCCGAGGGGCCCTTCGGGCGAATCGCCTTCGCGGTCGGCCTCACCACGATGTCGCGTCCCCGGCTTCCCGGCACCGAGCCCTTCACCAGAAGCAGCTGCCGCTCGGCGTCTACGCGAACGACGACCAGCCCCTGGGAGGTGCGCTGCACGGCTCCGAGGTGGCCAGCCATGCGCTTGCCGGGAAACACGCGGCCCGGGTCCTGCGCCATGCCGGTCGAGCCGGGCTTGTTGTGCGAGATCGAGTTGCCGTGGCTCGCGCGATTGGAGGAGAAGTGGTGGCGCTTGATCACGCCCGCGAACCCTTTGCCCTGCGAGACGCCCGAGACGTCGACGATCTGGCCGACCTTGAAGATGTCGACGCCGATCTTGCCGCCCGGCTTGAAATTCGCGAGCTCCTGCTCGGACACGCGGAACTCGCGCAGGATGTGTCCGGCCTCGACCGCGGCCTTGGCGAGATGGCCCGCCGCGGCCTTGTTCACGCGCGAGGCGCGGCGCTTGCCGAAGGTGACCTGTACGGCGTTGTAGCCGTCGGTCGCGGCGGATTTGATCTGCGTAACGCGGTTGTCGGAGACGTCGAGCACCGTCACCGGCAGCGAGTCGCCGTCGTCGGTGAAAACGCGAGTCATGCCGACCTTGCGGCCGACCAGTCCTAATGTCATTTTCTTACCCTCTAAGAGACAGGGGCCGGATCCAATTGCCCGGCAATGTTCTTGCTGCCTACAGCTTGATTTCTACATCCACGCCCGCCGGCAGGTCGAGCTTCATCAGCGCGTCCACCGTCTTGTCGGTGGGATCGATGATGTCCATCAACCGCAGGTGTGTCCTGATCTCGAGCTGGTCGCGCGAGGTCTTGTCCGCGTGCGGGCTGCGCAGCACGTCGAAGCGCTCGATGCGCGTGGGCAGGGGCACGGGGCCCTTGACCACGGCGCCGGTGCGCTTGGCCGTGTCGACGATCTCGAGCGCCGACTGGTCGATCAGCCGGTAGTCGAACGCCTTCAGCCGAATGCGGATTTTCTGGCTTTGCACGGCCATGTGGGATCCCTACTCGATGACCTTGGCGACGACGCCTGCGCCGACGGTCTTGCCGCCCTCGCGGATCGCGAACCTCAGGCCCTGCTCCATCGCAATCGGGGCGATCAGCGTCACCACCATCTTCACGTTGTCCCCGGGCATCACCATCTCGGTCCCCTTGGGCAGCTCGCAGCTGCCCGTCACGTCGGTCGTGCGGAAGTAAAACTGCGGCCGGTACCCCGGGAAGAACGGCGTGTGCCGCCCCCCCTCTTCCTTGGACAGCACGTACACCTCGCACTCGAACTTGGTGTGCGGGGTGATGCTCGCAGGCTTGGAGAGCACCTGCCCGCGCTCCACCTCCTCGCGCTTGGTGCCCCTCAGGAGCACCCCGATGTTGTCCCCCGCCTGCCCCTCATCGAGCAGCTTCCTGAACATCTCCACGCCCGTGCACACCGTCTTGAGCGTGGGCTTCAAGCCCACGATCTCCAGCTCCTCGCCCACCTTCACGATCCCGCGTTCGACTCTTCCGGTCACCACCGTGCCCCGACCCGAGATCGAGAACACGTCCTCCACCGGCATCAGGAACGGCCCGTCCACCGCACGCTTGGGCATCGGAATGTAGCTGTCCAGAGCCTCGGCCAGCTTGTAGATCGACTTCACCCCAAGGTCGGAGTCTTCCCCCTCCAGCGCCTTGAGCGCCGAGCCGATCACGATCGGGGTCTTGTCCCCCGGGAACTCGTATTTCGACAGAAGCTCGCGCACTTCCACTTCCACCAGCTCCAGCAGCTCCTTGTCATCCACCATGTCCGCCTTGTTCATGAACACGACGATGTAGGGCACGCCCACCTGGCGCGCCAAAAGGATGTGCTCGCGCGTCTGCGGCATCGGGCCGTCGGCCGCCGACACCACCAGGATGGCGCCGTCCATCTGCGCCGCGCCCGTGATCATGTTCTTCACGTAGTCGGCGTGCCCGGGGCAGTCCACGTGCGCGTAGTGCCGCTCCTTGCTCTGGTACTCCACGTGCGCCGTCGATATCGTAATCCCGCGCGCCTTCTCTTCCGGCGCCGCGTCGATGTCCTCGTACTTCCTGGCCGTGGCGCCGCCCGACTTGGCCAAGACCATGGTGATCGCCGCCGTCAGCGTCGTCTTGCCATGGTCAACGTGACCGATCGTGCCGATGT
>DATEGT010000286.1:0-14193 GCA_035280025.1 Burkholderiales bacterium | reverse complement strand
GAGCGCGAGCGCGGCGTGCTGTCCTTCTCCTCCGGAAACCACGCGCAGGCGGTGGCGCTCGCCGGCAGGCTGCTCGGCATCCGCGTCACCATCGTGATGCCCTCGGACGCCCCCGCCGTCAAGATCGAAGCGACCCGCGGCTACGGCGCCGAGATCGTGCTCAACGACAAGCGCAAGGAGACCCGCGAGGAAGTCGCCGAGCGGTTGGTGCGCGAGCGCGGTCTCACCATGATTCCGCCCTTCGACAACCCGCACGTGATCGCGGGCCAGGGAACGGCAGCGAAGGAATTGATCGAGGACACAGGCAAGCTCGATTTCCTCTTCGTGCCCGTGAGCGGAGGCGGCCTCATCTCGGGCTGCGCGGTCGCGGCCTCGCACCTCTCGCCGGGCTGCAAGGTGATCGGCGTCGAGCCAGAAGCCGGCGACGACGCCACGCGCTCGTTCAGGACCGGGACTCTCCAGACCTGCTACAACCCGGACACCATCGCCGACGGCGCGCGCACGCATGCGCTGGGAAAGCTCACTTTCCCCCTGATCCTGCGCTACGTGAGCGACATGGTCACGGTGAGCGACGCCGAGCTCGCGCGCGCCATGGTATATCTGTGGGAACGCATGAAGATCGTCGTCGAGCCGACCGGCGCGCTCGGCGCGGCCGGCCTGTTCGAGCGGCGTTTGCCGGTGGCCGGGAAGAACGTCGGCGTGATCCTCTCCGGCGGCAACGTCGACTTGAAGCTGATGGCCCGGTACTTCTAGCCCGCTTCGCCTCAGGCCGCGACCGTCAGGCGGGCGCTCGCGACGCCGGGAATGTTTTCCGAGTCGACCCAGCGGCATTCGACGTCGCCCGACTCGCGCGCGCGCACGAAAAACCGCAGGAAGGGATTGGCGGCGATCCCCGCGCCCATCTCGGCGCGAAACACCTCGGCTCCGCCGTAGCGGCACACCAGAGTGTGGATCACGTTGCGCGGAGTACGCCGCCCGAGGGAGTCGTAGCGGAACCCCGTCTCCATCGGGTGCTGGATGACGATCCGCACCTCGATCGCCTCGCCTCTACGCGCCTGCTGCGGCACCTGGATCCTCGCGGTCATCGCCCTCAGCCCCCGTCCAGGCAGGCCAGGTCGTTCACCGTGACGTCGGCGGCGTCGTACCAGAAGCTGCCGTCGGAAAGCCGGGCGATCGCCGTCACGCGCTGCGAGCCGTTCAAGCGCAGGCGCGATTCAATCTCGGCGCGGCCGCTCCCGGGGTTGAGGAAAAACGTGGCCACGAGCGGAATCGGGTTCCTGTCGGCGATGAGATCGATCTGGCGCACATGGTCGGCCTTGCTCATCGGGCTGTCGACCCGGACCGTCATTCCCACCGAGTGCCCGTTCTCCGCGACCGACGGAAGCGCGAGATGCACTCGCCCCTTGCGCATCTGCGCGCCGTTCAGGATCGATTGCAGCGCTCCCTGCGGAGTGTTGATGGTGCGCGCGTCGACCCCCGGCGGGGGATTCATGACTGGCTGGGCGCGCGCTCGCGGCGCCAGCGCGAACAGCGCGAGGAAGGCGGCGAGCCAGCGGCGCCGGCCCCCGGGGAGATGCGAGCGCCCGTTCAGGCGAGGATCGGCAGCTTGCGTATGCGCTTGCCCGTCGCGGCGAAGATAGCGTTGGCGACCGCCGGCGCTACCGCCGGAGTGCCGGGCTCGCCGATGCCACCGGGCGCTTCCTTGCTCGGCACGATGTACACCTCGACCTTGGGCATCTGATTCATGCGCAGCATGCGGTAGTCGTGGAAGTTCGACTGCTGCACCTGGCCGTCCTTGAACGTGATCTTCCCGTAGAGCGCTGCGGTGAGCCCGTAGACGATGGCGCTCTCGATCTGGCGCTTCACGATGTCCGGATTCACCGTCATGCCGCAGTCGACCGCGGCCACGACACGGTGCACCGTGGGCGTGCCGTCCGCGGCGACCGAGACTTCGGCGACCTCCGCGCACCAGCTGCCGAAGGAGAACACCACCGCTATGCCCCGGTGCATCCCCGCCGGCAGCGGCTTGCCCCAACCGGCCTTCTCGGCGGCGAGCTCCAGGGCGCCCTTGTGACGCGGCTGCTTGGAAAGGAGCGAGCGCCGGAACTCGAACGGGTCCTTGCCCGCGGCGTGCGCCATCTCGTCGATGAAGCTCTCGAGGAAGAAGCTGTTCTGCGAGTGCCCGACGGAGCGCCAGAACCAGACCTGGAGGTTGCCCGGCTCCTGGCGCGAGTACTCGATGTGCAGGTTGGGGAAGTCGTACGGGCAGTCGCGGATGCCCTCGACACCGAATTCGTCGACGCCGTCGGGCGGCAGCTTCATGAAATGCGAAGCCTCCATGATCGACGGCGAGGCGACGTTTGCGGTGAAGAGGATCGGAGTCCCGCTCGCGTCCAGGCCGCCCTTGAAGCGCGTCACCGAGGCCGGACGGTAGAAATAGCCGCGCGTGTCGTCCTCGCGGCTGTAGACCAGCTTCACCGGCTTGCCCGTGATCTTGGAGAGCACCGTCGCGCCGATCACGGGATCGGGAGCAAAGCGCCGGCCGAATCCGCCTCCCAGGTACATGGTGTTGACCTTCACCTTGCCGGGAGCGACGCCCGCGACCTGCGAGAGGATGCCTTGCGCGGGGCCCTGCGACTGCGTGCCCGCCCAGATTTCGACGCCTCCGTCGCGCACCCACGCCGTGCAGTTGAGCGGCTCCATGCAGGAGTGGGACAGGTAGGGGGCCTCGTACTCCGCTTCGATCGTCTTGGCGGGCTTGGCGGTCTTGAAGTCGCCTTCGTTGCGGCCCACCGCGCCGCCGGCCGCAGCGCCGTCGGAGAGCTGCTTGGAGATGCCCTCGGAGGACAGCGAGGCGTTCGGACCATGGTCCCACTGGATCTCCAGCGCGTCGCGGCCGAGCTTCGCCTGCCAGTAGCCGTCGGCGAGCACCGCCACGCCGAACGGAACCTGCACCACCTGGCGCACCCCCGCCACGGCTTTCGCCTTGGCGTCGTTGACCGAAACCGCCTTGCCGCCCGGGACCGGCGGATGCGCGATCACGGCGGTGAGCATGCCCGGAAGGTAGACGTCGAGCCCGTACTTGGCCCGGCCGGTCGACTTGGCGGCGGTGTCGAGCCGCCGGGTGCCGGGCCTGCCGAGCAGGGTGAACTCGCTCGGATCCTTGAGCTTTACGTCCTTTGGGGGAGCGACCTTCGCCGCCTTCGCCGCGAGACGACCGTAGGAGAGCTTCTTGCCGCTCTTGTGGATCACCATGCCTTTTTCGGTGCGGCAGTCGGCGGCATCCACTTTCCAGGTGTCGGCGGCCGCGGCGATCAGCATCGCGCGCGCCGCCGCGCCGGCCTTGCGCATCGGCTCCCAATGCCCGCGCACCGCGGTCGATCCGCCGGTCGCCTGGATGCCGAAGATCGGATTGACGAACGCCTGGTCGACGCCGGCCTGCTCGACGCGAACGCGCGCCCAGTCGGCGTCCAGTTCCTCGGCGATCAGCATGGGGATCGCGGTGTGCACGCCCTGTCCCATCTCCGAGAGGCCGCACACCACGACGATGTCGTTGTCGGCGGAGATGCGGAGGTAGGCGCTGATGGCCGATTCCTTCCCCGCGGCCTGCGCGAGCCGCGCCGCTCCGGGAAGGGCGAAGCCGATGACGAGCCCGCCTCCGGCCAGCGCCGAGGTCTTGAGGAAATCGCGACGCGATGCGTTCATGTCCCTGGCGCCCATGGTCATGCTCCCTTCACGCCTGCGGCGGCATCCTTGATCGCGGCGCGGATCTGGTTGTAGGTCCCGCAGCGGCAGACGTTGCCGCTCATCGCTTCGTCGATGTCGGCGTCGCTTGGCGAGTGGTTCTTGGAAAGCAGGGCGGTCGCGCTCATGATCTGACCGGATTGGCAGTAGCCGCATTGCGGCACGTCGTGCTTGATCCAGGCGGCCTGTACCGCCTTGCCTGCGGCCGTCGCGGCCACGCCTTCGATGGTGGTCACTTTCTTGCCGGCGGCCTCGGAGGCCGGGGTGGAGCACGACCGCACCGGCACGCCGTCGAGGTGCACGGTGCAGGCGCCGCACTGCGCGATGCCGCAACCGAACTTGGTCCCCGTCATGTGCAGCGAGTCGCGGAGCACCCACAAAAGAGGCGTGTCGGGAGAAACGTCGATCTTGCGGGGCTTGCCGTTGATCGTGAGGGTGATCATGGTCTTCCTTCGGGGAGAGAACATTCGCGGCAAATTATGACACGGCCGGGGGCCGGCGTAGGTTCTCCCCGAAAGGCGAAGCTTCCGCCTCTGGGGAGACCTCCCAGACCTGCCAGCGCTCCTTTCCGGCGAAGATCGGAATCGAATCGCCGACCTCCGCGTCGGCGGTCCGCCGGAAGCCGCGCGAGAGCAGCGCCTCGAGCTCGCCCGGCTTGAGACCGAAGGGCGGGCCCCGCTCGCCGTCCTCGAAGAAGAAGAAGCCCGCGATCCGGCCCCGGGGCGCGAGCAGCTCGAGCGCGCGCCGCGCGTAGCGCGGCCGCAGAGGGCGCGGCAGCGAGCACAGGAACGCGCGCTCGTAGATGAGATCGAAGCGCCCGCCGAAGTCGGACTCGAAGAAGTCGGCGAGGCGAACGCGCCCGGACAGCGGACCGAGCACTTCTTTGGCGCGTTCCACGGCCGCCGGAGCGAAGTCCACGGCGAGCACCTCGTGCCCCGTCTCCGCGAAGGCGCACACCTCGTAGCCGGAACCGCAGCCGGGGATGAGGACTCGCCTGTCGCGCGGCTCGGTCGCGAGGAAGCGGACCAGGGCGCGAGGAACGCGCCCGGCGTCCCAGGGCGTGAAGTTCTCGCGGAATCGCTTTTCCCAGAACTCGGGCTTCGAAGCGTCCTGTTTCGGCATGCCGCTACCCTTTCACGCAGACGACCTGCTTCAGCGTGTGCACGACGTCGACCAGGTCGGCCTGGTCCGCCATCACGCGGTCGATGTCCTTGTAGGCTCCCGGAATCTCGTCGATCACGCCCTTGTCCTTGCGGCACTCGACCCCGCGGGTCTGCTCTTCGAGGTCGGCGCGCGAGAAGCGCCGCTTCGCCTCTGCCCGGCTCATGCGCCGGCCGGCGCCGTGCGCGCACGAGCAGAGCGACTCGGCGTTGCCCTTGCCGCGCACGATGTAGGACCGCGCCCCCATGCTGCCCGGGATGATGCCCAGCTCCCCTTCGCGGGCGCTGATCGCGCCCTTGCGGGTGACGTAGACGCGCGCGCCCCCGTGCTCCTCCGCCCGGACGTAGTTGTGATGGCAGTTGATGGCTTCCCCCGCCGTCTCGAATTCGGGAAGCTCGCGTCGCAACGCCTGCAGGATCAGAGCCATCATCTCGCGCCGGTTGGCGAAGGCATAGTCCTGCGCCCAGCCGACGGCTTCGACGTAGTCCGCGAAGAGCCGGGTGCCCTCGTCGAACCAGGCGAGATCGCGGTCGGGAAGGTGCGCGTCGTCCTTGAGCATCGCCTCGCGTGCCCGGGCGATGAAATACTGGCCGATGCAGTTGCCGATCCCGCGGCTGCCCGAATGCAGCATCACCCAGGCGTGCCCGGCCTCGTCGAGGCACACCTCGACGAAATGGTTGCCGCCGCCGAGCGATCCCATCTGCCTTATCCACTTCTTCTCGTGGTCGCGCTGCATCTTCGCGATCTTCGGGTGCCTGCTCACGATCGACTCGAGGCGCAGCGCGAGCGGCGCGCAGGCGTCGCGGCAAGCGCCCGGATCGCCGTGCTCGCCGAACCCCACCGGCACCGCGCGCTCGATCGCGGCGCGCACGCGCGCGAGGCTGTCCGGGAGACGCTCCGCGGTGAGCGACAGGCGCACCGCGTTCATTCCGCAGCCGATGTCGACGCCGACGGCTGCCGGGATGATCGCCCCCCGCGTGGGAATCACCGAGCCCACCGTAGCGCCGATGCCGGCGTGGACGTCGGGCATCGCCGCGACGTGGCCGAACACGATGGGCAGCCGCGCGACGTTGGCGAGCTGCGCCCGGGCGTGCGCCTCGAGGTCGTCGGTGAAAACCTTGACCGGGACGCGGCCGCCTTCGATGAGCTGTCTGACGGGCATTCGAGAGGGGAATCGCGTCTATTCTACGGTTCCGGCGCGGGCGGTAACATCTTGTTGCAATATAGGGTTCGGGGACACGGGGCGGTTACATTTGTCTGGTGTAATCGCTGCGTGCGCCGGCCCCGCTCCCGGATTGAGGCGGAGGGCGTTCCCCTGCTTTTTTGCGAGAAGAAAGAGAATGGACCTCGGGCCTCTGCTGGTCGAGAAACAAGCTGGGACCAAGCGCTCGCTGCACGGCGCCTGGGTGGTGATCCTGGTGCTCTTGCTGGCGGCGGTCGGCGTCGCCGTGTACTTCCTGCACCCGGGCGATGCGCCGCGCCCCGCCGGCCGGCGCGGCATCGATCCCTCGCGTCCCACTCCGGTCGTCGTCGCGGCGGCGAAGACCGGCGACATCAACATCTACCTGAACGGGCTGGGCACGGTGACGCCGCTGAAGACGGTGACCGTGAGGAGCCGCGTGGACGGGGAGCTCGTCAAGGTGGCATTTACCGAAGGCCAGGTCGTCAGGGCCGGAGACGTGCTCGCCCTGGTCGATCCGCGTCCGTACCAGGCGCAGCTCGCGCAGGCCGAAGGCCAGATGGCGCGGGACCAGGCCCTGCTCGCCAACGCCCGCATCGACATGGAGCGTTACCGGACTCTTTACGCCCAGGACTCGATCGCCAAGCAGCAGGTCGACACCCAGGAGGCGCTGGTGCGCCAATACGAGGGCACGGTGAAATTCGACCAGGGCCTGATCGAAAACGCGAAGCTGCAGCTCGCCTACTCGACCATCACCGCGCCGATCGGCGGGCGCCTCGGGCTGCGTCTGGTGGATCCCGGCAACATCATCCACGCGAGCGACGCGAACGGGCTGGTCGTCATCACCCAGCTGCAGCCGATCACGGTGGTGTTCACCATCCCGCAGGACAACCTGCAGGAGGTGCTCAAGCGGCTGCGCGCCGGGACGCAGCTTCCGGTCGAGGCGTGGGACCGCGAGCAGAAAGCGAAGCTCGCGGCCGGCAGGCTCCTCACGGTCGACAATCAGATCGATCCGACCACGGGCACGGTCAAGCTGAAGGCGCAGTTCCCGAACGAGGACGGCAGCCTCTTCCCCAACCAGTTCGTCAACGTGCGCCTGCACCTGGACACGCGGCACGGGGCGACCCTCGTCCCGGTGCCGGCGGTGCAGCGCGGAGCGCAGGGCGCCTTCGTCTACGTGCTGAAGGACGACCATACCGTGGCGCTTCGTCCGGTCAAGGTCGGCGTGACCGAAGGCGAGAACGTGGCGATCGAGTCCGGCGTAGCCCCGGGCGAGGTCGTTGTGGTCGACGGCAGCGACCGCCTGCGCGACGGCGCGAAAGCGGAGGTTCCGGACAGGACGAGCGAACCCGGCGCGCAGAAGAGCGGCAAGGGCGGACGGCGCGGCAAGAGCGGCGAGTGAGGGGCGCGGCGCGATGAATCCCTCGCGGCCGTTCATACAGAGACCGGTGGCGACTTCGCTGCTGATGGCGGCGATCCTGCTGGCCGGCGCGATCGCCTACCGCCTGCTTCCGCTCTCGGCCCTTCCGGAGGTCGACTACCCGACGATTCAGGTCGTCACCTTCTACCCGGGTGCGAGCCCCGACGTGATGACTTCGGCGGTGACCGCTCCGCTCGAGCGCCAGTTCGGCCAGATGCCGGGGCTGAAGCAGATGTCCTCAACCAGCTCGGGCGGGGCCTCGGTCATCACGCTGCAGTTCGCCTTGGAGCTTTCCCTGGACGTGGCCGAGCAGGAGGTGCAGGCGGCGATCAACGCCGGCGCGAACTTCCTTCCGGCGGACCTGCCCGCTCCGCCCGTGTACAGCAAGGTGAATCCGGCCGATGCGCCGATCCTCACGCTCGGCATCAGCTCCCGGACGATGCCGCTGCCCGAAGTGCAGAACCTGGTCGACACGCGGCTCGCGCAGAAGATATCGCAGCTCCCGGGCGTCGGCCTGGTGACGCTCTCGGGCGGCCAGCGTCCGGCGGTGCGCGTGCAGGTGAATCCGCGCGCGCTCGCCGCCAACGGCCTGGGCCTCGAGGACGTGCGCACGGCGATCGCCGGCGCGAACGTCAACCAGGCGAAAGGCGGCTTCGACGGCCCCAGCCGCGCCTACACCATAGACGCCAACGACCAGCTGCGCTCCGCCGACGACTACCGGCGGGTGATCGTCGCCTACAAGAACGGGGCGCCGCTGCTGCTCTCGGACGTGGCCGACGTGGTCGAGGACGCGGAGAACGTCCGGCTCGCGGCGTGGATGAACGAGGCGCCGGCCGTGATCCTCAACATCCAGCGCCAGCCCGGCGCGAACGTCATCGAGGTGGTCGACCGCGTCAAGCGGTTGCTGCCGCAGCTGACCGCTTCGCTTCCCGCGGCGGTCCAGGTCGCGACGCTCACCGACCGCACGGTCACCATCCGCGCGTCGGTCACCGACGTGCAGTTCGAGCTGATCCTGGCCGTCGCCCTGGTGGTGATGGTCATCTTTCTCTTCCTGCGCACGGCCGCGGGGACCCTGATCCCCAGCGTCGCGGTGCCGCTGTCGCTCGTCGGCACCTTCGGGGTCATGTACCTCGCGGGGTTCAGCATCAACAACCTCACCCTGATGGCGCTCACCATCGCGACGGGGTTCGTGGTCGACGATGCGATCGTCATGATCGAGAACATCGCGCGCTACGTCGAGGAAGGCGAGCCTCCCCTGCAGGCCGCGCTCAAGGGCGCGCAGCAGATAGGCTTCACCATCATCTCGCTGACGTTCTCGCTGATCGCCGTGCTGATCCCGCTCTTATTCATGGGCGAGGTCGTCGGGCGCCTGTTCCGCGAGTTCGCGATCACCCTGGCGGTCGCCATCCTGATCTCGGCGGTCGTGTCGCTCACGCTCACGCCGATGATGTGCGCAAAGCTCCTCCGGCACAAGCCGCCGGCGGAGCAGGGTGCGTTCTACCGCGCGAGCGGCCGCTGGTTCGACCGCGTGATCGCGCGCTACGGCGAGATGCTCGACTGGGTGCTCGACCGGCAGGGCGCGACGCTCTGGGCCTTCGTCGGCACGCTCGCGCTCACGGTGATCCTGTACGTCTTCATTCCCAAGGGCTTCTTTCCCCTGCAGGACACCGGAGTCGTGCAGGGGATCTCGGAGGCGCCCCAGACGATCTCATTCTCCGCGATGGCGCAGCGCCAGCAGTCGCTCGCTCGCGCGATCCTCGAGGACCCGGCGGTGGAGAGCCTGTCCTCGTTCATCGGCGTCGACGGCACCAACACCACGCTGAACAGCGGGCGCATGCTGATCAACCTGAAGCCCAAGGCGCAGCGCGGGGAAATCTCGGCGGTGATCCGCCGTCTGCAGGCGCGGGCCGCGCGCGTCGAAGGCATCCAGCTGTACATGCAGCCCATCCAGGACCTCACCATAGAGGACCGGGTGAGCCGGACTCAGTACCAGTTCACGCTCGAGTCGGCCAATCCCGGCGAGCTGTCCGAGTGGGTGCATCGCCTCGTGTCGCGTCTCTCCGCGCTGTCCCAGCTCGCCGACGTGGCGAGCGACTACCAGGACCAGGGACTCCAGGCCTTCCTCTCGATCGATCGCGACACGGCGGGGCGTCTCGGCATCACGCCCGCAGCGGTCGACATCGCGCTGTACAACGCTTTCGGCCAGCGGCTCGTGTCGACGATTTTCACCCAGACGAACCAGTACCGCGTCGTCCTCGAGGTGAAGCCCGAGTTCCGAAGGGGGCCCGACGCGCTGCGGGACATCTACGTCGCTTCCGGCAGCGGGGCGCAGATACCTCTGAGCGCGATCACCACGGTCACCGAGAAGCCGGCGCTGCTCGCGGTCAACCACCTCGGCCAGTTTCCCGCGGCGACCATCTCCTTCAACCTCGCCCCCGGCGTCGCGCTCGGCGACGCGGTGCGCGCGATCGAGGACGAGGCCCAGGCCCTGGGCATGCCGCCTTCGATCCGCGCGAGCTTCCAGGGCGCGGCGCTCGCGTTCCGGGCCTCGCTCGCGAACGAGCTGCTGCTGATCCTCGCGGCGATCGTGACCATGTACATCGTGCTCGGCGTGCTCTACGAGAGCTACGTCCATCCGGTCACGATTCTCTCGACGCTGCCCTCGGCGGGGATGGGCGCCCTGCTCGCGCTCATGGCCTCGCGCACCGATCTGGGCGTGATCGCGGTGATCGGGATCGTGCTGCTCATCGGCATCGTCAAGAAGAACGCGATCATGATGATCGACTTCGCTCTCGACGCGGAGCGCAAGGAGGGGAAGAGCCCGCGCGAGGCGATCACCCAGGCGTGCCTGCTGCGCTTCCGGCCCATCCTCATGACGACCATGTCGGCGCTGCTCTCAGCGCTGCCGCTCATGCTCGGCACCGGCGTCGGCTCGGAGCTGCGGCATCCGCTCGGCATCACCATGGTCGGCGGCCTGATCGTGAGCCAGGCGCTGACCCTGTTCACGACGCCGGTGATCTACCTCTGGTTCGACCGCCTCGCGCGCCGCGCGGAAGGCGCGCAGCCCGGAGTCCCGCGCGCGGGCCCCCTCGAAGGCGAGCGCCCTTGAACCTCACCGAGCCCTTCATCCGGCGCCCGGTGGCGACCGTGCTGCTCACCGCAGGAATCACCCTCGCGGGCGCGGCGGCGTTCGGCCTTCTTCCCGTGGCTCCGCTGCCGCAGGTGGATTTCCCGACGATTTCGGTGCAGGCGCAGCTGCCCGGCGCGAGCCCCGAAGTGATGGCTGCGACGGTCGCCACGCCGCTCGAACGCGCGCTGGGGCGCATCGCGGGCGTGACCGAAATGACGTCCTCGTCCTCGCTGGGCAACGCGCGCATCACCCTGCAGTTCGACCTGACCCGCGACATCGACGGGGCGGCGCGCGACGTGCAGGCCGCGATCAACGCAGCACGGAGCCAGCTGCCGACCAGCCTGCCGCGCAATCCCACGTACCGCAAGGTCAATCCGGCCGACGCGCCCATCATGATTCTCGCGCTGACCTCGCACACGATGGACCGCGGCCAGATGTACGACGCCGCGTCGACCATCCTGGCGCAGCGGATCTCGCAGGCGAGCGGGGTCGGGCAGGTCACCGTGGGGGGCGCCTCGCTGCCCGCCGTGCGCGTCGAGCTGAATCCGACCGCGCTCAACGGCTACGGCATCGCGCTCGACGACGTGCGCGCCGTGCTCGCCGCGGCCAACGCCAACCGCCCGAAAGGCTCGGTCGAGGACGGCGAGCGCCACTGGCAGATCCAGGCCAACGACCAGGCGAAGAAGGCGGGCGACTACCTTCCCCTGATCGTTGCGTACCGGAACGGCGCCGCGGTCCGCCTTTCCGACGTCGGCGAGGTCGTCGATTCGGTGGAAGACCTGCGCAACGCCGGATCATCGAACGGCCGTCCCTCGGTGCTCCTCATCATCTACCGGCAGCCCAACGCCAACATCATCGAGACGGTCGAGCGGGTGCGCGACCTCCTGCCGCTCCTGCGCGCGTCGATCCCGCAGGCGATCGACCTCGACGTGGTGCTCGATCGCACCGGAACCATCCGGGCTTCGCTGCGCGAGGTCGAACGGACGCTGCTGATCGCCATGGCGCTGGTGATCCTGGTGGTGTTCGTGTTCCTGCGCAACGCCCGCGCGACGCTCATCCCCGCGGTCGCTGTGCCCGTGTCGCTGGTCGCGACCTTCGGAGTGATGTACCTCGCCGGCTTCAGCCTGAACAATCTGTCCTTGATGGCGCTCACCATCGCGACCGGGTTCGTGGTCGACGACGCGATCGTCGTTCTCGAGAACGTGTCCCGGCACATCGAGCGCGGCCTGACGCCGTTCCGCGCGGCCCTCCTCGGCGCGAAGGAAGTGAGCTTCACCGTGCTGTCGATGAGCCTCTCGCTCATCGCCGTTTTCATTCCCATCCTCCTGATGGGCGGCATCGTCGGGCGCCTTTTCCGCGAGTTCGCGGTGACCCTTTCGGTCGCGATCCTGGTGTCTCTCGCCGTGTCGCTCACGACGACGCCGATGATGTGCGCTCGACTGCTGAAAGCTCCGCGCGAGAGGCGTCCGGGACGGCTCTTCACCGCCAGCGAGCGCGTGTTCAAGTGGATGCTGGCCGAATACGAGGTGAGCCTGGCCTGGGCGCTGCGGCACTCGCCGCTGATGATGCTGCTTCTCGCCGCGACCATAGGGCTGAACATCTATCTGTACGTCGTGGTCCCCAAGGGCTTCTTTCCGCAGCAGGACACCGGGCGCATGGTCGGCTCGATTCAGGCCGACCAGGGCATTTCCTTCCAGGCGATGCGGCAGAAGCTGGCCGACTTCATCGAGATCGTGCGCAGCGATCCCGCGGTGGAGAACGTGGTGGGGTTCACGGGAGGAGGCCAGCGCAATTCCGGTTTCATGTTCCTTTCGCTGAAGCCGCTCAAGGAGCGCAAGGTCAGCGCGGACCAGGTGGTGGCGCGCCTGCGCCCGCGGCTCGCGCAGGAAGCGGGCGCGAACCTGTACCTCATTCCCGTCCAGGACATCCGCGTCGGCGGGCGCCAGGCGAACGCGCAATACCAGTTCACGCTGCAGGCGGACGATCTGTCCGATCTGCGCACCTGGGAGCCGCGCGTGCGCCGTGAGCTCTCGCAGCTGCCCGAGCTCGCCGACGTGAACACCGATCAGCAGGAGAAGGGGCTGGAGACCCTGATCACGATCGACCGGCCCACTGCCGCGCGGATGGGAATCACCCCGAAGCTGATCGATACCACCCTGTACAACGCCTTCGGCCAGGCGCAGGTCTCGACGATCTACGAGGCGCTCAACCAGTACCACGTGGTGATGGAGGTCGCGCCGCAGTACTGGCAGACGCCCGACGCGCTCAAGAGCGTCTACGTCCTCTCGCCGGTCAAGGGACAGGTGCCCTTGAGCGCCATCGCCCGCTATGAGACGAGCACCTCCCCGCTCGCGGTGAACCATCAGGGGCAGTTCGTCGCTTCCACGATCTCCTTCAATCTGCCGCCGGGCGTCAGCCTGGGCGAGGCGACGGCTGCGATCGACGGGGCGATGGCGCGCCTCGGCGTGCCGATCACCGTTCACGGTAGCTTCCAGGGCACGGCGCGCGCGTTTCAGGCGTCGCTCGCCAGCCAGCCCTGGCTGATTCTCGCCGCGCTCCTCACCGTGTATATCGTGCTGGGCGTGCTGTACGAGAGCACCGTCCATCCGGTGACGATCCTCTCGACGCTGCCTTCCGCCGGCGTGGGCGCGCTGCTCGCGCTGATCGCCTTCCACACCGAATTCAGCATCATCGCGCTGATCGGCGTGATCCTCCTGATCGGCATCGTCAAGAAGAACGCAATCATGATGATCGACTTTGCGATCGATGCCGAACGCAGCCGCACTCTTTCGCCGCGGCGCGCTATCCACGAGGCAGCACTGCTGCGCTTCCGCCCGATCATCATGACGACGTCCTGCGCCATCCTCGGCGCGCTGCCGCTGGTGCTGAGCGAGGGTTACGGGGCGGAGTTACGCCAGCCGCTCGGCATCTCGATCATCGGTGGACTCGCGCTGAGCCAGGTGCTGACCCTGTACACCACACCGGTGATCTATCTCTATCTCGATCGTTTCCGCCTGTGGCTCCGCCGCATGGCGGGAAGGCCCGCGGCCATGGAGCCCGGCGAATGAGGTTTTCCGTGCTGGCGCTCGCGATGCTCGCGCTTGCTGGGTGTACGGTCGGGCCCAATTATCATCAGCCGGCGGCGATCGTGCCGGCGAGCTACAAGGAATTGGCGGGCTGGACGGTGGCGAAGCCTGAGGCCGCGATCAATCGCGGTGCGTGGTGGTCGATCTACAACGATCCGACGCTCGACCGGCTGGAGAGCCAGGTCGCCGTCAACAATCAGACGATCAAGGCGGCGGCGGCGGCGTATGCGGAGGCACGCGCGCTGGTGGATGAGGCGCGGGCCGGCTTCTACCCGACGCTTGGCGCGAATGGCGGGATCTCGCGCCAGTCGAGCGGCCGGGGCAATCTTAATGCGGGTGGCACCTTTGCGGCATCGCCCATCGCTACCGACACCTACACGCTCGAGGGGAGCGGGGCGTGGGACCTCGATCTCTGGGGCAAGGTCCGCCGGCAGGTGCAAAGCAATGTTGCGGCGGCAGAGGTGAGTGCTGC
>DATEGT010000285.1:0-2428 GCA_035280025.1 Burkholderiales bacterium | reverse complement strand
ACCGACATTTTGGGTTACACCAAGGTTTTCCCGTTCACCCGGCCGGCCAAGTGATCCTCCCCTCTCGACCGCGCCGGCGTGTCGCCCGCCGCCTAACGGCGGCGGGCATCTTATTGCTGGGGCTTGCAGGCTGCGCCACTCCGCAGCTGCAGGCCCTGATGAGCGGCGAATCGTCGCTCCCGCAAAAAGCAGAGCTCTCCGCCGTTCCCTTCTACCCGCAGGAGGAGTACCAGTGCGGGCCCGCGGCGCTCGCGATGGTGCTGGAGGCCGCAGGAAAGCCGGTTACGCCCGAGGACTTGCGGGCGCAGGTCTACATTCCCGACCGGCAGGGCAGTCTGCAGATCGAGATGCTCGCGGCCGCGCGCCGCAACGGCTACGTCGCGGTCGAGCTGAATCCGAAGCTCTCCGACCTCCTTGCAGAGATCGCCGCGGGAAATCCCGCGGTGGTGCTGCAGAATCTCGCGCTCGACTGGGTTCCGGCCTGGCACTACGCCGTCGCCGTCGGCTACGACCTCAAGGAGCAGCGCGTCGTGCTGCGCTCGGGAACCGAGATGCGCCTGGAGATGCCGCTTTCGACGTTCGAGCGCACCTGGCAGCGGGCCGGCTATTGGGCGATGCTCGCCTTGCCGCCCGGGCGCTTCCCGGCGACCACCACACCGGCCGAGTATCTGAGCGCAGTGACCCGGCTCGAGAAGGCGGGGCCTCCCGAGGCTGCCAGGTCGGCGTACCAGCGAGCGCTCGAGCGCTGGCCCGATCAGTTCACCGCGCTCATGGGCGCCGGAAACACGGCTTACCGCGCAGGCGATTTCGAAGGAGCCGAGCGCGCCTTCAGGCGGGCGACCGTGATGTATCCGCGATCGGCCGCAGCGCACAACAACCTCGCGCAGACGCTCGCCGACCTCGACCGCTACGACGAGGCGATCTCCGAAGCGCGCCTGGCAGTCGGTCTCGGCGGTCCTCTGGAGAATACCTCGATCCGCACGCTCGACACCATCGTCAAGCGGACCGGCCGCGGAGAGCAGGAGTGGAACAAGTAGCTCTCTAGGTTCGAGAGGTCCAGCGTGGCAATCTATCGCGGGAGCTCCCCGCACAGCCTCACGAACGGCTTGCGCCAGATTCTTTCTCACGGCGCGGTGACCATACTCGCGGTAGCGATCGCTTTCTCCCTTCCCGGTTTTGCGAACTACATCCTGAACGAGTGGCTGCCGGGGATCGAGAACAACGCGACTCTGCTCCTGGGAACGGAGATCGCCCTTGCGTCGATCCTGGCGCTGATCTTCAACGTCGCCACGATCGCCTGGGATCACCGCCAGCGCGTTCGCACCGCGGGACTGGCGTCCCTGGTGCACGCGCGCAACCACGACGCCGGATGGCTGGCGCGCCGCCGCGAGCGAGCGCTGGTGGAGCAGTTGACTACGGCGCGCGACGCGTTCGTGCTCACGCTCACGGGCTACGACACGCTGGTCGCCAAGGACAGCCTGCTGCGCCCCGTGATCGAGAAGGCCTACGAGATCCGCGTCATGCTGGTGAACCCGGTCGGACAGGGCCTGCGCCAGCGCGCCGACTCCCTGCCCGCGGAGATCACCGTGCTCACGCTGCATACGGAGATCGAGGCGACGATCGGGGCGCTGGCGGCGCTGCGCAAGTACGGCAAGAAAGTGAAGCTCAAGTTCTACGACGAAGAGCCGTTCTGGAAGCTGATCGTGCTCGGCGACTACATCTGGGTGCAGCATTGCCACAGCGGTTTCGTCGTGAAGGAGCAGCCCGAGTACGTGTTCGCGCTCCAGCACACCGAGCCGCGCCACGGGCTCTTCGTCCCGTTCTACATGATCTTCCTCAACGCCTGGAACGACACCCGGCATCCCGAGTACGACTTCGACACCAACGAGCTGGTGTACCGCGACGCCGGCGGAAAGGAGACCGGACGCGAGGTTCTGGGCGTGCCGATCGACGGGTCGGGTGCCCGCCTGTCCCCGCCGCCGGAGGCGGCGCTTCTTCGCCGGCCGGACCGCGCGGCCGTCTACTAGACCGCGATCGGCGCCTTGATCGCGGGGTGGGGATCGTAGTCTTCGAGGTTGAAGTCCTCGTAGCGAAAGCCGAAGATGTCCTTGATCGCGGGGTCGAGCCGCATGCGCGGCAATGCGCGCGGCGCGCGCGACAGCTGCTCCATCGCCTGCTCGACGTGGTTGAGATAGAGATGGGCGTCGCCCAGGGACAGGACGAAGTCGCCCGGCTGCAGGCCGCACACCTGAGACACCATCAGCGTGAGCAGCGCGTAGGACGCGATGTTGAACGGCACGCCGAGGAAAATGTCGGCGCTGCGCTGGTACATCTGGCAGGAAAGCCGCCCTCCGGCCACGTAGAACTGGAACAGCACGTGGCACGGCGGCAGCTTCATCCTGTCGATCTCCGCCGGGTTCCAGGCGGT
>DATEGT010000284.1:0-4525 GCA_035280025.1 Burkholderiales bacterium | reverse complement strand
CGCGCCGTAGCGCCGGATGATCTCGTCGGCGTTGGGCGCGAAGCTGCGCTGCTCGTACTGCCGGTCGAGCCCGGCCTGGTCGTAGTCGCGGAAGATCTTCAAAACAGCACGGCGACGCCGTCGATCTCGCCCTCGGAGTTGACCAGCTCGACGCGCTTGTGCGCGATGCGGAACGCGTCGCCTTCGCGGCGCAGGCGGTGCTCGACGAGCGCGCCCCACACGCGCTGGCGCTCGCTGCGGAATTCGATCAGCGTCAGCGTCGACGCGACGCGGATCTCCCCGTCCTCCTCCGAGAGCACCATCACGTTGCCGACCTGGTGCACGGTGCGCGCGAGCGGCTGGCGCGCGTGCGCGCGGGGGTGGCGCGCCTGCTTCACGCGCAGCTCTAGCAGCGTGCGGTCGTCGTGGATGATGGAGCTGGTCTGGAGCGCGTCCTGCTGCCCGCGCTCGAGCGGCAGCCAGTAGGTCGCGTCCTCGGTGAAGAGATCGAGCCAGGCCTCGAGCTGCTGCGCGTCGAGCAGCCGCGCCTCGTGGTACAGGAACTCCTCGACCTTCATTCGGCCATGTAGTCCAGCCAGGCGCGCATCTGCGCCCGGATGTAGACCTCGCTCGTGCCGGTCGCGCCGCGCGATCCGCCGCCGGGCTCCGCCGCATCCCGGCCGAAGCCGCGTCCGATCTGCGCCCACTCGACCGCGCCGCTCGCGAAGCCGCGCTGGATGCGCTCGTAGACCTCGAGGTCGTCGGTCAGCACCCAGGAGCCGGTGCCGTTCACCACGTTCGCGAAGGCGACGGTGTCGCGGAACATGCGCGCGGGCGCCTGCGGCATGCGGAAGGAATAGGTGTGAACCGCGGTGCGGTCGACGGCGAGCGGCTGCACGATGCGCAGCTGGCGGAACTGGCTCATGAACGAGCAGCCGGGGTAGATCACCGTGTTCCACAGCGTGACGCGAAGGATGCGGTCGGCTTCCTTCTCGCCGACCTTCTCCGCGAGCGCCTTGCGGTACTCGTCGAACGCGGGATTGCCCAGGCCGGCGACCAGCCGGCTGTCGTCGTGGTAGTCGCCCATGATGCCGTGGCCGCGCGGCGTCGTGCGCATGCCGGTGCCCTCCCACACCGCGTCGGGCGCGCCGTTCTGGCGCATCTGCCGCACGGCGATATCGAAGTAGCGCTCCTCGCCGGGCGCGCCCGGCTCGGGCGCCGCGCGCGCGACCGCGACCGAGGAGGCGTGCACCCACGCGGGGTGCGCGCCGTCGAGATGGTTCTCGAGCATCAGCTTCCAGTTGCCGTTGTAGGCGTGCTTGAAGACGCCGCCCGCTGCCTCGAGCTCGCCGCCGGGCGCGCGATCGACGAAGTCGTCGAACGAGGCCTTCGCCGGCCCGAGGAAGCTCTCGAGGGATTCGCCCGACTCGGAAAGCGAGGCGAAGATGAACCCGCGGTAGACGGCGACGCGCGGCACGCGCTTCAGGCCGCGGGGAAGCCTGTCCTTGTCGTAGCCGCCGGCGAACGGCACGGCCTGGAGCGTTCCCGCGCGGTCGTAGCTCCATCCGTGGTACGGGCACACGAAGCGCTCGGCGTTGCCGCGGCCCTCGGGACACACCATCGTGCCGCGGTGCATGCAGCGGTTGATGAGCGCCGCGATCTCATCCCCGCCCTGGCGCACGACGATGACCGGCTCGCGTCCCATGCGCGTGGTGAAGTAGTCACCGGGGGACTTGATCTGGCTGCCGTGACCGAGCACGAGCCACGCGCGGCCGAAGAGCCGCTCCATCTCCAGCTCGAACAGCGCCGGGTCCGCGTAGACCGAGCGGTGCACGCGATCGGGCTGGACGAGCGCCGTCAGGCTCCGCCGTTCGAAGGCTCCCATGATTTCAAATAATATCTCCCTTATGCGCATCCCGACACTGATCGTGGGCGGCGGCATCGGCGGCCTGTCGCTCGCGCGAGAGCTCTCGCTGCGCGGGCTGCCCGCGACGGTGCTGGAGCGAGCTCCGCGGCTCGATCCGGTCGGCGCGGGGATCATCATGAACCCCAACGCCATGGCGGTGCTCGAGCGCAACGGCCTCGCCGAGGAGGTGCGCCGCGAATCCTGGCCCTACCTCACCCGGGAAACGCGCGACCGGGACGGGCGCCTCCTCGCGCTCCGCGACTACCGGCCGCTCTACGACTCGGGCAGGCTCGCGCGCGGCGCGCTCGTCCACCGCGCGCACCTGCTCGACGCGCTCTACCGCGGCCTGCCCGCGGGAACAGTGCGCTTCGGCGTCGAGGCGCAGGCGGCCGACATTCCCGAGGGCGGGGTTGTCGTCGGCGCCGACGGCATCCACTCGCAGGTGCGCCGCGAGCTGTTCGGCGAGGTCGCGCCGCGCTACATGGGCTACCGCTCGCACCGCCTCGTCATGGACAACGTCGCGGGCGTGCGCTGCTTCACCGAGTACCTCGGGCGCGGAGCGCGGGTCGGGCTCGTGCCCATCTCCGCGACCCGGCTCTACGTCTGGACCACTTTCAACTCGCCGCGCGAGGCGCCCCCGCCGGATCCCCGCGGCGTTTTCTCGCAGTTCGGCGCGGAGGCGGTGCGGCGCGTGCGCGCCGCGCTGCCGCCCGCGGAGGAGATCATCGTCACCGAAATCGAGGAGCTGACCCTCGAGCGTTGGACCTGGGGCCGCGCGGTGCTGCTCGGCGACGCCGTCCACGCGATGACGCCGAACATCGGCCAGGGCGCGGGCATGGCGATGGAGGACGCCGCGGTTCTCGCCGAGGAGCTGGCGGGCGCGGCCGAAATCGAGCATGCTCTCGCCAACTACGTGCGGCGGCGCAAGGCGCGCGTCGAAACGGTGATGCGCATCTCGCGCGAGGTGGGCGAGGACGGCCAGCGATCCGGCGCCTTCGCGTGCTGGCTGCGCGACCAGCGCGTGCGGCGCGAGGGGCGCGACTCGGCGAAGGCGCAGGCCGACCTCGAGCGGCTGCTGGCTTTTTCGGGATGAGACCATGCACAGGATAAGGCACATAGCGATCACCGCGGAGGATCCCTTCGTCACCGCGGAGGCTTTCAAGAAGGCGCTGGGCCTCGAGGAGATCGGGCGCGGCGACAGCGAGCTCGCGCGCGAGGTCTATCTCACCGACGGCTACATCAACCTCGCGATCGTCTGCTGGAAGCGCACCGCGGAGACGCCGGATCCCTATCCCGAAGGCTACGGGCTCGATCACTTCGGCGTGCAGGTGGACGACCTCGACCGCGCGGAGGCGCGCGCCCGCGACGCCGGCGCGACGCCCCAGCCGCCGCCGCCGGTCGATCTCTCGAAGCTCGGCGGCCGGCTCTTCTTCGAGAAGAAGCTCCAGCTCGCCGGGGTGAAATTCGACCTCTCGGGGCACGGATGGCCGGTGAAGCCGGAAAAATAGCGCTCGAGGCTACGGGCGTCCGCAAGGCCTACGCCAAGAACGGGGTGTCGCTGCAGGTGCTCGATGTCGAGCGCTTCGCCGCGCGCGAAGGCGAGTTCATCACCGTGATCGGGCCGAGCGGCTGCGGCAAGAGCACTTTGCTGCACATCGTGGGCGGATTCATCGCCGCCGACGAGGGCGCGATCCGCGTCTATGGCGATCCGGTCAGCGGTCCGGGCCCCGACCGCGGCATGATGTTCCAGGAGTTCGCGCTGTTCCCGTGGAAGACGGTCGCCGGGAACGTAGCCTGGGGCCTGGAGGCGCAGGGCGCGCCGCGCGAGCAGATCGAGGCCGCGGTGAAAAAGCAGCTCGACATCATGGGCCTTGCCGATTTCCGCAACCACTACCCCGCGGAGCTCTCCGGCGGGATGAAGCAGCGCGCGGCGCTCGCGCGCGTGCTCGCGTTCGATCCCAAGGTGCTGCTGATGGACGAGCCCTTCGGAGCGCTCGACGCGCAGACGCGCGAGACCATGCAGGAGGAGTTGACGCGGCTGTGGGAACGCACCGGAAAAACGATCGTGTTCGTCACGCACGACATCGAGGAGGCGGTGTACCTCGGCGACCGCGTGGTGGTGCTGAGCGCGCGTCCCGGGCGCATCCGCGAGGAAGTCGCGATCGAGCTGCCGCGGCCGCGCGGCCTCGACGTCAAGAAGTCAATGCGCTGTCACGAGTACCGCAACACCATCTGGGACCTGATCAGGGCCGAGGCAGATAGCTCTGGTCGACCATCGAGTCCACGTTGACCGGCTTCTCCAGCCACTGCAGCTTGTCGAGCATGAACGCCGAGAGCTTGCGCAGGCTCTCGACGTCGACGCGCCCGGCGGGGTCGCGCTTCCAGTCGGCGTTCTTCAGGTAGATCTCCAGCGGCGTGCGCACGAAGCCGGCCTTGTGCAGGTCGCGCTTCGCCTGCCCGGTGTTCGCGAGGTAGTACCGGGTGACCGCGACGTAGTCGGCGAGGAAGGCGCGCACCGCCTCCGGATGCGCCTTCAGGAATTTCCCGCCGAACCAGATGTCGAGCAGCTCGTGGTCGTAGCCGACCGCATCCCTCGCGGTGAAGAGCTTGCGCAGGCCGCCCTTGGCGACCTCGGCCGAG
>DATEGT010000283.1:0-30435 GCA_035280025.1 Burkholderiales bacterium | reverse complement strand
ATCCTGCGGCGGCGCGCCCTACGTTCCGCGCGATGAACGACTTCACCGTCTCGCGCGCCTTGTCGGTCTGGGGCCCGGGCTTGGCGACCCATTCGTGCTCGCTGTCCGGAAACAGGCGGTACTCGACCGGACCGCCCGCGGCCTTGTAGCTTGCGACGAACTTCTCCTGCGCGGACGGCAGCACGTTGTCGTCCAGGGCGCCCTGCATCACGAGCAGCGGAACGAGGGTCACTTTCTCGCGGCGCTCGAGGATTTCCTGCGGGTTGGATTCGTGGATCGTTTCCCAGGGCACGAAGAATGTCTTGTTGTTCTTCACCATTCCGTCCCGGTGCTTTTCCTCGGCGTTCCGGAAGCGGGCGAAGGTGTTGCTGATCGGCGAGCGGGTCGCGACCCAGGCGACGGTCGCATCGACGCCCGCGCCGCCCTCGAGCGGGATCGCGTTGTAGCGCGGGTCGTGCGGGCGCAGCGCGAGGAGCTCCGCGACGTGGCCGCCGCTCGAGCTGCCGTAGATGCCGATCCTGGACGCGTCGCCGTTCCACTGCGCCGCTTTCGATTTCAGCCAGCGCACCCCGTAGTTCGCGTCCTGCACACACGCGGGGTAGGGCGCCTCCGGCGCTATCGTCAGGTCGATCGCCACGACGAGCACGCCGCTCGCCGCGATCGCGCGGTCCATCGGCTCCTCGGCGTGGCGGTCCTTGCGATTCCAGGCGCCGCCGTGAAGGTCGAGCACCGTGGGGAACGGACCCTTGCCCTGCGGCTCGTAGATTCTCGCCATGAGCTGCCGGCCCTTGGCGTTGCGCCGGAACTCGACTTCCGTCACCTTGAGATCGAACTTCGCCTTCGGATCGTACGCGGCCGCGGCGCCGGGTTTCAGCCCCGCGACGCCCGCCGCTCCCAATGCGCTCATCGTCTTCAGGAAAGACCTCCGCGCGGAAGAATGGATGGTCATGCGACTCGATCCCGCCCGACCCTTCAGAGCTGCGCGAGCATCGTCTCGGCGCCGCTCACTTCGTACTTCCCCGGCGCCTCGACGTTCAGCTTCTTCACCACGCCGTTCTCGACCAGCATCGAGTAGCGCTGCGAGCGCACGCCCATGTTGCGCGCGGTCAGGTCGAGCTCCAGGCCCAGCGCCTTGGTCCAGTTGACGCTGCCGTCGCCCATCATGCGGATCTTGCCGTTCGCCTTCTGGTCGCGCCCCCACGCCGCCATCACGAAGGCGTCGTTGGTCGCGACGCACCAGATCTCGTCGACCCTCTTCGCCTTGAGCTTGTCGTAGTTCTTAACGTAGCTCGGCACGTGCTTCGCCGAGCAGGTCGGGGTATACGCGCCGGGCAGGGCGAAGATCACCACCTTCTTGCCCTTCACCGCGTCGGCCACGCTGACGTCCTTCGGAGGCATCGGACAGCCCGCGGCCTCGTCGAATTCGGTGGATTCGGAAAGCTTGCCGTCGGGGAGCTTGTCGCCGACTTTGATCGTCATATTCGGTCTCCGCAGGTTTGTTCTTGGGAGCGGCTAGCATCGCGCAGTTGCCCGGCAAAGTCAAAACGCTTGCCGGTTCCGCGGGTCGTGGATATATTCCGGCCATGCAGACCGCAGCAGAAGCGCGGCAGGACCACCGCCTCACGCTCTCGGAGGTGCTGCAGGCCCTGGTCGCCGACGGCCTGGTCCCCAAGGGCGACGCCGACAAGCTTGTCGCCGACCGCAGGCTGCACCGCAGCGATCACCATCCGCTGGTCGTGATCGCCGACCAGAAATGGCGCTCGGCGAAGCCTCCCCAGCGGCTCCTCGGCATCGAGTCTCTCACCGAATGGCTCGCCGCGCAGACGGGGATGGAATATTTCCACATCGATCCCCTGAAGATCAATTTCTCCGCCATCACCGAGGTGATGTCGAGCGCCTACGCGGCGCGCTTCAAGGTCCTGCCGGTCGCGGTGAACACGCGAGAGGCGGTGATCGCGACCAGCGAGCCTTACGTCAAGGACTGGGAGAAGGAGCTGAAGCAGATGCTGCGGCTGGACATCCGCCGCGTGCTCGCGAGTCCCCTCGACATCTCCCGCTACCAGGTCGAGTTCTACAACCTGGCGAAATCGGTGAAGGGAGCGGTCCAGAAAGGCGACACGCGCACCGGCGTCGGGAATTTCGAGCAGCTCGTCGAGATCGGCCAGACGAACAAGCAGCTCGACGCCAACGACCAGCACATCGTGCACGTCGTCGACTGGCTGTGGCAGTACGCCTTCGACCAGCGCGCGAGCGACATCCACATGGAGCCGCGCCGCGACGTGGGCGAGGTGCGCTTCCGCATCGACGGCGTGCTGCATCCCGTGTATCAGATTCCGATGCCGGTGATGGCGGCGATGACCTCGCGGATCAAGATCCTGGGGCGCATGGACGTGGTCGAGAAGCGCCGCCCGCAGGACGGCCGCATCAAGACGCGCACCGCCGACGGCCAGGACGTGGAGCTGCGCCTGTCGACGCTCCCCACGGCCTTCGGCGAGAAGCTGGTGATGCGCGTGTTCGACCCGGAAGTGATCGTCAAGGACTTCGCCGAGCTCGGCTTCTCCGAGGACGATAAGGGCCGCTGGAAGCAGATGACCGAGCAGCCGAACGGCATCATCCTGGTCACCGGTCCGACCGGCTCGGGCAAGACCACGACGCTGTACTCGACCCTGAAGACGCTCGCAACGCCCGAGGTCAACGTCTGCACCATCGAGGACCCGATCGAGATGATCGAGCCCGCGTTCAACCAGATGCAGGTGCAGCAGTCGATCGAGCTCGGCTTCGCCGAGGGCGTGCGCGCCCTCATGCGACAGGATCCGGACATCATCATGGTGGGCGAGGTGCGCGACCTGCCCACCGCGGAGATGGCGATCCAGGCGGCGCTTACTGGCCACCTGGTGCTCTCGACGCTGCACACCAACGACTCGGCCAGCGCGATCACGCGGCTGCTCGATCTCGGGGTCGCGCCGTACCTGCTCAACTCGACGATACTCGGCGTCATGGCGCAGCGCTTGGTGCGCACGCTGTGCAGGCACTGCAAGGAGAAAATTCCTTTCGACGAGGGCCGCGCGGGCGACGTCGGCTGGGAGGAATTCGTCGCTCCGTGGAAGGCGAAGCGCCCCACCCACATCTACAAGCCGGTCGGGTGCCTGGAATGCCGGAATACCGGCTACACGGGGCGCATCGGCCTCTACGAGATCCTGCTGCTGTCGCCGGAGGTGCGGCGACTGGTCAACGCCGAGGCCGACATCGCCAAGATCCGCGAGGTCGCCTACAAGGAAGGCATGAAGCCCCTGCGGATCAGCGGCGCGATGAAAGTCGCGATGGGCCTGACGACGCTCGAGGAAGTCATCAAGGTCGCGCCGCCGCCGGGACAGGGGTAGCGCTCAGCTGCAGAACCCCAGGATCCGCTCCTCCGCCGAGCATGCCCTCGCGGGCTTCGCCGGCGCCTTCGGCTTGGCCTTTGCGGTGCAGCCGCGAAGCTCTCTCGTGGTCGGCGGGTAGTAGGTCCAGCCCGGGCCGAGAGCCGGCAAGGCGAGGCTGACCTCGCGCCACTTGGGATGGCCCTGCGCCTGCAGGGTAGGGAAATTCTGGCAGAGCGAGCGCGCGAACTGCGTCAGGTTCCCGACCGTGCCCGCAAGGTTGTAGTCGTAGGTCACCAGGAACGCGCCCACGGAAATCGTGGTGAAGTCCTCCTTCAGCAGATTGGGATAGCTGCTCGCGTGGATCGTGGAGGACGAGTACACCGTCAGCGGAAGCTTGCTCGAGGGATGGGCCGGATCGAACTTCAAGAGCTTGATGAACTTCTGCGCCTCGGGCTTCATGTTCGAGATCAGGGGCGCGGGCTGTCCCGCGGCGACGACGACGACGTCGACCGACTTGTCTCCGATCAGCTTGACCAGCGCCTCCTCGTTCGAGAGGAAGCTCGCGTTCTCCTCCGGGATGGGTGCGTTGAACATCATCCGGTACAGCGTGTGCGTGATCAGCGCCGCGCCGCTTCCCAGCACGCCGCCGTTGATCTTTGCATTGCGGATGTCGTGAAGGTAGTTCAGCGGGGAGTCCGCCCTGACGATGTAGTGGATCTCCGTGTTGTACAAGGGCAGGATCACGCGCAGCGGGCGGATGATGGTGCGCGCTTCCGGGTTGCCTCCGCTCGCCCGGTCGACGAAGGCCTGGAAGACGTCCGCCTGGACGATCGCGAATTTCACGCCCAGATCGTAGCGAAGGTGCTTGATGTTCGCCGCCGAGCCCGCCGTGGCGAGGACCTCGAGCTTGATGCCGGCGTCCGGGGCCACGAACTTCGCGAGGTCGGCGCCGATCGCGAAATACGTGCCTTTTTCGTTTGCGGTGACGATCTTGTACTCCGCCGCCGCGAGCGCGGCGCCGCCTCGCAGGCAAAGCGCAGCCGTCGCGAGCGTTGCGATGAGCTTCCAGGCCATGTCATTCCCTCCCTTTTATGTTCCTAGCGTCGCACAAACCCAGGGCTGCGACCGCCTCCGTGCACGCCTGCGGGCGGGGCGGTTGCGCTGCCTGCGTCTTGCCGCACAATCCCAGCGCCGCGACTCCTTCGGCGCAATCGGAGCGCTCGCTGGGCTCGCCCGCCTTGCGCGCACTGGCCTGGCGGACGGGAGCCGCTTTCGCTCGCGAGGTCTCCCCCGGCTGGCGCTCGACCCGCGGCGCCTGCGTCCCGGCTTGCGCCTTGGCCACGGGTTCCGGCGCCGGGGCAGCCGGGACGATCGGAGGGGCGACGGGCGGACGCGGCGCCTCGCGGGGCAAGCCCCGCGGGTATGCGTAGTATCCGAGGACGGCGAGCAGCGCGACAGCGGCCGCTGCGGCCGCCCCTCGGGCCGGCCGTCCGAGCAGCCTGCGCTGCCAGGAACCGCCCAGCTTGCGGTAGCACCAGACACAGGCGGTCCCCTTGACGGGATTGAGGGTGCCGCAGTGCGCGCAACGGGTCAGGTGCGGAGGAACGCTCAATTCCCGGCCGCATTTCTTGCAGACCTTGGCGTCCATGGCGTTGGCGTACGCGCACGACGTGCATCGGATCAGGGGCATGGTTGAATCGTCCAGCCGGGCTGGCGACTACCGCCGATGCGGACATTGTAGGACGGCTTTCGCGTCCGCGGGCTTCCGGGCCCCAGGCACGCCTTGCGGAGCCTTAGGGACGCGCCGACGTCACTTCTCGCTGGTGCACGCCCACACCTTGGTCGAGCACCCTTCGCCGCATTTCTTCGTCGCCTTCATCTCGGCGATCTCGCGGGAGGCGCCCGATTCGTAGACCGCGCGCTTTCCGCCGGCGACGACGACGCCGCAGGCATCGCGGAAGGTCTTGATGAGGTCGCAGCCGGATCCGCAGGCCGTGTACGCATCGGTTTCGGCATCGCGCTTGGTCCTGCGGTCGACCGCGTAGCCGTAAGTTCCTAGCTTGCTGTTGTACGCGATCGCGCCCCACAGCTGGCGCTTGCCGGAGCGCGCGCCCGCGGCGTCCAGAGCGACGATCAGCAAGGCGAGCAGTACGAGGGCGAGGGTGAGCGCGCGCACGGCTATTTGACCAGGGCGCGCATGGCGCGCTCCAGTCCCTCCATGGTGGTGGGATACATGCGGCCTCCCATGATTTCCTTGAGGACGCCGATCGACTGGCGGTAGCCCCAGATCTCCTCGGGCTCGGGGTTGAGCCACACGGCCTTCGGATATACCTCGAGCATTCGCTTCATCCAGACTGCGCCCGCCTCCTCGTTCGAGTACTCGATCGAGCCGCCCGGCTGCAGGATCTCGTAGGGGCTCATGGTCGCGTCGCCGACGAAGATCACCTTGTAGTCGTGCCCGTACTTGTGCAGGAGCTCCCAGGTCCGGGTGCGCTCGGAATGGCGGCGGCGGTTGTCCTTCCAGACGAAGTCGTACAGGCAGTTGTGGAAGTAGTAGAACTCGAGGTGCTTGAACTCGGTCTTCGCGGCGGAGAAGAGCTCCTCGGCGAGCCTGATGTGGTCGTCCATCGTGCCGCCGATGTCCATCAGCATCAGCACCTTGATGGTGTTGCGCCGCTCGGGCCGCATGGCGATGTCGAGGTAGGCCTTGCGCGCGGTGTTGTCGATGGTGGTCGGCAGATCGAATTCGTCCGGGGCGCCTTCGCGGGCAAACTTGCGCAGGCGGCGCAAAGCGACCTTGATGTTGCGCGTGCCGAGCTCGACCGAGTCGTCCAGGTTGCGGTACTCCCGCGCGTCCCAGACCTTCACCGCGCTGCGGTTCCTCGACTTCTCCTGGCCGATGCGCACGCCTTCGGGGTTGTAGCCGTACGCGCCGAAGGGCGAGGTGCCGCCGGTGCCGATCCACTTCGAGCCGCCCTGGTGGCGGCCTTTCTGCTCTTCCAGCCTAGCTTTCAGCGTCTCCATCAGCTTTTCCCAGCCGCCGAGCGCCTGGATCTGCTTCTTCTCTTCCTCGGAGAGCGTCAGCTCGACCTGCTTCAGCAGCCACTCGAGCGGGATCTGCGCCTCGATGCCGGGGATCGTCTCCACGCCCTGCCAGAACTCGGCGAACGCGCGGTCGAACTTGTCGTAGTTCGCCTCGTCCTTCACGAGCGCGGTGCGGGCGAGATAGTAGAAGTCGTCCACCGAGGGGCCGATCACCTTCTTGTCCATCGCCTCGAGCAGCGTCAGGTACTCCTTGATGGAGACCGGCAGCTTGTGGCTCTTCAGCTTGAGGAAGAAGTCGATCAGCACGGCGTGGTCTTTCGGGCCATTATTCCTTGAATCCGATGGCGTCGACGACTTTGTGCCACTTCGCCTGCTCGCCGGCGAGGAACTTCGCATAGTCCTCGGGCGAGCCGGGCGAGGCCACGCCGGCGACCCGGGCGTACTGCTCGACGAGCGCGGGGGACTGCAGCGCCGCCACCGCCGCTTCGTGCACCCGCTTCTGGATCGGCGCCGGGGTCGCCGCCGGGAGCACGAGGCCGTACCAGTTGTCGGAAGTGACGTTCGGATAGCCGCCTTCGGCGGTGGTGGGGACGTCGGGCAGAGCGGCGGAGCGCTGCGCGCTCGTGATGGCGAGGGCGCGCAGCTTGCCGCTGCGGATGTGCGGCAGCAGGATCGGCACGTCGAAGATGCCCATCTGCACCTGGCCGGCCAGCAGATCGGTCACCGCGGGCGCGGCGCCCTTGTACGGCACGTGCACGAGGTCGATCTTCGCCTCGGCCTTGAGCAGCTCACCGGCGAGGTGCGTGATGCTGCCGCTGCCCGCGGAGCCGAAGTTGATCTTGCCGGGATTCGCCTTGGCGTAAGCGACGAATTCGGCGAGCGTCTTCGCCGGCACCGAGGGATGGATGGCCAGCACTTCCGGCACCCGCACCACGAGGGTCACCAGCGCCACGTCCTTCTTCACGTCGTAGGGAAGCCGGGTGAGCGAGTAGGGAGCGATGGAAAGCGTCGAGCCGCTGTTCAGCCCGAGGGTGTAGCCGTCGGGCGCCGACTTGAGCGCGCGGTCGACGCCGAGCACGCCGCCGACGCCGGCCACGTTCTCGACCACCACCGGCTGGCCGAGGTGCGCGCTCATGCCCTGCGCGAGGCCGCGGCCGAAGATGTCCGACGGGCCGCCCGCTGGAAAGGGGATGATCAGCCTCACCGGCTTGGTCGGATAGGCCTGCGCGAGCGCCATTGCGGGAAACAGCGCCAGGGCGAGGAACTTGAGCAATCGCATCATTTCTCCCAGGTTGATCAGTCGCAGCGTACTGTCATTCCTCCGTCCACGACGATCTCCGCGCCGGTGATGAAGCGCGCCTCGTCGGAAGCGAGGAACAGCACGGCGTTGGCGGTGTCGCGGCCGTCGCCGGCGAAGCCGAGGGGAATGCGCTTCAGGCGGGACTTTAGCAGCGCCTCCACGTCGCCGCCGGCGCGCTGCCCGGCGAGCCGCGCCTCGACCATCGGCGTGTGCAGCTGACCCGGCACTACGCAGTTCACGCGGATGCCCTTCGGGGCGTATTGCACCGCGACGACCCTGGAGAGCTGGATCACGCCCGCCTTGGTCGCGGCGTAGGCGACCTGCGCCGCGCCGGTCCAGCGGATGCCCGAGCTCGAGGCGATGTTGACGATCGCGCCCGAGCCCTGCCGCTCCATCACCGGCAGGACGTGCTTGCAGGCGAGGAACACGCTCTTCAGGTTGTGGTCGACCTGCGCGTCCCACACTTCCTCGCTCATCTCGACCGGCCCGCCCGCCGCCGAGCCGCCGACGTTGTTGACGAGGATGTCGACGCGGCCGAACCGGGCGAGGCACTTCTCGACCATCTTCGCCACGGCAGCGCCGTCGGTGACGTCGCACAGATGCGTCCTCATTGTGCCGCCGGCGCGGGCCACGGTCTCCTTGAGGCTCGCCTCGTCCCTGTCGACGGCGAAGACCTTGGCGCCTTCCTCCGCGAAGCGCACCGCGGTGGCGCGGCCGTTGCCCCAGCCGGGACCGACCGAGCCGGCGCCGGTGACGATGGCCACTCGATTCTGGAATCTTTTGGCGGGCTCGGCCACGATCGCGCTGACCGCTACGGCGCTTCGCTCAAATACGGCTCGAGCGGCGCAACGACCTCGCCGCGGCGCAGTGGCACGCACTCCGGCGGGAAGTCCTGGCGGAACGTGCCGCCGTGGTCGAGCACGCGATCGATGAAGATTCGCAGGCGCCCCATCGCCCCGGTCGGCAGGTCGTGCAGCACGAGCAGCGTCCAGGGCTGCGCCAGGCACTGCGCCAGGGCGACTTCGGCCCAGCCGCGCGGATCCGCCCAGTCCCGCGGAATCGCGTTCCACAGCACGCAGGTCATTTTTTCCCTCTTCAGCACGTCGAGCGCCGCCGGGCTGAGCAGGTGCGGCCCGATGGCGCCGCCGCCGCCGAAGGGGCGGAAGAGGCGGTCCGGGTGCGCGAGCTCGGCGATCAGCGCCTGCGTCTCGACGATCTCGGAGATGACCCGCGAGGCGTCGGCGATCCGTCCGAGCGGCTCGGCGTGCGACCAGGTGTGGTTGCCGATCCAGTGGCCCTCGGCGTGCGCGCGCTTCGCGAGCGCGCGCCGCTTCGGCTCGACGAGCTTGGAGCCGAGGACGAAGAACGTCGCTCTTACGCCGGTCGCCTCGAGGATGTCGAGGACCCGGTCGGTGACGGCCGGCTCGGGGCCGTTGTCGAACGTTAGGGTGACCTGCAGAGTAGCTCAATCATACTTGACGCTGCGGCGTCGCCGGGATACGGTCGCCGGTCCGTCCATAAAGCCTGAGGAGGAGTTTATGGCGTCGTACCGTAATCACCGCGTTTTCTTCACCGCCGTCGCCTGTGCGCTCGCCGCCGCCGCGCTTTCCGGGCCCGTCGCAGCGCAGGAGAAGCTGAAGCCGGTCGTGCTGCGCTTCGCCGCCGACTTCTCGCCGCCGCCGCATCCCGCGGCACTTGCCTTGCAGTATTTCGCCGAAGAGCTGCCGAAGGCCATCCCCGGCAGCCAGGCGCGCATCTACTACGCGGGCTCGCTCTACACGATCCCGGAAGCGTTCGAGGCGATGCGCCAGGGCAACCTCGAGATGAGCTGGATGCAGATGGGCAAGGCCGCTCCGGTCGAGCCGCGCATGATGGCGCTGGTCGGGCCGGGCAACCTCACCACGGTCGGCGCCGTCGATCACCTCGAGCAGACCAAGACGTATCAGGAGCTGGTCGAGCGCCTGGCGAAGAACCAGCACATCAAGGTGTTCGGCGCCGCGCACATGAGCTTCGGCATGGGCGTCGGCGGGCAGAAGCGCTATCTCAAGCCGGAGGACTTCACCGGGCGCAAGGTGCGCAGCATGGGCCCGGTCGAGAACGCGTCGCTCTCCTCGTGGAAGGCGTCGCCGGTGGTCATGGCCTTCGGCGAGGTGCCCAATGCGCTGCAGTCAGGGGTGATCGACGGCCTGATGACCAGCATCGGCGGCTGGCTCGCGGTGCGCGAGCAGGCGCCCTACTACACGACCGGCGGCGCCGGCGCGTTCACCGGTGACTACTACATGGTCGCGGCAAGCGAGCGCTGGTGGAACCGGCTGCCCAAGCCGACGCAGGCGGTCCTCGAGAAGCTGGTGCACCAGACGATCGCGCGCGAGAAGGAGCTCAACTGGTGCGTCGATCGCATGACCTACGAGAAGTACGGCACCAAGGATCCGTCGAAGCCCGGCGTGTACTGGATGACGCCGCAGGAGGTCGACCTGCTGGTCGAGGCGGTCGGCGACGCCTCGCAGCAGTTCGTCAAGTCGAAGATGCCGGCCGACGCCAAGGGCATGGTCGACCAGTTCGCCAAGGAGGCGCGCGCGCTGAACAAGGAGTACCCGGCCGGATCGTCGCCGGTCGAGAAGACCGACTGCTCGAAGTACCAGTCGATCATCGTCATCAAATAAGAAGCGCGCAACAGGCAAGAAGCACGCAACAGGCAAGAAGCACGCAACAGGCCGGGACGGGGGGAGGGTGGAGAAAGCGTACGCGCTGTGGCGGGCGTTCCAGGAGAGAATCCTGGCGCCCGTCGCCGCCGTGATCATGCTCGGCTGCACGCTGCTCGCGCTGCTCGAGGTGTTCCGCCGCTACCTGCTCGGCGTCTCGTTCCACTGGCAGCAGGACGCGGTCACGTACTTCATCCTGTCCGCGGTGTTCCTCTATTTCGGCATCGCGCAGCGCCGCGGCTCGCACCTCAGCGTGGATATCCTGCTGCATGCGCTGCGCACGGTCGGGCCGCGCACCCGGCGGGTGATGGACTACATCGAGGTCGCGGCGACGATCTTCGCCCTGCTTTTCATGCTCGCCGTCGTCTGGTGGGGCTGGGACGAGGTGGTGGAGAGCCAGCAATATGCGCCGCGCACCGAGAGCCTGGAGCTGCCGCTCACGCCGTTCCTCTGGGTGCTGCTGGCGAGCTTCGCGTTCATGGTGATCTCGCTCTTCTTCCAGTCCTGGCGCGGCATCCAGAAGCTGCGCGGCCGGAACGTGCTCGTGGAGGACGCCACGCTCGACGATCGGGTGGACTGAATGGCGTTCGTCGGCATCCTCGCCATCGTCCTGCTGCTGCTCAGCGTGCCGATCGGCATCGCGCTCTCGGGCAGCGCGCTCGCCTACATGCTGTTCGACCCGCTGCTCGAGCCGACGGTGGTGTTCCGCGCGTTCTTCAACTTCATCTCCAAGTACAGCCTGATGGCGATCCCGCTCTTCATCTTCGCGGGATTCCTCATGGAGCGGACCGGCTTGGTCAGCCTGCTGTTCCGCTTCGCCGACGCGCTGGTCGGCTGGCTGCCGGGCGGCTTCGGCATCGCCACGATCCTCGCCTGCGTGCTGTTCGCGGCGATCTCCGGCTCGAGCGTCGCCATGGCGGCGGCGATGAGCGTGATCGCCATTCCGGAGATGCTGAAGCGCGGCTATCCGCCCTGGATCGCGGCGGGCCTGGTCGCGACGAGCGGCGGCATCGCCATCCTGATTCCGCCCAGCATCCCGCTCATCCTCTACGGCATCGTCACCGAGACCTCGGTGGTCGATCTCTTCTTCGCCGGGGTGATCCCCGGGCTGCTGCTCGCCCTCGCCAACGTCGTGGCGATCGTCTGGCTCGCCTGGCGATACAAGCTCGCGCGCGGCACGTTCGACGCGGCGAAGCTCTGGCCGGCGACGGTCGCGGCGCTGCCGGCATTCGGCATGCCGGTGGTCATCCTCGGCGGCCTGTACGGCGGCGTGTTCACGCCGACCGAGGCCGCGGCGGTGGCCTGCGGCTATGCGCTCGTGTACGGGCTGATCACGCGCCGCGCGGCATTCCTGCGCGACCTGATGCCGGTGCTCAACCGCTCCCTCAACCTGACGGCGGTGATCCTGTTCCTGGTCGGCTGCGTCGGCGTGTTCCAGTTCCTCGCCGCCAACCTCTACTGGCCGCAGACCATCACGCACACGGTGAGCTCGTGGGGCCTTTCGGCCCTCGGCTTCATCTTCGCCTTCATCGCGCTCGAGATGGTGCTCGGCTGCTTCGTCGACGGCGTGGCGATGATTCTCCTCACCATCCCGGTCGTCTATCCGGTCGCCGAGTCGATGCACATCAACCTCATCTACCTCGGCATCGTCATGACGCTGACCGTGGAGATGAGCCTGGTCACGCCGCCGGTGGGGCTCAACCTCTTCGCGGTGAGCGGCGTGTCGAAGATCCCGGTGTCGGAGGTCGTCAAGGGCTCGATTCCCTTCTTCTGCACCGACGCCCTGGTGCTGCTCGCCGTGACGTTCTTCCCCGCGCTCGCCACCTGGCTGCCGAGCGTGCTAGTGCAGTCGGCGTTCACGAAATGATCGAGATCGCGCGCGTCGACCACATCGGCGTCCGGGTCCGCGACCTGGAGCGCGCGATGCGCTTCTATGGGCTGTTTGGTTTCACCTTGCATGCGAAAGCGGCCAACGACGCGGTGGCGATCGTGCGCAACGAGCACGGCGTGGAGCTGAACCTCGTCTACAACGCGAACGCCGATGCCGGCGGCAAGAACATCCTGATGGATGTCGGCGAGAAGTACCCGGGCTACACCCATGTCGCGCTTCGCGTCTCGTCGGTCAAGGACACTATCCAGGCTCTTCGCGCCGCGGGCGTGCGCATTACGCAAGGCCCGGTGTCCTTCGGCCGCGACGGCCACGTCTCGGTGTTCGTGCGCGACCCGGACCTGAACGTGGTGGAGCTGCGCGGCCGCGACGAAGATCTCTCCTCGATCGGCGGCGTGGTGGAGTACGTGCCCGAGAACTAGCCGCCGTGCCGGGCGCCTTCGAGCAGCTCCTCGCCGATCGCTACAGCTGCCGCGCTTTCCTGCCCCGGCCGGTGGAGCGCGCCATGATCGAGCGCATCCTGGAGATCGCGCAGCGCACGCCGTCGTGGTGCAATGCGCAGCCGTGGCAGGTGCACATCGCGAGCGGCGCCGCCACCGAGCGCCTGCGCGCCGCGCTGGTCGAGGCCGCCGAATCCGGGCCCGCCGCGCCCGACTATCCCTTTCCCCGGGAGTATCGCGGCGTCTATCTGGAGCGCCGGCGCGAGTGCGGATGGCAGCTCTACGAGAGCGTCGGCATCCGGCGCGGCGACCGTGATGGCTCGGCGCGCCAGGCGCTGGAAAACTTCCGTCTCTTCGGCGCGCCGCACGCGGCGATCGTCAGCACCGACGAGGCGCTCGGCATCTACGGCGTGCTCGATTGCGGCGCCTGGGTCAACAACTTCATGCTCGCCGCGAGAAGCCTCGGCGTCGCCTCCATCGCGCAGGCGGCGCTGGCGAGCCGGCCGGCGGCGCTGCGCCGGTTCTTCGCCATCGGCGAGGAGCGGCGCATCGTCTGCGGCATCTCCTTCGGCTACGAGGACGCGCGCCATCCGGCGAACGCCTTCCGCACCCGCCGGGCGGGGCTCGACGAGGTGGCCGTCTGGCGCGAGACCTGAGCGCTAGACGTCCTCGGGCAGCGGCTTGCCGCGCGTCTCGGGGAGGAACGGCGCGCTGAACAGGCCGAGCAGGTAGATCATCGCCATCGACATGGCGGCGTTGCTGAAGCCGCCCATGTTGGCGACCAGCCAGCCGGCGACGAGCGGCCCGATCCAGGCGATGAAGCGCGGCGAGTTAAAGACGAACGCGACGCCGGTCGCGCGGATGCGGGTCGGGAAGAGCTCGGGCAGCCAGACCGGCATCCACGAGTAGAGCCCGAGGCTGAAGAAGCCGTTCACCAGCGACGCGACGAGCAGCAGGTTGAGGTCGTGCGTCCACAGGAACACGACCGGGGTGGTGAGCCAGGCGAGCGCGACGAAGCCGAGCGCGACCGGCTTGCGGCCCCAACGGTCGGCGAAGAAGCCAAGGCTGATGTACCCGGCGATCGCGCCGATGTTGTAGGCCATGCCGGCATAGCTCGCCCACTGCGGCCCGGAGAGCCCGGCTTTCGCCGCCACCGAGGCGACGTAGGGCGGCAGCCACGCCGAGATGCCCCACCAGGTGAGCGTCGTGGTGAGCGAGAGCAGGAAGGCGAACACGGTGCGCCGGCGCACTTCCGGAATCGAGAACAGCTCGACCAGGGTGAAGCGCATGCGATGGCCGCTGCGCCGCGCGGCGAGGCGCTGCTCGTTGGCGTGCTGCCACTTCTGCGACTCCGGGATGCCGGCGCGCATCCAGAGGGTGAAGAGCGCGGGCAGGATGCCGATGAAGTACATGTAGCGCCAGGCGTTGGGCCCGTGTCCGCCCACGAACAGCCAGACCAGCGAGGCGACGAAGAAGCCGATGCCGAGGCCGCACTGCATGAGGCCGGCCGCCTTGCCGCGCGCCTTGTCGGGCCAGAGCTCGGCGACGATCGACGTGCCGGTCGCCCATTCCGAGCCGATGGCGATGCCGACCACGAGCCGCAGCACCGCGAACGACTCCCAGTTCCAGGCGAAGGCCGAGAGGCCGGTGGTGAGGGAGTAGGCGAGGATCGAGATCATCATCGTGCGCTTGCGGCCGATGTAGTCGGCGAGGATGCCGCCGATCATCCCGCCGATGCCCCAGCCGAGCAGCGTCAGCCCGATCACGCCGCCGGCGTAGGCGGGGATCTGCGCGAACTGCGCGGGCTGCAGCAGCTGGTGCAGCGCGACGCCCACCGTGAGGATGAGCGCGTAGGTCTCGTAGCCGTCGAACATCCAGCCGAGGTTCGAGGCGAAAAGCGTGTTCCACTGCTTGCGGTCGAGCCCGCGATACCAGGGATGCGCGGCGGGCGAGCCTGCGACGTGCGCCATGGGTGATCCTCCTCTCGCCGGGGAGAGTACCGCCTAGGCTTTGTAGGTGTCGAGCGAGATTCGCTCCCGTGCCGCGGCGGCGGCGATCGGCGGCGCCTTAAGGAGCTCCTGTGCGTAGGCGTAGTACGCGGGCAGCGACTTCGGATCGATGCCGGCGTAGCCGCCCCAGCGCAGCAGGGTGAAGAGATAGGCGTCGCGGAACCAGAAAGACCTCCGGTCCAGGGTGTTCTGAATGCGCTCGAGATAGCCGCGGAAGTCCTCGGTCGCGCGCTTCTTCACCTCGGCGCGGGCGGCGTCGCTGTCGGCATAGCGCTCCGGAAAGAAAAAGCGCGTCGCGGTGGTGTGCGGCGTGCTGTTCATCCAGGCGAGCTGCGAAAGCGCCTCGCTCCTTCCCCAGGCTTCTTTCGGTAGCAAGCTGGCGTCCGGGAACTGGCGGTCCAGGAAATCGCAGATCGCGACGATCTGAGTGAGCGGCTTGCCGTCCACGACCAGCACCGGCACCTGGCCGTTCGGGTTCATCGCCAGGTACGCCGGCGTGCGGTGCTCGCCCTTGTGCAGCTTCACCATCTTCGGCTCGAACTCGGCTTTCGCCGCCTCGAGGCCCACGTGCGGGACGAAGGAGCAGGCGCCCGGCGCCCAGTAGAGTGTCAGCATTTTGTGAGATTGTATTCGGCGCGGGAACCCGTCGCCCGCGCAGCGTGTGGGGAGCTACCTAGAATCGGCCGGGATATTGTCCAGGAGGGGAACCTGAAGGCGCTGTTCGCACCGGGGTCTGCGGTGACGGCCCGCTTGAGCGATGCCGGGAGCACGGCGCTCATCGCCGGGCTTTTCGGGCTCGCGCAGCTGCTTTCCTACTATCGGGCCTGGAGCGGGGCGCTCGCTGCGTTCGGCGCGGCGCTCTACCTTTTCGGCGCTTTCCACTTTGCCTCGCGCGCGGGGCTCGGCCGGCTCCGCTCGGCCGCCGAGCGAATCGCGAGCGGCGATCTTTCCATCCGCACCGGCGGCGCGATCGGGCACATGGCCGAGGCGCTGGCCGGGATCGTGGTGCAGGTGCGCGCCGGGGCCGAGGCGATCGTCGCCGGCTCGAAGGAGGTCTCGAGCGGTTGCGCGAGCCTCTCGCAGCGCACCGAGGAGCAGGCTTCGGCGCTGCAGCAGACTGCCGGCGGCATGGCGCAGCTCAGCGAGACGGTGCGCCAGAACGCCGAGAGCTGTCGCCAGGCGAGCGAGCTCGCGCGCGACACGAGCGAGAGCGCCGAGCGCGCCGCCGACTCCATGCGGCGCGTCACCGAGTCGATGGGCCGGATGGACGCCGCCTCGAAGAAGGTGGCCGAGATCATCGGCGTGATCGACGGCATCGCCTTCCAGACCAACATCCTCGCCCTGAATGCCGCGGTCGAGGCAGCGCGCGCGGGCGAGCAGGGCAAGGGCTTCTCCGTCGTCGCGGCCGAAGTGCGCAGCCTCGCGCAGCGCAGCGCCGACGCGGCGCACCAGATCAAGGCGCTCATCCAGGAGTCGGTCGCGGGCGTCGGCGACGGTGGCCGTCACGTCAGGGAGGCGGCCGACACCATCGATCGCGCCATGGGGCGCGTCGGCGAGGTTGCCAAGGTGATCGAGCGGATCGCCGGCGCGTCCTCGGAGCAGAGCGCCGGGCTGGAAGAGATCAAGAGCGCGATCTCGCAGATCGAGAACGTGACGCAGGAGAACGCGGCGCTCGTCGAGCAGACCGCCGCAGCGGCGCTCTCCTTCCGCGACTCGGCGGGTGCGCTCGCCGAGGCGGTGTCGGCGTTCAAGCTCGACCGCGCCGAGGCGCGCGAGCGGGCAATGGCACTCGTGCGGCGCGGCATCGAGCACCTGCGCCACCATGGCGCCGACAAGGCGTTCGCCGATTTCAGCCGCCGCGACGGCGGATTCGTCGAAGGCGACTATTACCTCATCGCGCACGACCTCGACAGCGTGATGCGGGCGAACGGCGCCAAGCCCGAGTTCGTCGGCCAGGACCATTCGAACCTCCGGGACGTCGACGGCAAGCGCTTCGCGTGGGAGACGGTGCGCGTCGCGTGCGAGCGCGGCAGCGGCTGGGTGGACTATCGCTGGAACAATCCGCAGACCGGGCGCGTGCAGCGCAAGTCGACCTACGCCGAGCGGGTCGGCGACTTCGTCATCGGCTGCGGCATCTACCTCGAGGACTGACTAGGCGCCTTTCGCCCTGGTCATGAAGACGAGGCGCTCGAAGAGGTGCACGTCCTGCTCGTTCTTGAGCAGCGCGCCGTGCAGCGGCGGGATGATGGTCTTGCGATCCTTGCTCCTCAGGGCCTCGGCCGAGATGTCCTCGGCGAGAAGCAGCTTCAGCCAGTCGAGCAGCTCCGAGGTGGATGGTTTCTTCTTCAGTCCGGGCACTTCGCGCACTTCGAAGAATACTTCGAGCGCTTCGCGCAGCAGCGCTTTCTTCAGCCCGGGGAAGTGGACCTCGACGATCTTCTCCATCGTCTCCTTGTCCGGGAACCGGATGTAGTGGAAGAAGCAGCGGCGCAGGAACGCGTCGGGAAGCTCCTTCTCGTTGTTCGAGGTGATGAACACGACCGGACGCTGCGTCGCCTTGATGAGCTCGCGGGTCTCGTACACGAAGAACTCCATGCGATCGAGCTCGCGCAGCAGGTCGTTGGGAAACTCGATATCGGCCTTGTCGATCTCGTCGATCAGGAGCACGACCGGTTTCTCGGAGGCGAACGCCTGCCACAGCATGCCCTTGACGATGTAGTTGCGGATCTCGTGCACGCGCGGGTCGCCGAGCTGCGAGTCGCGCAGGCGGCTGACCGCGTCGTACTCGTACAATCCCTGCTGGGCCTTGGTGGTCGACTTGATGTGCCATTCGAGCAGAGGCAGGCCGAGCGCCTTGGCGACTTCGACGGCGAGCATGGTCTTGCCGGTGCCCGGCTCGCCTTTCACCAGCAGCGGGCGCTGCAGCGTGATCGCCGCGTTGACCGCGAGGGTCAGGTCGTCGGTGGAAACGTAGGCTTCGGAGCCTTTGAATCTCATGTGTGCTGCCTTCGCGCGGAGGGCTCCATTGTATACAATCGGCCGGTGAGACCGCTGCTGGCGCTCGTACTCCTCATCGCCACGTCCGCCCGGGGCGCTACCGTCGCCATCGACGTGGGACACTTCATCGAGGAGCCCGGTGCGACCAGCGCACGCGGTCGGCCGGAGCTCGAGTTCAACCGGGAGCTCGCAATCGAGATCGAATCGGCCGCCAGGGATCGGGGCCTGAAGACCTTGCTCGTCGGGTACGACGGGTTCATGTCGCACCTCGCTCGCCGGACAGCGGCCGCGGCGGGCGCGGACTTCTTCCTCTCGGTGCACCACGATTCCGTCCAGCCCTACCTCATCAAGAGCTGGGAATACGACAGCGTGGAGCGCGCCTTCAACGACGACCACGCGGGTTTTTCGCTGTTCATCTCGCGCAAGAACCCGGCGGTGAATGAGAGCCTCGCCTGCGCCGCGCAGATCGGCGCCGCGCTGCGCGGCGCCGGGTTCATCCCCTCGCTCTACCACGCGGACCCCATCCCGGGGGAGAACAAGCCGTTCGCCGACAAGACGAACGGGGTGCACTACTACGACAACCTCATCGTCCTCAAGACGGCGAGAACGCCGGCAGTGCTGCTGGAGGCCGGCGTGATCGTCAATCGCGACGAGGAGCTGAAAATGCGCTCGGCGGAGGTGCACAAACGCATGGCGGGAGCGGTCGCCCTGGGGCTCGAGCGCTGCCTTGCCCGGCGAAGCAGGCTTTGACCGCCGCGGAGCCCATCGTATAGAATCGCCGGGTTTTCGCAGAATGACGATGTCGATACCGAGTCGATGATGAGAACTCCGCTGGCTCTCCTGTTCATGTCCTTGCTTCTCTCGCTGCCGGTCCGAGCGCAAACGACCGGAAACGCCGAAGCGGCGAAGGGAAAGATCTCGATGTGCATCGGCTGCCACGGCATCAAGATGTACAAGACCGCTTTCCCGGAGGTCTATTCCGTGCCGAAGATCGCCGGGCAATCGCCCGAGTACATCGTCAAGGCGTTGCAGGAGTACCGCGCGGGCGACCGCAGCCACCCGACCATGCGCGGCATCGCGCGCGGCCTCTCCGACCAGGACATGGCTGACGTCGCCGCATACTACGGCGCGTCGGGAAAGGCGGATAAATGAAGCGGCTTCTCGTCTTCGCCCTGGCCGCCTGCTTCGCTTCGCAGGCTTGGGCGGCGGGCGACGCCGCGGCCGGCAAGCAGAAATCGCAAGCCTGCGCCGCGTGCCACGGCGCCGACGGCAACGCGCCCACCGGTCCGGATTTCCCTCGCCTCGCCGGACAGCACTACGATTACCTGCTGAAGGCGCTGCGCGACTACAAATCGGGCGCGCGCAAGAATCCCATCATGGGCGGCCAGGTGGGCGCGCTCTCCGCGCAGGATCTCGCCGACCTCGCGGCCTATTTCTCGAGCCAGAAGGGCACGCTGCACGTAGTGCGCTAGAGAGAAGGCCCCGGCTCAGGCCTTCGTCTTTCCCTTGAACGAGCACAGGTCCCGGATGAGGCACGCCGGGCACCCGGGCTTTCTCGCCTTGCAGACGTAGCGCCCGTGCAGGATCAGCCAATGATGGGCGTTCTTCAGGAACTTCCTCGGCACGACCTTCAGCAGCCTGTCTTCGACTTCGCGCACGTCTTCGCCCGGCGCGAGCCCCGTGCGGTTCGCGACCCGGAAAATATGCGTGTCGACCGCGATCGTGGGTTGGCCGAAGGCGGTGTTGAGGACCACGTTCGCGGTCTTCCGGCCGACCCCGGGCAGCGCTTCCAGGGCTTCCCGCGATTGCGGCACCTCGCCCCCGTGGCGCTCGATCAGCAACCGGCAGGTTTCGATGATGTGCTTCGCCTTGGAACGATACAAGCCGATGGTCCTGATGTAGGCGCTCAGCCGCTCCTCGCCGAGAGCGAGCACCGCCTGGGGCGTGTTCGCGTCTCCGTAGAGCCTTTCCGTGGCGGCATTGACGCTCTTGTCGGTGGCTTGCGCTGAAAGCACCACCGATACCAGGAGCTCGAAAGGCGTGCGGTAGGCGAGTTCCGTCGTGGGCCTCGGATTGGCCGAGCGCAGCCGCTCGAACAGCTTCGCGCGCTTCTCCGGGCTCACGTCGCCTGCCTTCGCGCTCGCGCGCGCTCGATAGCCGCCTGGACGATCGCGCGCTTCTTTTCCGATGCCGGGCCGGCGCGCTTTGCCCGGTGCGCCCGATCCTTGCGCTCGCTCTCTAGGCGCGCGGCCCGCCGCTCGAAGCGGGCTCGCGCCGCATCGGCGCGAGCCCGGTCCCAGATCGCATCGTCGCCCGACGCGGGCACCATGGCGATGCAGTCGACCGGACACGGCGCGATGCACAGATCGCATCCGGAACAGAGATCCACGACCACGGTGTGCATCAGCTTCGCCGCGCCGACGATCGCGTCCACCGGGCAGGCCTGGATACACAGCGTGCAGCCGATGCAGCGCGCCTCGTCGATCACCGCGACGCGCCGCGCTGTCTCGAGGCCGTTCGCAGGATTGAGCGGCTTCACGTTCCGTTCCAGCAGCGCGGCGAGCTTGCGAATTCCCGCCTCGCCTCCGGGAGGGCACTGATTGATATCGGCTTCGCTCCGGGCGACGGCCTCGGCGTAGCGCCTGCAGCTGGGATAGCCGCATTTCGTGCACTGGGTCTGCGGCAGCAGTGCATCGATCCTTTCGGAGAGCAGGTTCATCGCGCCGCGAGGCCTCGGACGATCTCGGCAACCAGCTGCGGGCCGCGGTAGATCAGCGCGGTGTAGAGCTGCACCAGGTTTGCGCCGGCGTCCAGCTTCTCGCGCGCGTCCGCCGCGCTAGCTATGCCGCCGACCCCAATGATGGCTGTACCGGAAGGAAGCGCGCGCCTGAGCTTCGCCACGACCGCGGTGGCGCGCGCCTTCAGCGGCGCTCCCGACAGGCCGCCTTGCTCGCGGCCGGCCGGGAGATGCGCGACGCCTTCGCGCGACACCGTGGTATTGGTTGCGATGATCGCATCGATCCTCCGCGCGGCGACTCGGTCGGCGACCGCCGCGATGCCCGCGTCGTCGAGGTCGGGAGATATCTTCACGGCCAGCGGCACCTGCTTTCCGTGCTCTGCCGCCAGGCGATCGCGCTCGACGACGAGCGGACCGAGAAAGGCGTCGAGCTCGTCCGCCCGCTGCAAGTCGCGCAGGTTCCTGGTGTTCGGCGAAGACACGTTCGCGGTGACGAAGTCCGCGTGCGGGTAGACCCTGCGCAGGCACGCGATGTAGTCCTCCAGCGCCTTGTCGTTGGGCGTCTCGGCGTTCCTCCCGATATTCACTCCCACGATTCCCGTGCCGCGAGGCCGGCTGATGTTCCGGACGAAGACCTCGAGCCCGCGGCTGTTGAATCCCAGACGGTTGATGAGCGCCTCCGCCTCGGGGAGACGGAACACGCGCGGACCCGGGTTCCCCGGCTGCGGGCGGGGCGTTACCGCGCCGACCTCGAGAAAACCGAAGCCGAGCGCAGCGAGCCCGTCTATGTGCTGGGCGTCCTTGTCCAGCCCGGCGGCGAGTCCCACGGGATTCGGGAAGTCCAGGCCCATCGCACGGACAGGCACTCGCGGCACGGAGCACGCGAGGAGACGCACGGCGCCGACCTGGGAAAGGACATCGAGGCAGTCGAGGCTGAGTGAGTGCGCGGATTCCGGCTCGAGGGCGAACAGCAGCGGCCGGACGGCGCGATAGAGCATGTCCGCATTTTACCGCGGTGCGTCCGGGGTTCGACTCGGAGACAGGACTCAGGCTTCGAGTTCGTCGGGCTGCAGGCGCCGCCAGGCGCCGTCGACAAAGCCCTCGATCGGCCGGAAGTGCGCCTTGTAGGACATCTTGCGGCTGTCCTTGATCCAGTAGCCGAGGTACAGGTACGGGAGGGAGGCGCGCTGGCACTGCTCGATCTGCCACAGAATGTTGTAGGTGCCGAAGCTCGCACCGGGGGTGTCGGGATCGTAGAAGGTATACACCGAGGAAAGGCCGTCACTCAGCTGGTCGACGATCGACACCATCATCAGCTTTCCCTTGTCCCGGAATTCAACGAGACGCGTGCTCACCCGGCTCTGCAGCAGAAAATGCGAATACTGGTCGCGGCTGTCCTGATCCATGCCCCCGCCGGAGTGGCGGCTCGCCTGGTAACGCAGGTAGAGCGAGTAGTGCTCTACCCGGAAGCGCAGTCCGGTGACTGCGTGCTGCAGGTCTCCGTGCTTCGCATACGCGCGCCGCTGGCTGCGCGATGCGTGGAATTCCGCGACTGGAACGCGCACGGGAACGCAGGCCCGGCAGTGGTCGCAGTAGGGCCGATAGGTGAAGATTCCGCTGCGGCGAAAACCGAGCCGGACGAGCTCCGCGTAGAGCTCGGTGCCGATCAGGTGGCTGGGCGTTGCAACCTGCGAGCGCGCCATCCTGCCCGGCAGATAGCTGCAGGGGTAGGGCGCAGTCACGTAGAACTGCAGTACCGCATGCGGCAGATCGTTCAGCTGGGACATTGCACCTGCGCGATATGTGCGCCGGACCAAGTGCCCGGAGAGCACGGATAGTGTATCAATTCTTCGAGGAGCCGGGAGAATCGCGCGCGCGGTATCTCGCGGGCTCCAAGGCTTTCAAGGTGCCGCGTGTGCATCTGACAATCGATCAACTCGAACCCGGCCGTCTTGAGGTGCCCGACCAGGGCTGCGAGCGCGATCTTGGACGCGTCGCGCACGCGCGAGAACATCGACTCGCCGAAGAACACGCGGCCAAGCGCGACGCCGTAGAGTCCGCCTGCGAGGCGGCCGTCGATCCAGGTCTCGACGGAATGCGCGTAGCCGAGCCGGTGGAGTTCCTGGTATGCCTCGACCATGTCCTCGCTGATCCAGGTACCGGGCTCGCCGCGGCGCGGCGCGGCGCAGTGCTCGATCACGCGCCCGAACTCCGAATCGAAGCGTACCTGGTAGCACCGGTTGCGTAGGGTCTTGCCGAGGGAGCGCGAGATCCTCAGCTCGTCCGGGAAAAGGACCATGCGGGGATCGGGGCTCCACCACAGGATGGGATCGCCTTCGGAGAACCAGGGAAAGATGCCCTGACGGTAGCCTTCGAGCAAGCGCCCGGGGGAGAGGTCTCCGCCCGCCGCGAGCAGGCCGTTGGGTTCCCTGAGCGCGCTCCCCGGCGGAGGAAACGGCGCGCCTTTCTCGATCCAGGGAATCATGCTCCCGTCAGCATTTCACCTGCTGCCGGCAATAGGCGGCCAGCTCGCTCACGATGCAGCTGCCCTCGACAGCCGTCTTTGGGCGCCCGCGGAAATCGAGCGCCAGCCGGAATTCGTACTTGCTGAAGAACTCGTTGAAAAGCTCCCCGCCCAGCGTTCCCGTCGCGTAGAGCCCGTCGCTGGCCGGGTCGTACTCGAGCAGAATGGTAGCGAGCGGCTGCGGTGCCGGGCCGGCAAGCACCTTTGCGCCTTCGGCGGGGTCGTACTGGCTGTGCTCGGAGCAGCAGTGGATGACATGGGAGAATTTGCTACCCGCAGATCGCTCCTCGCGGTAGCTGATGAAGCTGATTTCGCGCGTGGGGTAGGTGAGCCGGTGGGCGCAGATCGCCGAATAAGCGACGATGCTATGGTCGGTGCCGACGCCACCCGGCCACTCGTAGCTATGCTCGTCTGCGGTTTTCAGCTTCGCCGCGGACTTGGTCGGCCTGCCGAGATTCAGCAGGAAGCATGGAGTCGCGAAGAACGGATAGTGAAAGATGAAGTTCGTGTTGGCGGGAAGCGCACTCGCCTTCAACGGCCTTCCCGCCGGGTCGACAAGCCGGACGCGCGAGTACAGCCTCGGACTCGCGTCAGCCGCGGTCGCGGGTAGCGATACGGTGAGCGCCTGAGCGGCGCAGGCGAACATGAAGTCGCGTCTTTGCATAGCTGGCTAACGCTAAGCGCTGCGAGGCGCCGGTGTCAAATGCGCGCCTGCGCGGAGCCATCACTTTAGCGGCAATATCTCACCGGAATGGAATCCCATCGTGCCGGCCTTGCGGTCGGCGTAGAGGTACCGCAAGGTGCTCGAGACCGTGCGAAAGGCGATTTCCTTCCAAGGAATGTCGCTCTCGCGGAATAACGTCGTTTCCAGCGTCTCTTCTCCGGGCGCGAAAGCGGCGTCGAGGAGCTTGGCCCTGTAGAAGATGTGCACCTGATCGACGTGAGGAACCGAAAGGAGCGCAAACACCTCGCCCAGTTCGACGCGCGCCCGGGCCTCTTCCATCGTCTCGCGCAATGCGGCCTGGGCCGTGGTTTCGCCGAGTTCCATGAACCCGGCCGGAAGAGTCCACAGGCCGCGGCGTGGTTCGATCGCGCGCCTGCAGAGCAGGATTCCATCCTCCCATTCGGGGATCGTGCCCACGACGACCAGCGGATTGCGGTAGTGAATGGTGCTGCAGCTGTCGCAGACATGGCGCGGAAGCGAGTCTCCGGGAGGAACGCGGAACGCGACCTTCGCGCCGCACACCGAACAGAAATTCACAGAAGGGGAAGGCATGCGCACCTATGATAGCGGGACCGCGAGCAGCGCCGCCAACCCGTCCAGTCCACCCATGACGTGATCTGGCGCGACGCCGAGCGCATCGACGGGGGCGCCGGCACGGTTGATCCAGAACGTTCGGAAACCGAAGGCTTTCGCTCCGCACGCGTCCCAGCAGTTGCTTGAGACGAAGCCAATCGCGCGCTTGGGCAGACGCAGTCGCTCGACGGCGAGCCGATAGACCGTCGCAGAGGGCTTGTAGGTCTTTCTCGGATCGACGCTGAGCACGGTGGTGATGATGCCGCCGAGCTGTGCGTGCGCAACGAGCGGGCGCAGCATCGCGGGGGAGCCGTTCGAGAGGATCGCTAGGCGGAGTTTAGTGGCCTTGAGCGCGGAGAGCGCCCTCCGAACCTCGGGGAAAGTCGCCAGCTCTCGATACGCTTGGCCCAGCCGCCGGCGTTGCTCGTCGCCGAGTGGAAGACCGAGTGTCGCGCAAGAGTAAGCGAGCGCCGCATCGGTGAGCTGCCCGAAATCCTGATATCGCCGCATGAGGCTGCGCAGCCAGGAATACTCGAGCTGCTTCGCCCGCCACAGCAGGCTGAGCCCTGCACCCTGCCCCGGCCACAGCTCGTCACACAGCTCCGCTACCGAATGGACATCGAACAGCGTTCCGTATGCGTCGAACACCAGAGCGCGCAATCCCTGCACCGGCTTCTCCCCGCGTCATAGGACGCCCCAGAGTATGCACGACCGGCGTTCTTCCGCGGTCGCCTGCATCAATCAAGTTTTCCCGACATATCGGGGACTTACCTCGGTCTACACTGCCCGCGCGCTTCATGTCCGGGTCTCGTATCCATTTGGGGCAATGTCGACGGTCCTGCGGTCGCCAGAGGCCAGTCCCTATGCACTCAGCATAAGAAAGGTCGCTGGCGCCTTCGTGAAAGCTCCGCGGAACCTCGAAAAGTTCAATGAAATTAGACATGTAAGCCGACAGAAAGGGTCGGATGGGCGGGCTGGCATGCGGCGTGCTTTATAAGGCGTACGAGATGTAGGCAGGGACATAGCACTTGTCAGGTAAACACTACAAGTGTGTAATATGCGAAATTAGCAGATTGCTTATTTTCAATACGTTAGGTAACTCTTTTAAAGGAGATAGTGAAATGAGAAGGCATCAGGTGAGGAAGCTGGCGGTTGCGGTTGCCGCGCTCGGAGCGGTGGCCTTGGGAGCCGGGGTAGCGGAAGCTGCCAACACCTCCGGCACGTTCAATGTCAACATCACGCTCACCTCAGCCTGCCAGTTGGGTGCCGTGACCCCGGTGGCCTTTGCGTACACCTCGGGACAGGCTGCCGTTTCAAACGCGACGGGCGGCGGGTTCAGCGTTAGCTGCACGAACACGCTTCCCTACACGTTCGGCCTCCAGGCCGGTAACGGCGCGGCGACCCCCCCGGGAACCGCGACCATCAACGTCACCGACAACGGCGTGAATCTGGCCTATCAGCTGAACTTGAGCGCGGCCGGCGGCACGGGCAACGGCGCGTCGCAAGCGTACAGCGTCGGTGGCACGATGGCTGGCGCGCAAGCGGGGACCTGCGCCCTCGCTTCGTGCACGAACACGGCGGGCGCTACCGCGTCCACCAACAACGTTCAGACGCTGATCGTCAACTACTAAGAAGCAGTCGGGAGTTGCGCCGTGATGCATCTTGTCCGCCCCCTCCTTGCGCTAGCTGCGCTCTCGCTTAGCTTCGAGTGCGCGGCCGGTGTGGGGACGGGGACGTTCCGGGTCAACATTTCCATGAACGATCCGGGCAAGTCTGCACTCTGCGTCAGCCAGACCCTGAGCCAAAGTACCGGTGCGCTGGTTCAGGTGGTGTGCAGCACCGGACAATTTGTGAGCATCGGGCCGCGTCCCGGTGCTCCTTTCGCCGGCGTTCACGGCGGTGCCTTTGCTTACTACTTCAGTCCCACGCCCGACTTTCGGCTGGAGAGCTCGCGCAGTCTGATGCAAGGCTCCGGGACGGTAACCGAATATCGCGTCTATTCGCGCGATCAAAACGACCAGTTCATCGACATACTGGTGAGCTTCTGAGGGTTTGACAATGACCGCGGCGCGCGCTGGATGCTTCTCCCTCCTCCTGATGATCACGGGCCTCCAGCCCGCTCTCGCTGGCGTGTTCTCCGTGACGCCGGTGCGCATCTACATGACGCCGAGGGATCGTGCCGTCGCGGTCACGATCACGAACGAGGGCGAGGACCCCATCGTCCTTCAGGCCGACACGTACGTGTGGACTCAGAAGGCCGATGGCAGCGACGAGCTGACGCCAACGGAAGATTTGATCCTCGCCCCGCCGATTCTCAAACTCGGCTCCAAGGCGCGCCAGGTCGTCCGCCTTGCACGCCTCAAGCCGGCGGACGCGACGCACCAGCTGACCTACCGGATGATTCTGCGCGAAATCCCCGAGGCCGCGGGCTCCAAAAACAACGTCCAGGTAGCCATCGCGCTGGCCCTCTCTATGCCGGTCTTCATCACGCCGCCGCTCGCGAAGGCCGAGGTAGCGTGCGACGCGAAGACGGCCCCCGCAGGTACGGATCTGGACGTCGGCTGCGCCAACACCGGCTCCGCGTACGCCCAGATGAGAGAGATCCTGGTGAAGGAGAAAAACGGCGAACGCGCGCTGGGCAGGTTCGAGGGCGGCGTTTACGTACTTCCCGGCGCCAGAAAGATCGTACCGGTGAAGATCGAGCGCCCGGGCGCCGCAGCGCCGCTCTCGGGAGCGCTGCAGTTGACTGTCACCTTCGACGACGGCCGGGTTCAGACCTTCGATGTGACGGTCGGACCGCCCCGCCCGGGTCAATGAGCCGTGTGCGAGTGGATTTTCAAAACCCGCCGGTTCGCGGGCCTGGCGACTGCCGCGCTCGGCGCCGCGCTTTGGATCGTTTCTGCCCACGGGAAAGCGGCGGAAGCCGATAGGTCGGTCACCGGGGCGGTCGAGGCCATGCAGCTAGCCCAGTCGGAGAGCAGGCCGCTCGTGCTGGCTCAGGCCGGTGCCTGGGAAGGGCCGCCCGAGTCCGGCCCCGACGCTCTGCCGCAGGACAAAGCCCGCCTGGTTCCTCTGGAAGTCTTCATCAACGGAGCGCGCGCCGGCGATTGGGTCCTGCTCGATCTGAACGGCGTGCTGCACGCGCCGATCGACGCGTTCGAAGAGTGGCGCGTGATCCGCAGGCCCGATGTCCCGGGAGTCCCGTTCCGCGGCCAGCTCTACTACCCGCTGTCGTCGGTGCCGGGATATCAGGCCCACCTCAATTCGCTGAATCAGTCGCTTGATCTGCGATTCCTGCCGAGCGCGTTTGCGACCACCCGCCTTGTCCAGGAGCCTCAGCGGGGAGCGCAGGTCAGCCAGCCGCTGACCTCGGTCTTCCTGAACTACGACGTCAGCTATACGCAAAGCAATTTCTCAGGGGACCTTACGACCCGCGACCTCGGAGCCCTCACCGAGCTCGGGCTGTCGAGCAGCCTGGGCGTGCTCACCAGCTCTGGCGTTGCGCACAACCTCGACAACGATCCGAATCTGGGACCGCGGAACTACGTCAGGCTCGAAACCACCTTCAACCGGGATTTTCCCGATAGCAACATGAGCCTGCGCCTGGGAGACAGCACCACCAGGACCGGGAGCTGGGAACGGCAGGTCTACTTCGGTGGCGTGCAGCTCTCAAAGAACTTCACCCTGCAGCCCGGTTTCATCACCCAGCCCATTCCCACGCTCGCGGGATCGGCGACCGCACCGAGCACCGTCGACCTCTACATCAACGATTCGCTGCGGCAGACCTCGCAAGTGCCGTCCGGCCCCTTCACGGTCGATAACTTTCCGCTGATAACCGGAAGCGGTCAGGCGCGTCTGGTCGTGCGCGACCTTCTGGGGCGCGAGACCGTGCTGGTGCAGGACTTCTTCACCCACAGCAACTTGCTGCGGAAAGGACTCGGGGACTGGAGCGTGGAAGCGGGCGCGGTCCGGAACAACCTCGGGATCGAGAGCGCCGACTACGGCGAGCATTTCGGGTCCGGCCTGATGCGCTATGGGATCAGCGACGCCCTGACCCTGGAATCGCGCGCCGAAGCCTCCGGGAGAACCGTGGGCGCCGGGCTGGGAATGACCGCGGCGTTGCCCGGACAAGTGCTCGGTCAGGTCGCCTACTCGGGAAGCAAGGACGACATCAACGGTACGGGCAGCGCATGGATCGTGGGAGCCGAACACGTCAGCCTCAAGCACGGGTTCACCGCGCGTGCCGAGGGGGCCACGGTCGATTACCGCCGTATCGGCCAACCCGATCCGAACCCGGCGTACAGGCGGCAGAGCCTTGTCAGCTATACCTACACCACGGACAGGATCGGGTATCTGGGGCTCGCCTACGCGCGCACCGATACGTGGACCACGTTCGATCCGATCATCAGTTACTCCGGGAACTATACGGTTTCGATCGGCCAGCGGAGCTCGGTCACTTTCACGGCAACGCGCGTTACCAGCCCGGCTCCCGCGAACGCCATAGGCGTGAACCTGGTTATTCCCCTGGACAGCAGAACCATCGTCGCCGCCAGCACGACCACGCGTTCCGGAGGCGGGGGCACCGACGGCTACGTAAGCGCGAGCCAGACGCTCGGTGCGGAGTCCGGAGGCGCTTGGCGGGCGCTCGCGGGACGCCGGCAGGGACAAAATTACGGCGAGGGCGGCCTCTACTATCAAGGCAGCCATGGGCTGGTCACGCTGGATGCGAGCGGCTCGGACAGTCAGCAGACAGCGCGACTCGGCGCCGTGGGCGGATTGGTGGTGGCGGACGGCAAGGCGTTCGCGTCCCGTCGCGTACAGGACAGCTTCGCCGTCGTCGAGGTGCCGGGCTATGCCGATGTAGGCGTCGGCTACCAGAGCACGGTCATAGCACGGACCGACTCGAGCGGCGCGGCGCTCGTTCCCGGCCTGCTGCCGTACCGGCAGAACAGCATACGCCTGGATCCGAACGAGCTGCCGATCAGCGCGGAGCTCGACACGATCGAGATGGTCACCGTCCCGCCCGCGCGCTCCGGGGTCCTGGTCAAGTTCCCCGTGCGCTCCGGGCGAGGCGCGCTCATCACCATCGTTCTGGACGACGGCCAACCCGCGCCCGCCGGCGCGCCGGTCGAGCTGGTGGGCGATTCGAAGGAATTCTACGTTGCTCGTCGCGGAGAAGCGTTCATTACCGGGCTGCAGCCGAAGAATACGCTGCGCCTGAAATGGAACGACCAGACCTGCAGCATGAACGTGGAGCTGCCCAAGGACACGGGCGAAGAAATCTCACGCGTCGGTCCAGTGGTGTGCACGGGAGTCAAGCGATGAACGCTCATCGAAAATTGTGGCATGCCGCGAAATTCGCTCTCGTCGTATCGACCTTTATCGCGGCCTGCGACGCCAGCGCGGCCCTGAGCTGCAGCACGGTTACGATCACGGCGATATCGACGGCCTACGATCCGACCGTCGCGACCGACAACGACTCAGCGGGTTCCTTCACGGCGACGTGCACGCGCACGGCGACGACCGACGCGAATCCCGTGACCTACTATCTGGGCGCGAACAACGGGGCGAACTTCAGTGGAACGTCGCGGCGCGGCCGGCTCGGCGCCACCGCCAACCGGTACAACTACGGGCTCTCTCGCGACTCGGGATTTACCTCCATGTGGGGAGACACCAGCAACGCGGGTGATCGGATCGCCGTGACCTTCAACTTCCCGGCGACAGTGCCCTCCACGGTTACCGTTTCGGGGGTGTTCTATATGCGCGTGCCCGGCAGCCAAGCCGCTGGTGCGGCGGGGAACTACACGGACAGCGTGAGCGTGCAGTTGCGCAACCCGCCCGGGGCCAATCCGACGGCGACCCTGGCAATCAACGTGCATACACAGACGTTCTGCACGATCACCGTCCCGCCGGGGAACGTCAACTTCACCTATACGTCGCTTCAAGCGGCGGCGTCCAATGCGAGCACCTTGTACGGCGTGAGATGCACGACGTCGACGCCCTACACGATGGCCCTGGACGCGACATCGGGGACCTTGCTGGGACTGAACTACACGCTCGGCCTGTCGGCGTCTTCCGCCACCGGCAGCGGGGTCACGCAGACCTATTCGATCAACGGCAGCATCGCCGGAGGC
>DATEGT010000282.1:0-3040 GCA_035280025.1 Burkholderiales bacterium | reverse complement strand
GCCGGTGTCGACGACAGAGGTGGTCGGCTCGCCGGCCGCCGGGTCCAGCAGGACCTGGCGCTGGCCTTCGAGAACGAGCTCGCTGCGCCACGGCAGGCCGAAGTTCGCGACGACTGCCGGCGCGACCCGGGAAGTGTCCTGTCCATCGCGCAGCCGGCCGATCGGACCCAGTTCCAGCTCGAATTCGCCGGGGCCGGCGACGCCAGCGTCGGTGGAATCGAAGGGACGGTACGCGTGCGCCGGCGCGGCGAGCACGGCGATGAAGAGCGCGATGGAAAATCGGCCGGTCATTTTCCGCCGTACCCGAAATCATCGAACAGCGTGATGCTGTCGGCCTTGGTCCACACGCCCACGGCGCCGGCGCCTCCGATGTGTCCGTCCTCCGCCTCGATATAAGGTTTGCCGTCGTAGATCACGCGGATCTTCTTTCCGGCGAATTCCACGCGGAGCGAGTGCCACGCGTTCCCCTGTACCGGAGCGTCGACGTACTTGAGCGTATTGCGTCTGCCGCCCGCGGTGTAGTAGAGCGACACGTTGTTCTCGAGCGCGTTGGCGCGCGCGACGTAGTAGTTGTCGCCGTCCTTCCAGCGCCACACCACGCCGCCCGCCCGGTCTTCGCGGCCCGAGACGGGCTTGAACTTCACCTCGACGAAGCCGTCGGCGATCGACACATCCGGCCGCACGCACCAGGGGAAGGTACCGCTGCCGGACTGCCTGAGCACGTTCGGCCTGCTCGGCGCCGAGGCGTCGGCCTCCACCGTCCAACTCGGCGAGCCGCGCCCGGTGACGCCTGCGCGCCAGCCGGACGGCAGGGCGCCGGGGATATCCGTGTCGAAGCCGGCGATCTGGGCCGCCGCCGTCGCGGAGAACAATGCAGTCATGATGGCGATTCCTTTCATCGAAATGCCCCTCTCACAATTCCGGCCAGCCCGCCGCAGGCGATCGACGGCAGCACCGGCAGCCGCTGCCATGCGAGCATGACGACCACGGTAGCGAGCAGCACCGCGGTGGTGAACGCATCGTTCGCCGCGTGGGGCGCGAGCTGTATGATCGTCACCGCGAGCGTGGCGATCACGGCCGGGCTGATGCCTTTCATCGCTGCCTTGATCCACGCGAGGCGCCGCACCCGGTCGAGCACGGGAAGGATCGAGAGCATCAGGACGAACGACGGCAGGAAGATCGCGAGCGCTGCGACCGCCGCACCGGCAACGCCGGCGACCTTGTAGCCGACGTACGCCGCGACCATGATGATGGGGCCTGGCGTGAGCTGGCCGATGGCGAGCCCGTCGATGAACTCCTGCGGCGTGATCCAGTGGAACTGGTTCACCACCTGGTCCTGGATGAAGGCGATGATCGAAAGACCGCCGCCGAAGGTGACTGCGCCGACCTTGAGGAAGAAGATGCCGACGTCCCAGAGTCCGCGCGAGGCGCCCGCGCCGGCCGACGCGCCCATGCCGGCGAGCAGGGGCTCGGCAGCGCGCTCGGCCGCGATGAGGATCGCGGTCGCGAGCGCGGCGAGGAGGCCCGCCCTTCGCGAGTAGCGGAGCGCGACGCCGGCGCAGCCAGCGAGCAGCAGCGTGCCGGCGACTCCGAGCCAGGCGACCGCGGCGGCCGCGGCGATCGCGATGGCGATCGAGGCGCGGTCGACGATGGCGTTCCGCCCCAGCCGGTACGCGGTCGCGATGAAGATGCCGAGCACGACCGGTCCGAGGCCGTAGAGCGCGTCGCGCAGCACCGGCACCGCGCCGTAATACGAGTAGAGAGCGGTGAGCGCGAGCATGATCGCGAACGCCGGCACGGTGAAGGCGAGTCCGCCGACCAGCCCGCCCCACCAGCCGGCACGCTGGTGGCCGGCGAAGATGCACATCTGCAAGGCCGGCGGGCCCGGAAGCGTCTGCACCAGGGCGTACCCCTCCAGGTAGCGCTCTTTCGTGAGCCAGGCGCGCCGCTCCTGCACCTCGGCCTGGATCAGGCCCCAGATCGCTGGCGCGCCGAAGCCGACGGTGCCGATCTTCAGAAAGACGCCCGCGACTTCCAGCATCCTTCGGTTTCTCTCGTTCATGGTCGTCTCCTCTAGCGGTACGCGCCCGGGTTCCAGGTGTGCACCTCGTCCTGCCCGCCCTTGCACCAGGCGTAGAGCGCGTCGTACATCACCATCCCGTGCCTGAGCATCTCGTGGTCGTCGGCGAACTTGCGCGAGAGACCGAGCGAGATGGCCGCCAGCCCGCTCGCCTGAGGCGCGAGGTCGAGGCGCGCCGTGTCCGCGCCGCGCACGATCGTTGCGAGCTGCGCGAGCGCCGGGTCGTCCAGGTGGAAGTGCGCGATGAAGGCATCGAAGCTGCAGCGCTCGCCTTCGTGGGTGAAGTGGACTTCGGGCACGTCGTAAGGGATCGCATTGCGCTCCTTCGCCGCGTCGAGCACCTGCTTCGCCGGGACGTACAGGAACTCGGCGCCGGGGTCGACGAAGCGGGCGAGCAGCCAGGGGCAGGCGATGCGGTCGATCTTCGGCCGCGAGCGCGTGACCCAGATGGTACGGCCGCGCTTGTCGCGCCTCGGAATCTTGTCGGCGGGGACGGTCGGCAAAGCGGCCTTTTTCCAGCCTTCATGTCCGCCGTCGAGGCTCTCGGCGGCGATGCGGTTGTGGCGGAGCCACGCCGCGGTGCCTTCGCTGAGCTTTTCGCCGCGCTGGCAGATGACGACGACCGACTGGCCGGTGAGACCGCCCGCCCAGTCCTGGACTTCATGGTGCGAGTGGCGGATTGCGCCGGGAATGAGGCGCGGATCGGCCGCAAAGTCCTCGTTGATGCGGACGTCGATCAGCGCCGGCGCATGGGCGGTGCCGATGAGGCGTGATAATTTGTCGGATGAGATCGAGGTGTATGAAGACATGCTGCGTCCTTTCGTGAAAACAGGACGCGATTCTTGGGCATGTCGCCTCGCGGGGAGATCGCCACCCCCGTGGACCCGAATTAACTGCTTGCCGTTCGCGCTGTCAATCGGGTTTTAAGCGGCCAGACAGGGCTTCGAAGCCACGACCTCA
>DATEGT010000281.1:0-5753 GCA_035280025.1 Burkholderiales bacterium | reverse complement strand
AGAACTGCAGTCCCTGCTGGCACAGCACCGCGTCGAATTCCCCGTCCGGGAGCCCGGCGGCCTCGGCGCTCGCCTCGATCCAGGCGACCGGCGCGCCGGGCGGCGCCGGCAGCGATCGCGCCACGGCGATCATCCCGGCGTTCAGGTCGAGCCCGGTGACGCGGCCGGAGGCGCCGGCGCGCTCCGCGGCGACGCGCGCGACCGCGCCCGTGCCGCAGGCGAGATCGAGCACGCGCTCGCCTTTTCCGACGCCCGCGAGATCGACGAGCCCCTGCGCCCACGGCCCGAGAAGGTAGCGGGCGGCGGTGCGCTCGTAGATCTCCGCGGCGTTGCCTTCGAGCTGCCACTGTTCGCTCATCGTCCCCTCCATCCCATCTTTTTCGAGATGCCCGCCGCGGCGGCCGTGACCGCGGCGATCTGCGCCGCGGAGGGCGTCGCGGGAATCTGCTGCACCGAGCCGGCGATCGCGATCGCGCCGGCGTAGTCGCCGCGGTGGTCGAAGATCGGAGCGACCAGCCCGTTGACGCCGACGATCGCCTCGTTCGCGGCCGTGGCCCAGCCGCGCTTCTTCACCGCCGCGACCGCGCGCTCGAGATCGGTCCTGGAGCAGAGGGTCTGCGGCGTCCATGCCTTGCGCGGGCGGGCGAGGCAGCGCTCGAGGAGCAGCGCCGGACCGAACGCGAGGGCCGTCTTCCCGTGCGCGCTCGCGTGCAGGTCGAGGACGGTGCCGGGCCGCGTGCCGAAGTCGACGATCGCGCGGCCGTGGAAGAGCTCGAGGATGACGACCTGGTCCTCGACCACCGCCGAGACGGTCACCGCCAGCCCGGTCTGGTCGCGCAGGCGCGTCATCTCCTCGCGCGCCGCGCCGACGACGCCGAAGCGCTCCCGCAGGCGCTCGCCCAGCGTGAACAGCTTGATCCCGGCCTCGTAGCGCCGCGTCGCGCCGTCCTGGCGCACGTAGCCGTTGCGAACCAGCGTCTGGATGTGGCGGTAGACCTTGGTCTTGGTCGTGGCGAAGGCGCGCGCGAGGTCGGACACCCCGACCGGCCCGGTCGCGCCGACGAGATGCTCGAGCAGGCGCAGCGACAGGTCGACGGTCTCGGTCGCGGCGGGCGGAGCGGATCTTGAGCGTTTCATTATACGAAACAAAGTTCCGTATAACGTAACCGCGCCTTTGCGCGGTGTCAAGCCCCGGCCCGCCGCCCCTGGCCTATCGCGGGGAGGAGCAAGGAAATACCGGACCGGAAAATATTCGAGACCGTGACGCCGCCGCGGGTGGTGCGGATGCTGCGGTGAGCGGCCCGCCGCGACAGGCCTACTTGCCGGTGCGCCTTTCCGCGCCCGCGACGATCTTGAGCCCGCGCGGCGCGCTCTCCCTGGGCGCCGGCTCCTGCCGCAGGTAGGCGGCCATTTCCTCCGCCGGCAGCGGACGGCTGAAGTAGAAACCCTGCATCTCGTCGCAGCCGCGCTGCTCGAGGAATCTCGTCTGGTCGCGCGTCTCGACGCCCTCGGCGACGACCTTCAGGCCCAGGCTCCGCGACATGGCGATGACGGTCTCGGTGATCGCGACGTCGCTCGCGTCGACGGGGATGCCGCGGACGAACGATGCGTCGATCTTCACGCAGTCGATGGGCAGGCGCTTGAGATAGGCGAGCGACGAGTAGCCGGTGCCGAAATCGTCGATCGTGAGCCGCACGCCGATCGCCTTGAGGTCGCGCAGCAGCTTCACCGCCTCCTCGGGCTCGCGCATCATCATGCTCTCGGTCACCTCGAACTCGATCAGGTGCGAGTCCATTCCGGTGCCGGCGATCGTCTCCATCACGTCGTCGAGCAGCGTCGGGCTCATGAACTGGCGCGCCGACAGGTTCACCGCCATCCGGAACAGCGGCAGCCCCTGCGCGGCCCAGGCCCGCGCCTGCAGGCAGGCGGTGCGCAGCGCCCATTTGCCGATCGGAACGATCAGCCCGGTCTCCTCGGCGAGCGGCACGAGCTGATCGGGCTGCACGGTGCCGAGCGTCGGATGCTGCCACCGCAGCAGGCATTCGATGCCGGTGACGCGCCCGGTGCGCGCCTCGATCTTGGGCTGGTAGTGCAGGCTCAGCTCGTCCCGCTCCAGGGCCTGGCGCAGCGCGGCCTCGAGCTCCAGCCGCTCGACCGAATGGGCGCTCATCTGGCTGGCGTAGAACTGGTAGGCGTTGCCCTGCTGCTTCGCGCGGTACATCGCGATGTCCGCGTTCTTCAGCAACGCGCGCAGGTCCTCGCCGTCGGCCGGAAAGGTGCTCATGCCGATGCTCGCGGTGATCTGGAATTCCTTGCCGTACACGGTCATCGGCCCCGCGACTTCGGCGAGGATCTTCTCGGCGACCTGGACGAGGTCGCCCGGCGCCTGGAAGTTCTCGACCAGCACCACGAACTCGTCGCCGCCCTGCCGCGCGACCGTGTCCGACCTGCGCACGCAGCGCACCAGGCGGTCGGCGACGTTCTGCAGCAGCCGGTCCCCGGCCTCGTGGCCCAGGGCGTCGTTGATGTTCTTGAAGCGGTCCAGGTCGATGAACAGCACGGCGGTCGTCCGGCCCTGGGCCTTGGCCGCGGCGACCGCGCGGTTCACCCGCTCGGCGAGCAGCACCCGGTTCGGCAGGCCCGTCAGGGGGTCGTGCGTCGCGGCGAACTTCACGACCTCTTCCGCCTGCCGCCGCTCCTTGATCTCGCGCCGCGCGAGGAGGATCACCGCCCCGAGCAGGCCGAGGTTGAACAGGGTCGCGACCGCGGCGGTGACGACGCTGAGATCCGAGCTGCGCCTGGACTGCGCGGTCTGCGCCTGGAGCTGCGCGTCCTCGGCGGCGAGCAGGCCCTGCACCAGGCTCTCCACCCGGCGGATCGTCTCCGCGCCGCCCGTCGCGCTGATGCTGCGGATGGCCGCGGACAGGCCTTTCCTTCGGTCGAGCTCGATCAGCGCGGAGAAGCGCTCGAGCTCTTCCCCGATCAGGGCGTCGGCCGACTCGACCTGCCGCGTTCCGTCCGGGGTCGCCTCCGGGCGCGCGCGCAGCGACTTGATCGGCTGCGCCGCGCGTCCCAGGGACTCGTGCGCCTGGACGAGGCGGTCGCGCTCGCCGCTCAGGATGTAGCCGCGGAGCCCCGTCTCGGCGCCGACGATGTCGCTCTGGACGTTCTTCAGGGACTGGATGGCATCGAGGGTGTTCTCGACGGCGCGGGAGGCATCGATGAGGTTGGCGATCGTCCGGTAGGTCAGGAAGGCGTTCGCCGCGACGATGACGAAGGCGACCGACGAGCCGATGACGAACCTGCGCGACAGGAAGGGCGAGCGCTGCCAGCGCCGCCCGGTGTCGGACTGTTCCTGCACGCGAAATTCCTCCCACATCGCCTCAAACCCTCGAACGTAAGCAGGAATTGTGCCGAAACCGGGCCGAAATGGGGCACCGGGAGGGATCCGGCCTCCCGGCAGGCCCTGCGGACGCAGGGCGGCGTCCCCGGTGCAGCGCCCTCAGTGCAGCGTCATCACCGCGGGCTTGAACCAGTAGAACAAGGCGCCGATGACGATCAGGTAGGCGAGCAGCACCAGCGTCCAGCCCATGTTGTGCCGGATCACCTCGCCTTCGTTGCGCACGAAGCGGCTGGTGGAGACGCCCACGCTCGCGGTCTGCGGCGCGATCGGCTTGCCGATCTCGGCGCCGACCGAGTTCAGGGTCGGCAGCAGGAACACCGGGAATCCCAGCCTCACGCCGACGAGCGCCTGGAACTTGCCGAACATGGCGTTCGTCGAGGTGTTCGAGCCGGAGAGCGCGACGCCGATGAAGCCCAGGATCGGCGCGACCAGGATGAACCACACGCCCAGGCCCGAGAAACCCTTGGCGAGCGAGGACGCCATGCCCGAGTAGTTGAACACGTAGGCGAGCCCGAAGATGAACACGCCCACGAGGCAGGCGCCCCACATCTGGGTGAAGGTCTTGTTCGCGATCTGGCGCAGCTGGCCCGGCTTCAGCTTGCCCGTCATCGCGAGCAGCACGGTGACGAGGATCCAGGACACCATGATCGCGGTGCCGCCGACCCAGGGCGCGAAGTTGAACGCCGCGGTGATGGTGGTGCCGATCTCCGGCGCGGTGGCGGTGACCTTGGTGAGGAACCAGCTGACCCTCGGGAGCGGCGACCAGGGGCCGGTCCACAGCGTCACCACGACGACCAGCACGGCGAAGGGCATCCAGGCGAGCGCGATCTCGCGTCCGGACAGTCCGTGGCTCTCGGCCGAGCGCGCGCCCGAGGCGACGGGCTTGCCGCCGTAGGCGAGGATGCGCTTGGGCTGCCAGAACTTGAGCAGGACGAGGAGCGCGACGAAGCACACGATCGCGCCGGAGACGTCGGGCAGGTAGGGTCCGAGGTAGACCGCGACCGGGTACTGGCCGGCGATGTAGCCGAGCGAGCCGACGAGCGCGAGCGGCCAGCCGTCCTTCAGCCCCTCCTTCCCCGCCACCAGGTAGATCAGCACCCACGGCGGCAGCAGCGCGAGCACCGCGACGACCGTCCCGACCGAGGCCGAGAGCGACAGCAGCGGGTAGCCGGTGACCGCGGCGAGCGCGATGATCGGCGCGCCCAGCGCGCCGTAGGACACGGGCGCGTTGTTGGCGATCGCCGCGACGCGGATCGCGTCGAGGTCGGCGAGTCCGAGCGAGATCAGGATGGGAGCGACCACCGCCCAGGGGTAGCCGAAGCCGACGAGTCCCTCGAGCAGCGCGCCGAAGGCCCAGGCGAAGAGCATGGTCTGCACGCGCACGTCGAGCGTCCCCTGCGCGATCAGCCAGCGGCGGAAGCTCTCGAACACGCCGGTGATCACGAGCGTGTTGAACAGCATCACGCCCCAGATCGTGATCCAGTCGACGTTCCACACGCCGGTCGCCGATCCGTACACGTAGGCGCGCAATCCGTCGTCCACGGGCATGTGCCACACCCAGGCGGCGAGGATGAACGTGACGATCGAGCCGATCAGCACCGCCATCCAGGCGGAGACCCGGAAGACGGCGAGCAGGACGAGGAGCAGGACGACGGGGACGAGAGCGGTGAGGCAGGTGAGGAAGAGGCTATGGAGCGGGTCGACGATCTGCGTGAACATCGGTCCTCCTTCCAATGGGCGGAGCGCCGCGGGTTTAGACCCGCGCGCGCAGCGGGAGGTTTCATGAAAAAAACTTATGGCTCGGCGCCGGAAGCTGACGAATCAGTAAGCTTGCGCACCGGCGAATGCCGGGGCGAGTGATAGACTCCGCCGATGTCGCCGGCTCATCTCGGTACGATCGTCGCCACGGCCGCGCTGCTGTCGGCGATGGCGCCTCCCGCGCCGGCGCAGTCGCTCGACTACGAGGTTTTCAAGTCGCGCGTCGAGCCGATCTTCCTCGCGAAGCGCGCCGGCCACGTGCGCTGCGTCGTGTGCCACTCCGAGCGGAGCAACAACGGCTTCAAGCTGGAAAAGCTCTCCCCGGGCGCGAAGTCCTGGAGCGAGGAGCAGTCGCGCAGGAACTTCGAAGTGGTGTCGCGCCTGGTGGCGCCGGGCGATCCGGCGAAGAGCCTGCTGCTCCTTCACCCGCTCGCGCCCGAGGCGGGCGGCGACGCCTACCACACGGGCGGACGGCAATTCGCGACGAAGGACGACCCGGACTGGAAGACGATCGCCCGCTGGGTCGGCGGGCCGGCCCGCTAGGGCCGGTCGCTCGAGCTTTGCTAATCTCCGTTCAGCGCGGGGCAGGAGC
>DATEGT010000280.1:0-4712 GCA_035280025.1 Burkholderiales bacterium | reverse complement strand
AGATCAACAAGGCTGGCGTTGTAGTCCTTGCGGATGCGTGGCTCGCCGGCGCGGTTGCCTCGAAGAAGGGCTGTATCCTCAAGCCGGAGGACATCAAGGGGCTGAAGATCCGCTCGGCCGGTCCGACTTTTGCCCAGATGTGGCAGGCTGCCGGCGCCTCGATCGTCTCGATCCCGTCGAACGAAGTCTATAACGCGCTGCAGACCGGCGTTGCCGACGCCACCGACACCTCGGCCGGCAGCTTCGTGTCGTTCCGCATCTACGAGCAGGTCAAGTGCATCACCGCGCCGGGCGACAACGCGCTGTGGTTCATGTACGAGCCGGTGCTGATGTCGAAGAAGAGCTTCGACCGCCTCACCAAGCCGCAGCAGCAGGCGCTGCTCAAGGCCGGCAAGGCGTCGGAGGCCTACTTCGCCAAGGAGGCGAAGGGCCTCGACGACAAGATGGTGAAGGTGTTCAAGGAGCACAACGTCGAAGTCGTCACCCTGAGCAAGGCCCAGTACGACCAGTGGGTCAAGGTCGCGCAGAAGAGCAGCTACGCCGAGTTCGACAAGGAAGTGCCCGACGGCAAGACGCTCATCCGGGAAGCCCTCGCGGTGAAATAGGCGGGCGGGAAGAAAAGGGGCGGCGAGGGCCGCCCCTCGTTTTTTTTGCCGGGCGCGGAGGAAATCCATGCAGGCTTACGTGCGCGCGGTGCGCGCGGTTTCGCAGCTGTGCGGCTTTTTCGCCGCCGGGCTCATCGCGCTCGGCGTCCTGGTCGTGTGCCACATGGTGTTCGTGCGCTACGTGTTCAACGACAACACCATCTGGCAGACCGACTTCACCACCTATTGCCTCATCGCCGCGACCTTCATCGGCAGCCCCTACGTGCTGCTGACGCGGGGCCACGTGAACGTCGACGTGCTGCCGCTCTACCTCGGCGGGAAGACGCGCTTCTGGCTGGCGCTCGCGTCCGCGGCGGTGTCGCTCGCGTTCTGCGCGGCGATCACCGTGCTCACCTTCCTCTTCTTCAAGGAAGCCTGGGACAACCGCTGGGTGTCCGACACCATGTGGCGCGCGCGGCTGTGGATCCCGTATTCGTCGATGCCGATCGGGCTGGGAATCCTGTGCCTGCAGTACGTCGCCGACATCTGGAACCTCGTCACGGGGCGCGAGCCGCCCTTCGGCATCACCGCGGAGCGCAGGATATGAGCCCGACCACGCAAGGCGCGGTCGTGCTCGTGGTGACGCTCGCCGTCCTCCTCTCGGGCATGCCGGTGGCTTTCGGCCTGGGCGCGCTCTCGATCGCGTTCCTGCTGATCTTCCAGGGCTTCGGCGCCATGCACGTGGTCGCCGAGACGTTCTACGCGGGCCTCAACGACTTCACCCTCGTCTCCATTCCCATGTTCGTGATGATGGGCGCGGCGATCGGCTCCTCGCCCGCGGGCAAGGACCTCTACGAGGCGCTCGACCGCTGGCTGTACCGGCTCCCGGGGGGCCTCGTCATCTCCAACCTGGGCGCCTGCGCCATCTTCGCCGCGCTCACCGGCTCCTCGCCCGCGTGCTGCGCGGCGATCGGCAAGATGGGCATTCCCGAGATGCGCCGCCGCGGTTATCCCGACGACGTCGCCACGGGCTCGATCTGCGCGGGCGGAACGCTCGGCATCCTGATCCCGCCTTCGATCACCTTCATCCTCTACGGGATCGCGACCGAGACCTCGATCGGGCGCCTGTTCCTCGCGGGCGTAATGCCGGGGATCATGCTCACCGCCTTCTTCATGATCTGGACCTTGTTCATCATCTGGAAGCGCGGCTTCCGCGCGCACGCGGTCGACTTCCGCTACTCGTGGCGCGAGAAGTTCCAGTCGATCCCGAAGATCGCGCCCTTCATCGCGATCATCATCGGCGTCATGTACGTGCTCTACGGCGGCGTGGCGACGCCCTCCGAGGCGGCGGGCGTGGGCGCGGCGCTGTGCGTGACCATGGCGGTGCTGATCTACAGGATGTTCAGCCCGAAGGACTGGTGGCAGATCCTGCGCGACACCACGCGCGAATCGGTGATGATCCTGATGATCATCGCCGCCGCGGTGCTGTTCGGCTACATGCTCACCTCGCTGTACCTCACCCAGACGCTGGCGAGCGCGATCGCCGCGATGCACGTGAACAAGTGGGTGCTGATGCTGATGATCAACCTGTTTCTCCTCGTGTGCGGGTTCTTCATCCCGCCCGCGGCGATCATCCTGATGACGAGCCCGATCCTGCTGCCGATCATCACCGCGGCGGGCTTCGACCCGGTGTGGTTCGGGGTGATCCTCACGATCAACATGGAGATCGGGCTGATCCACCCGCCGGTCGGCCTGAACATCTACATCGTCAACGCCATCGCCCCCGACGTGCCGGTGACGCGCGTCATGTGGGGCACGATCCCCTACGTGCTGTGCATGTTCCTCGCGATCGTGGTGCTGTGCGCGTTTCCCGAGATCGCGACCTGGCTGCCCGACCACCTCATGGGGCCGGTGCACCGCTAGTCGGCCTGGAGCCTGGCCGCCTTGATGACTTTCGCCGTGTTTCCCTGATCCTGGGCGAGGAAGCTGCGGAAGTCCTCGGGCGACCCGGTGAACAGCTCGGCGCCCTGCTTGGCGAGGCCGTCCTTCACCTCCGCGATCTCCAGGGTCTTCAGCAGCGCGGCGTGCACCTTGTCGATCACCGCCCGCGGCGTGCCCTTGGGGGCGACGAGACCCGCCCAGCCGCTGTAGTCGTATCCCGGGACGGTCTCGGCGACCGGCGGGATGTCGCCGAGCGTGGCCGAGCGCCGGGGCAGGCTCTGCCCGAGCGCTCGCAAGCGCCCGTTCTTCACGAAGGACATCACCGCCGGGGCGGGCGTGAAGGTCCAGTGCGTCTGCCCCGCGACCACCGAGTTGACCGAGGGCCCGCCGCCCTTGTGCGGCACCGCCAGCGAGTCGAACCCCGCCATGGTCATGAAGAGCACGCCGGAAAGATGGCTCTGCGAGCCCACCCCCGCGGTCGCCATGTTGACCTTGCCGGCGTTCGCCTTGGCGTAGTCGATCAGCTCCTTCACGCTCCTCACCGGGAGGTCGGGGTTGACGATGAGGACGTTCGGCGTCACCGCGAAGCTGCCGACCGCCGCGAAGTCGGCCACCGCGTCGTAGGGCGGATTCTTCTTCAGCAGCGGCGCGATGATCATGGATCCGTTTGAGGCGCAGATCAGCGTGTAGCCGTCGGGCTTCGCGTTCCTGCCGGCCTCGACCCCGATCAGCCCGCCGGCGCCGTCGCGGTTCTCGACGAACACCGGCTGGCCGAGCGCGTCGCCGAGGCGCGCCGAGACGATGCGGCTCATGGTGTCGATCGAGCTGCCGGGCGCGTTCGGCACCAGCAGGCGCACCGCGCGGCTCGGAAAGTCTTGAGCGTAAACGGGGAGGCAGGCGAAGGCGAAGACGGAGCACAGGAATCGCTTGAGCATTTAGTAGGACCTCGGCAGGTGGAGCACGTGCTCGGCGATGTAGCAGAGCACGAGGTTGGTGGATATCGGCGCGATCTGGTACAGGCGCGTCTCGCGGAACTTGCGCTCGATGTCGTACTCCTCGGCGAACCCGAAGCCGCCGTGGGTCTGCAGGCAGGTGTCGCCCGCCTGCCACGAGGCTTCCGCTGCGAGCTGCTTCGCCATGTTGGCCTCGGGCCCGCAGGGCCTGCCCTCGTCGTAGAGCGCAGCGGCGCGCTCGACCATGAGCGCCGCGGCCTCGGCCGCCATGTGCGCGCGCGCGATCGGAAACTGCACGCCCTGGTTCTGGCCGATCGGGCGGCCGAAGACTTTTCGCTCGTTGGCGTACGCGGTCGCCTTGCCGAGGAACCATCTCGCGTCGCCGATGCACTCCGCTCCGATCAGGATGCGCTCGGCGTTCATGCCGTCGATGATGTAGCGGAAGCCCTTGCCCTCCTCGCCCACGAGGTTCCCGGCCGGGATCTCGAGGTTCTCGAAGAACACCTCGGTGGTGGCGTGGTTGATCATGGTGCGGATCGGCCGGATCGCGAGCCCGCGGCCGAGCGCCGCCTTCATGTCGACGATGAACACCGACATGCCCTCGGTCCTGCGCGCCTCCTCGCGCGGCGCGGTGCGCGCGAGCAGCAGCATCAGGTCGGAGTGCTCGGCGCGCGAGGTCCAGACTTTCTGGCCGTTCACCACCCAGCGGTCGCCTTTCTTCACAGCGGTGGTCCTGATCGAAGACGTGTCGGTTCCGGCGGACGGTTCGGTCACCCCGAATGCCTGGAGGCGGAGCTCGCCCGACGCGATCTTCGGCAGGTATTTCTTCTTCTGAACCTCGTTGCAATGCCGCAGCACGGTGCCCATGGTGTACATCTGCGCGTGGCAGGCGGCGCCGTTCGCGCCGCTTCTCTGGATCTCTTCGAGCACCGCCGCCGCGGCCCGGAGCGACAGGCCCGCGCCTCCGTATTCCTCCGGGATCAGGCAGGACAGCCAGCCCGCGTCGGTGAGCGCCTTCACGAACTCGGTCGGATAGCGCCGCTCGCGGTCGGTCGCGCGCCAGTATTCCATGGGGAAGCTCGCGCACAGCTTCGCCACGGCATCGCGGATTCCGTGCAGATCGTGATCGCGGACGGGCATCTCGTCTCCCCTTCGAAAGGTTATCATAGCGGTCCTTTTTCGAGCCCCGTCACGGCATGCCCCACGTTCCGGCCTCCACCGCGCTCGCGCGCTT
>DATEGT010000279.1:0-13094 GCA_035280025.1 Burkholderiales bacterium | reverse complement strand
GCGAGGAAGGCGCGCACCGCCTCCGGATGCGCCTTCAGGAATTTCCCGCCGAACCAGATGTCGAGCAGCTCGTGGTCGTAGCCGACCGCATCCCTCGCGGTGAAGAGCTTGCGCAGGCCGCCCTTGGCGACCTCGGCCGAGTAGAAGGGCTCGACGAAGGTCCCGGCGCTCACCTTGCCGGTGCGCACCGCCTCCCCGATCGCCGGGAAGCTCATCGGCACGACCTTGGTGTCGCGGTCCGGAACGAGGCCGGCGTTGATCAGGCCGGCGCGCGCCCACAGGTCGGTCGCGGTCTTGATGCCGACGATCGCGATCGTGCCCCCCTTGAGGTCCTTCACCGACTTGACCGGACCGTCGTCCTTGACCATGTAGGTCGTGCTGAACCACTGCCTGCCGGCGGCCTCCTGCGACACGCTGGCGACGATCTTCATGTCCAGCCCCTGGGCGTGCGCGAAGATGACCGCGAGGCCCGGCGCGGTGCCGGCGTCGATCTCGCCCGCGAGGAAGGCCTGGAAGCGCTCGGGGTTCGCCTGGAAGAGGATCTGCTTCAGCTGGTAGGCCTTGCCCTGGTTGGGGGCGAGGTCCGGCCGCGCGCTCATCAGCCACAGCTGCTCCTCGGCCGCGAAGCCGCGGCCCAGGCGGATCAGCGGCACGCCCTGCGCGAGGGCGTGAGCGGTGAACGAGAAAGCCAGAAGGGCGAGCAGGGATCTCATGGTGTCCTCTATACGTCTCTTATACGTAGTAGGCGTCGAGCTTCTCCCAGTATATCAACCTGTCGCGCAGGAGCACGACCGCTCTGTCGAGCGCCCAGCCCAGCGCGGCGATCACCACCACCACGGCCAGCATGCGGTCGGTCTTGAGCGACGAGAGCGAGTAGATCACCCGGTACCCCAGGCCGTCGGCCGAGCTCACCATCTCGGTGATCACCACCACGATCATCGCCACCGGCACCGCGACGCGGAAGCCGGCGAAGACGAAGGGCGCGGTGGCCGGGATCACCACGCGCCGCAGGATCGCCGCGGGCGAGGCGCCCATGTTCTGCGCCGCCCACAGCAGGGGGCGGTTGACGTCGCGCGCGCCGTGATAGGTCATGATGACGATCGGGTAGAGGCACTCGAGGAACACCAGCGCGATCTTCGACAGGCTGCCGATGCCGAAGACGAAGACGAAGATCGGAAAGAGGGCGAGCTTCGGCATGGCGTAGGTGCCGGAGAACAGCGGGTCGAGCAGCCCGGCGACGAAGGCCGAGCGTCCCATCAGCACGCCGAGCAGCACGCCGCAGGCCGCGGCGAGGGCGAAGCCCCCGAGCGCGCGCTCGATCGTCACCCAGGCGTCGAGCAGGAAGTCGCCGCCCGCCGCGAGGCGCCCGAGCTCCCAGGCGATGTTCTCGAGCGGGGGAAAGAGAAGCGGGCTCCACGCGCCGCTGCGCGCGGCGGCTTCCCAGGCGAGGAGCGCGGCGGCGACGAGCACGAACCTCACGGATGCTCTCCCTGCCATGCGAGCACGCGCGCGCGCGCGAGGCGCAGCAGCCGGTCGGCGGCGTAGCCGAGGACGGCGATCGAAAGCAGCGACACCCACATCAGGTCGAAGCGCAGCGAGTTCTCGGCGACGCGGATGAGGTAGCCGAGCCCCGAGCGCGCGTTGATCATCTCGGCGGCGTACATCACCACGAACGACAGCGCGAGCGAGACGCGCATGCCGGCGAGGATCATGGGCGCGGCGCTCGGCAGCACCACCGAGCGGAAGATGCGCGCGCGGCCCGCGCCCATGTTGAGCGCCGACCACACGAGGATGGTGCGCGTCTGCCTCACGCCGTAGTAGGCGTTGATGAACACCGGATAGAAGCAGGCGAACGCGATGATCAGGATCTTCGACAGGTCGCCGATGCCGAACCACAGCATGAAGATCGGCAGCATGACGATCTTCGGCACCGGGTAGGACAGGAACACCGCAGGGCTCAGCATCCGGTCGAGCCGGCGCACCGCGCCCGCCGCGGCGCCAAACGCGACGCCGGCGGCCGCGCCTATCGCGAACCCGGGAAGCGAGCGCGCGAGGCTCGCGCCGATGTGCTGGTAGATTTCCGCCGAGCCGAGCGCGGTCGCGAAATCGCGGAGGATCTCCGCCGGGCTGAGCACGTAGTCGGGCAGCCCCCGGAGCGAGGCGAGCTGCCACGCGGCGAGCACGAGCAACAGCAGGCCGGCCCTGGCGAGACCCAAGCGAGTCCTCCCGATTCGATCGGGGGCATCATAGCGCACACCCCGGCGGCGCAAGCGTGGGACAATAGCCGCGGATGAAACGCCTCCTGCGCTCGATCGACGCGGCGCTGTTTCCCGCCCGCCTGGCGATCCTGCGGGAGGTCCTCCTCGCGTTCCTCGCGTTCAACGCGCTTACGCGCCTCGCGCTCGCAGCCTACAACGGCGAGCCCTCGTTCTTCCTGCCCTGGATCCTGCTGCCCTCGATGGCCATCGGCGCCGTCTTCGATCTCGGCGCGGCGACCTTCGCCGCGCTCCCGCTCGCGGCGCTCCTCGCTTGGTGGCCTCAGCGCCGGCCCGGAGGGCTGAAGATGGTTCTCGCGCCGGCGCTGCTCCTGTTCTCGACGGTCGTGGTGTTCGTCGGCGCCTCGGAGCTGGTCTTCTGGAACGAGTTCGCCTCGCGCTTCAACTTCATCGCCGTCGACTACCTGGTCTACACCAACGAGGTGATCGGCAACATCCGCGAGTCGTACGACATGCCGCTGCTGCTCTCGCTCGTGGGCGCCGTCTCGCTGCTCCTGTGGTGGGGGGTGATCCGCAGGACCTTCCCGCTGGTCGCGGCGGCGCCGTCGTCCCTGGGCGCGCGCTCGCGCGCCGTGGCGCTGTGGGCGATCGCGCCCTTCGTCGCGTTCTGGGCGCTGGACGCCCACTACAAGGAATTTTCCGCCGATGCCCAGATGAACGAGCTCGCCGGCGACGGCTACTTCGATTTCTTCCACGCGTTCCGCGCCAACGAGATCGACTACGAGCGCTTCTACCGGACGCTGCCGCAGGACCGCGCCGTGCGCGTCCTCGCGGGGCAGCTCGACGGCGCGCGGTCCGGGACCGCTTCCGAGCACGCGCCCTTCGAGCGCGACATCCAGGGCCGCGGTCCCGAAAAGCGGCTCAACGTGGTCCTCATCTCCGTCGAGGCGCTGAGCGCCGACTTCATGGCCGCGTTCGGCAACCGCGAGGGGCTGACGCCCCGCCTCGACGCGCTCGCTCGCGAGGGGCTCCTGTTCACGCGCCTGTACGCGACCGGTACGCGAACGGCGCGGGGCTTGGAGGCGCTGACGCTGTCCTTTCCCCCCACTCCGGGCTACTCGATCGTGAAGCGCCCCGACAACGAGGAGCTGTTCACCCTCGGCGAGGTGTTCAGGGAGAAAGGCTACGAGCCGCTGTACCTCTACGGCGGCTACGCCTACTTCGACAACATGCAGGCGTTCTTCTCGGGCAACGGCTACACGGTGATCGACCGCACCGCGATCAGGAGCGAGGACGTCACCTTCGAGAACATCTGGGGAGTCGCCGACGAGGATCTTTTCAGGCTCGCGATCTCCGAGCTCGACAAGCGCTGGACCGCGCACAAGCCTTTCTTCGCCCACATCATGACCGTGTCCAACCACCGCCCTTTCGCCTACCCCGCGGGGCGCATCGACATTCCCCCGGGAACGCGCGAGGGCGCGGTGAAGTACACCGACTTCGCCATCGGCCAGTTCATCGACCGCGCGCGCGCGCGGCCCTGGTTCGCGCACACGCTGTTCGCGATCGTCGCCGACCACACCCACAAGGGGCGGGGCCGCACCGAGCTCCCTCCCGAGAACTACCACATCCCCCTGATCGTATATTCCCCGGGCCAGGTGGCCCCCGGCCGCGTCGACGCGATCGCGTCGCAGATCGACGTCGGCCCGACCCTCCTCGGCATGCTTGGCTTCGGCTACCGGTCGCGCTTCTTCGGGCACGACATCCTCCGCGATGGCGCGAAGCACCAGCGCGCGCTCTTCGCCAACTACCAGACGGTGGGCTATTACCGCGACGGGATCGTGGTCGAGCTCAAGCCGAAGAGCCGGTACCGCATCGTCGACGCCGCGACCGGCCGGACGCGCAAGGAGGACGCGCGCTCCGCGCTGCTGCTGGACGAGGCGATCAGCTACTACGAGGTGGCGAGCCGGGCGTACCGGTCCGGCGCGCTCAGGGTGGCCCACGCCACGCCCTGAGGGTTCCTCAGTCGGCGAATTTCCTGAAGAGCAGGGGCGCGGCCGCCGACGCGGCGAAGAGCGTCGCGGCGATCACCGGCACGCGAAGCGCCATGACCAGGAGCGGAAGCGCGACGCACGCGAGAACCAGCATCCAGGGAACCAGCGCGCGGCTGTACTTGAGGTAGGCGAGAAAGCCGTGCGGCATGCTGAGATGCACGCCGCGCTCGTCGCGATCCTTCTGCGCCGCCCTGCCTTCGAGCCAGATCGCGAACAGATAGACCTGCCCGACCAGCCCACCCGCCCAGCACGCCGCCCCGACGACGAGCGCGACGATCCCGACCACGTAATGCCCCGCCTTGAACATGACGTCGACCGAGCATACCGAGCTCACCAGCACGAACACCAGGATCACGCCGAGCACCGCCCAGATGCGCGGACCGACGTAGGCCTGCAGCACGTCGTCGCGCGCGAACTTCAGCGCGAGGTCCCGCGCGTCACGCACGATGTTGTGCGGGCTCAGCTGGCTCAGCATGTCGCCGCCGGCCGCGCGCAACTCGCGCTCGCCGTGCTTTACTGCCCGCCGCACGTCCCGCTGGCTGATCATCGCCGGAATCCTAAGACCAATCGCCCGGCCCATGCAAACGTCATGCCCCGGAGTCCGTGGAATACGCCACGCCGCGGGGCATCGTGTAAGCTTCCCGCACCATGAAAACCATCGCCATCGAAGAGCATTTCATCACGCCGATGTACCGCGACAAGGTCGCGGCGAACGAGTTCCGCAATTTCTACCTCGCCAGCCGCAGCGAGCAGATCGGCCACGACATCGTCGCGGAGAACTCGGACCTCGGCGCGAGCCGCTTGAAGCACATGGACGCAGCCGGCGTCGACATGCAGGTGCTCTCCTTCGGCTCGCCCGGGCCTCAGGGGTTCGGCGCCGGCGTCGCGATCCCGATGGCGAAGGATGCGAACGACCGCGCGCACGCCGCCGTGAAGGCGCACCCGGACCGCTTCGCGGCCTTCGCGACGCTCCCGACCGCAGACCCGAAGGCCTCGGCCGCGGAGCTCGAGCGCTGCGTCTCGAAGCTCGGCTTCAAGGGCGCGATGATCCACGGCCATACCCAGGGGAGTTTCCTCGACGAGGAGAAATACTGGCCGATCTTCGAGGCGGCGCAGGCGCTCGACGTTCCGATCTACCTGCACCCGACCCTCGCTCATCCCGACGCGATGAATTCGTACTTCAAGGGCTACGAGGAGCTGGCGCGCGCGGGCTGGGGATTCGCGATCGACACCAGCTGCCATTTCCTGCGTATCGTCTTCGCCGGCGTCTTCGACGCCTACCCGAAGCTGAAATTCATCCTCGGACACCTGGGCGAAGGGCTGCCCTTCGCCATGCACCGGCTGAACGATCACACGGCGCGGGCCGCCGCGCGGCGGGGCCTCAAGCGCCAGCCGATCGAGTACCTGCGCGACAACCTGCTCGTGACCACGAGCGGCAACTGGTACGAGCCGGCGTTCCTGTGCACCCTGCTCGCCCTGGGCGCGGACAGCATTCTCTTCGCAGTCGACTGGCCCTACGAGGCCAACACCACCGGAATCGATTTCCTGAGGAAGGTCTCGATCAGCGACGCGGACCGCGAGAAGATCGCGCACGGAAACGCCGAGCGCATCCTGAGAATGCGCCCCGGCGGCCGGTGAAGGTCACTTCTCCATGACCGCCTCGATGCCGGCGAGCGCCTGGTGGCGGGTATAGGCGTAGGTCCCGATGCTCGAGTCGTTGCGGTAGCCGCTGTAGTCGACGAACACGCGCCAGGGACCGCTCACCCGCCGGCTCGCGTGCAGCGCGACGCCGAAGCGGCGGTCCTCGCGCGTCGTCGTCTCTCCGCCGAGCACGTAGGGATCGTCGTAGCGGCTGAAGCGGTACTCGGCGCGCGCATCGGCCGACCAGCCGCCGACGGCGGGCGCGGTCAGCGCCGCGAACACCGAATGCCGGGTCGGCGAAAAAGAGAGAAAATCCGTGCCCTGCTGCAAGTCCCTGCGGTCGTTCAGCTCGAGCTGGTAGCCGAAGCGCGCGACGCTCGCCGTCCACGCCAAAGCCGCCTCGAGAGAGAGCTGCTGCTGCCAGCCGTCGAGATATTCGAAGCCCGCGCCGCCCTCGATATGCTGGTATTCGTAGCGCGCGCGGAACACGCCGGAGCCGGCGCGGCGGCCCGCGCGCGCCTCGACCACCCCCGCACGCTGGAACGGATCGCCGCCGAAGTACATGGTGTCATAGAAGGCGGCAGCGCTGGTCTGCCAGGGCCCCGCGGCGGAGTCGTACTCGGCGCCCAGCCGCAGGCCCAGCTGGTCGAACTGGTGCAGATCCTGATATTTCCGCAGCAGGAAGCCTCCCTGGGCGGTCACTCCGCCCGCGGCATTTCCGCTCAGGCGATGGCTCAAGGCGCCGAGAGCTTCGGCGAACAGATCGCCCTGGTGGCTGGTGCCCGCGGTCGCCGCGTCGGGGGTGAGGGTCGCGTTACTGTCGTACCCGGCGGCGAGAGACGCCACGGCCAAGGTGCGGGTCGGCTGCTGCAGCTCGAGGCGGCCGAGAGCCCTGGCGGCGAGCTCGCGAAGCTTGCGATCCTGCGCGGTGCGCAGCGCCTCGCCGTAGTATTCGCGCGCCGCCGCGATGCGCCCGGTACGCTGCGCGATCAGGCCCAGGTTGTACGTCGCGAGGGCCGACCATTCCGCTTGGCGCGCCAGCGCCGCGAACTCGGCCTCGGCCTCGGTGTAACGCCCCAGCCGGTAGTAGGTCGCGCCCAGATCGTAGTGCAGCCCCGGCGTGTCCAGCCCCGCGCGCCTGGCCTCGAGAAACCATCGCAGGGCCGAGTCGAAGTCGCCGTGCTCGAATGCGGCGGCGCCTCGCTCGAAAGGCGGCGTATCGGCCGCGACGGCGGCCCGTCCCGCAACGCCAAGCAGCAAGGCTAAGACGCCCAGAGAGCGCCGCAGAAGCATGGTCCCTGCCAAAAAGGCGCCCTCGCGGAGATGCCTCCGAGAGGGCGCCAAAAAGCAGGGATGATAACCGCGTTGCGGGTCTCCGGAGCACCGGAACCGGGGCCGCCGCGAACCTCCTGCTTAGGGAGCCTTGGACTTGCCCGGCGGGTTCGGTACGTGTCCCTTCGCGCGCGCGGCCTCGGAAACAGACTGGCCGAAGTCGCGCCCGAGGTCTCCCTTCATTTCCCGCGCCCTGTTCGCCGTCGATAGGCCGAAGCTCGACGCTTCGTTCGCCCTGTCCGAGGCGGCATCCGGCAGCTTGATCTCGACGATCGCGGAGCTGCCCGACGCGTTGGACGGCACTACCTTCATCGTGACCTCGAGGTCGTCCTGTTGATCGGCCCAGGCCGTGCCGGCCGGGCCGAGGAGCGCAAGGAGCACTATCGCCAGATTCGCCGTCAATTTGTTCACCGTGTTCATGGATGCCTCCGCCTTACATGCCCGCAGCGTCCGCCTTCGCGACCTCGAGCTTGAGCCGGAACGTCTTCGCGCTCGCCCCGTGGCTGAGGCGCGCGCGCAGCTCGTCCTTCACCGGCCCGTGCGCGATCAGGGGAAGCTGCAGCAGGTTCTGTCCTTCACGCAAATCCGTCTGCCAGGAGAGCTCGCGCCGGCCCCCGTACCCGACCAGCTCGACGTTCTCCGGCAAGACAATGCTGACCGTCGCCGCGCGCAGCGGCTTCGCGCTGGTGAACACCATGCGCACGGTCTCGGGCCGCTCCACCGAGAGAGCCACCGTCTGCACCGGCGCCGTGTGCAGCGTCAGGTACGCGCCCGCGCCGACGCCGAGCACGAGGCTCGCCGCGAGCGCCATGCCGAGCATCGCGTGCCGCGCCGGGCGATCGGCATCCGCGCCGCGGCGCATCGCTCGTAGTATCGCGCGGTCGACGAAGGCGGGATGCACTTCCGGCGCGGACAGCTTGCGCACCGCGGCCTGAACCGCCACCGCGTGGTCGTACACCCCGCGGCACTCGGGGCAGCCCTTCAAGTGCGCGCGCATGGCGGGCTCGTCCGCCCCGCCGTCGAGATAGTCGTCCAGCTGCGCCGTGAATTGTTGGCATTCCATGTCGGGTTCCGTTCTCAGCGCATAACACGCTATTTGACGGGAAAAGGTTCCATCGGGAGGAGCGCCCGCAGGCGCTGGCGGGCGCGGTGCAGGCGGGATTTCAGCGTGCCGACGGGCGTCTCGAGGATTCTCTCGAGCTCCTCGAGACTGTATCCCTCGACGTCGTGCATCGCAATGATCGCGCGCTGCTCCGGGTTGAGCAGCCTCACGGCGGCGAGGATGCGGTCGCGCTGCCCGCTGCGCTCGGCGTGCTCCTCGGGGCCGTCCCGCGTCGAGGCGATCTGGTCCAGCGGATTCCCCTCCGCATCGCCGCCGGCGACGATCTCGAGGACCGGGGAGCGCGCCCGCTCCCGCACCGAGTCGACGTACTGGTGATAGAGAACCTTGGCGAGCCACGGTCTCAGCTTCTGGATCGCGAGCATCTCCCGCGTCCGCGGATACAGCTTGAGCAGTACGTCCTGGACCAGATCCTCGGCGTCGGTGACGTTGCCCGTAAAGCGCCAGGCGAGCCTGTAGAGATACTCGGCCTGCGGACGGATGAGATCTTCGAAGTTCAGTTCCTCGGGCCGGGCCTGGCGGTACGGGGAAACCGGCGGCATAGGATCGCCTACACGCTTGAGCGCGGAAAAAGGTTCCCCCTCCCGGGGCGGATGCGTGACTTTTTCGCGCTCGGTCAAGGGCTACGGCGCCGGCCTGGCGGTCACGTGCCCGCACTTACCGCAGCTGCGGTGCTTCTCCTCCGAGTAGAACTCCTCGTAGACGCGCGATACCGGGTCCTCGCGGTAGTCGGAAACCACCTTCGTCGATTCGAAGAGCGGCTCGCGGCAGTTCTCGCAATACCACGAGAACTTGTCGCGCTCTCCGGGGCGGCGCTTGCGCTCGAGCACCAGCACGTAGGCGTCGCGGGGGAAGCGCGGCGAGTGCGGCGTCCCCGCGGGGCAATAGATGATCTCGCCCTCCCGGATCACTGCCACCTTCTCCGTCCCGGCGCCGTCGATGTAGTGGAGGTTCATGTCGCCCTTGATCATGTACATGACCTCGTCGCTCGGATCGGAGTGAAATTCGCTCCTTCCGGCGCGCCCGCGCGCGACGAAGGCGATGGTGTCGGGCGCCTGCCACAGGATGCTCACCGGTTTGACGCTCTTCGCGATGCCCTCGGAAATTTCCCTGAGACTTACCGCCCTGAGCTCCATGAGATCCTCCATGTGGCGGAGATTGTAAGCGCAAGGGTTGAACAAGGGGTAAGATCGCGGAACCTTTCGCGCACCCCCGATGAATCCCACGAACGCCGCTGCAAGCCTCGCCAGCGTCGTCTTTCTGAAAATCCACGAGTTCGCGCGCAGACCCGCCCAGGAGCAGGCCCGGCTGCGCGCGCAACTCGAAGCGGTCATCGCGGTGACCACCGCGGACCTCGCGCCGGCCGGCTGGATCGCCCTCGACGCGGCCGACGGCGTCGCGATCGCCGTCCTCGCCGACCCCGTGGGCGCCCTGCGCCTCGCGCAGCGCTCGCTCACCGCGGCGGCCGCAGGGCTGCCGCTGTGCGTCGGTGTGAACCACGGGGCGGTGCAGGTGACCTCGGGCAGCCGCGGCCCGGACGGCATGACCGGCGACGGGATCTCGGTCGCGGCGAGCGTCGCGGAATTCGCCTCCTCCATGCGCGTGCTGATCTCCCGCTCCTTCCGCGACGCTCTCGCGGAAGCCGCGCCCGCCCTCGATTCGGGCCTGTCCCCCGCCGGGATGTTCACCGACGCGGGGCTGCGCACGCACGAGCTGTTCTTTCCGGACAAGAGCGCCGCCGGGCGCAGGCAGCGCCGGCTCGTCGCCGCCGGGGTCGCCGCGGCGGTCGCGCTCGTCGGCGCCGGGATAGGCGCGCGCGCCGCCACGGGAGGACACCAGAAAGTGCTCGACGCGGCGATGGGCAAGGTCGGCATGTCGGCCAAGCAGCGCGAGAGCTGGCTCCACGGGCTGCGCGAGAGGATCAAGTACTAGCCATGGCGAAGAAGAAGCAGGAAAAGCTCGGCCGCTACCGGATCATCAACGAGCTCGGCCGCGGCGCGATGGGTGTCGTCTACAAGGGCGAGGATCCGGCGCTCGACCGCACCGTCGCGCTGAAGACCGTCATCCTGTCAGCCGATGCCGAGGGCAAGACCGAGTACCAGAAGCGCTTCTTCCTCGAGGCCAAGGCGGCCGGCCGCCTCTCGCATCCGCAGATCATCACGGTCTACGACTTCGGCCAGGAAGGCGACATCGCCTACATGGCGATGGAGTTCCTGAAAGGCAAGGAGCTGCGCACGCGCATGAAGGAAGGCTCGATCAGCGTTCCCGAGGCGGTGCACATCGCCGAGCAGGTCGCCGAGGGCCTGGGCTACGCGCACGAGCACGGCGTGGTCCACCGCGACATCAAGCCGAGCAATATCATGCTGCTGCCGCACGAGCAGGTGAAGATCATGGACTTCGGCATCGCGCGCATGCGCGCCTCCGACCACAAGACGAGCACGGGGCTGGTGCTCGGGACGCCGAAGTACATGTCGCCCGAGCAGGTCTCGGGGTCGCCGGTGGACCACCGCTCCGACATCTTCTCGCTGGGCGTGGTGCTCTACGAGATGCTCACGCAATCCAAGCTCTTCGAGGGCGAGGACACGCCGCAGATCTTCCACGCGGTGGCGAACTTCCAGCCCCCGGTGCCGAGCCGGCTGAATCCCGAGGTGCCGGCGATGCTCGACTTCGTGGTCGAGCGCGCGCTGAAGAAGGACCCCGCGGTGCGCTACCAGGACGCCTACGAGCTTGCCCAGGACCTGCGCTCCGCGCTCGCCGAGCTGGTGGACCGCGAGGCCGCCGAGGCCGGAGAGAAGCAGCGCGACCGCGAGACCACCAAGACGATGAAGCTCGACGCCGACGCGCTGAAGACCGTCCTGCCGGCGCCCGCGGCGGCGGCGATCGGGTCGGACACCCGGCTCCCGGTATCGGCGAAGTTCGACTGCTCGGACGCGATCGAGCGCCTCACCGACCCGACGCGGGGCGACCGCAAGCGGCTCACCCGGGCGCCCCGCCCGGTGGGGCTCCTGCGCCGGATCTGGCGCGAGCCGGGGTGGCGCACCCTCATGGCGTCGATCGTCCTCGCGGCGCTCGTCGGGAGCGCCATCGCGGTGGCGTAGGAGCCCGCTATTCGAGCTTGATCCCTGCGGCCTTGACCAGCGCCGCGTTCGCCGCGATCTCCCGGCGGAGGTAGGCGTTGAAGGCCTCCGGGGTGTACTCCATCGGCTCGGCGCCGAGACGCCCGAGCTTTTCCCGCACGTCGGGCGAATGCAGCGCCTTGGCGGCCTCCTGGTAGAGCTTCTGGACGGTTTCGCGCGGCGTCTTCGAGGGCGCGAACATCCCGACCCAGAAGTTGTAGTCGGAGTCGGGAACACCGGCCTCCAGCGTGGTCGGCAGATCGGGAAGGGCGAGCGAGCGCCTGGTGCTGCCCACGGCGAGCGCGACGAGCTTGCCGTCCTTCAGGAGCGGCAGCACCGCGTTCACCGGGCAGAAGTAGAAATCGACGCGCCCGGCCATGATCTCGGTGAGCGCCTCGGGCGAGCCCTTGAACGGGACGTTCACCGTGTCGATGCCGGCGCCGAGGCGGAAACGCTCGGCGTTCAGGTGCGTCGCGCTGCCGACGCCCACGGAAGCGGAGTTCATCGCGCCGGGTTTCGCTTTCGCCGCCGCGACCAGCTCCTTCACCGAGCGGATCCCCTTCGACGGCGCCATCACGAGCACGTTGGGCAGCAGCCCGAGCGGCACGACGCCGGTGAGGTCGCGCAGCGTGTCGTAGGGCAGGTCCTTGTAGGTGGACGGGGTCACCGTATACGAAGACGAGTGCACGAGCAGGGTGTAGCCGTCGGGCTCCGACTTCGCCACGATCGCGCTGCCGATCGTGCCGCCCGCACCCGGCCGGTTCTCGACCACGACGGGCTGGCCCAGCTGGTGCGAGACCTTCTCTCCCACCGTGCGCGCGATGATGTCGGTGCCGCTGCCGGGCGTGAACGGCACGATCACGCGGATCGGCTTGGCGGGCCAGGTCTGAGCCTGGGCGGCGGTGCAGAGCGCGCACAGCGCGAGCACCGCGATCGATTGCACGAGTTTCGACGACATTCCTTCCTCCCGGTGCGGATGCCTGGTTGAACGTCCCGCCACTTTACCTCCTGGAGCCGTGCGCGTCCCGCAGCTCCCCGCGCCGGACGAGGCCAAGGCGCGGCGGGTCGGCAGTCATGCCTGCGGGCCCGCAGTTCTCGCAGGTGGGTCTGAGCTCGAGCATTCGGCCTCGCTTTCCGGCGCCCGTTGGCGATTGAGTATCATACGGCCCTGGCTCAGGGATCGCCCATTGAAGTCCGCTCCTTTCGAATACGCCCGCGCCGCTTCCGTCGCCGAAGCCTGCTCGCTGCTCGCGCGTCATGGCGAGGGCGCGAGGCTGATCGCCGGAGGCCAGAGCCTGGTGCCGATGATGGCGATGCGGCTCGTACGCCCGGCCTGGCTCGTCGACATCAACGAGATCGACGCGTTGAAGTTCGTGAAGATCGACAAGGACACCGTGCGCACCGGCGCGTGCACCCGGCAGGTCACGATCGAGCGCGACGACGCGCTCGCGGCGCGGCTACCGCTGCTGCGCCAGGCGCTCGCCTGGGTCGGCCACGCGCAGACGCGCAATCGCGGCACGGTCGGCGGCAGCCTCGCGCACGCCGATCCGTCGGCCGAGCTACCGCTCGTCGCGCGGATGCTCGGCGCGAAGCTGGTGCTGCGCTCGTCGAAAGGTTC
>DATEGT010000278.1:0-5756 GCA_035280025.1 Burkholderiales bacterium | reverse complement strand
GGCACGGACGAGCCGGACGACCGCTTCCGCCATAGTAGCCCCCGTGGAGATGATGTCGTCGATCAGCACCGGCGTGCGGTCGCGATAGCGCTCGATCGCCGGAGCGGACACCTCGACCTCTCGGTCTCCTCGGCGGGCCTTCTCCAGAACGATATGGGGACACCCGGAGAGCCGCGCGACCTCGGCCACCCATTGCTCGCTCTCGGCATCCGGGCCCACGAGGAGTGGCGCCTCGACCTGCTCCTGTATCCAGTCCGATATCCCGCGGGCCGCGTGCGCGACTGCCGTGCGCAGCGAATAGATCTGCTCGAGCGAGCGATAACGGTGCAGGTGCGGGTCCACGGTGACCAGCCAGTCTGCGTAGCCCGAGAGGAGCTTCGCGAAGGCCGCGGAGGTCAGGGCTTCGCCGTCCCTGAAACGCCGGTCCTGGCGCAGATAGCCGAGATAGGGCGCTACGATACCCACGCTCGTCGCGCCCAACTCTCTCGCCGCGCCAGCCGCGAACACGAGGGGCAGCAGCTTCTCGTCGGGGCGATCGAGGCCACAGACGAGGATGACATCGCGCCCCGATACCGGGGCGTCCAGGCGTACGTAACTCTCACCGTCCGGGAAGCGTCGCAGCGCGAGCGCGCCTTCTACGGCACCCTGTCGCGCCGCGAGAAGTCGTGCGAGCGGTTCATTTCCCGGGATCGCGAATACGACCTCGTTCATTGCGGCTCTCCGATCGCAACGATGTCCGGCTGGCCGCTGACGTAGTCGAGCGCATAGTGAAGCTCGCCGTGGGCCTCGGCGTGCAGCGAGTACAGCGGCTGTCCCTCCTGGACCACGGTTCCAATCGGCGCGAGAAGCTCTATGCCTGCAGCGCTCGCCTCGGGCGCACCGGCGAGCTTCGCCGCGCGCGCAAGCCGCCGGTTGTCGACCGCGATCACGCGGCCGGGGCGCGCGGCGCAGATCCAGTCGATGTGCGCGGCCCTTCGCGGCTCGCGCATCCCGCCCTGGGCCCGGCATATCGCCTCGAACTTGCGCCAGGCGCGCCCATCTTCTAGGATGGCCGTCGCTTCCTCCTGTCCGGCGCCTGCGGGCGCGCTCCCGGAAAGCTCAAGGACATGTCCGGCGAGAAGGAGTGCGCGTTCGCGCAGGTCCGGCGGCGCCTCCGCCTCGCCCCGCAGCACCGCCAGCACGTCGCGCGCTTCGAGCGCCGGGCCGACGCCGCGTCCCACTGGCTGGCTACCGTCGGTCGCCACGACGCGCACCGACAAGCCCAGGGCGCGTCCCGCGGCCTCGAACCGCCCGGACAGGAATTCCGCCGCCGCGATCGAGCGCACTTTCGCGGTCGGCCCCACCGGCATGTCGACTACGACGTGTGTCGAGCCCGCCGCCACCTTCTTCGACAGCACCGACGCCACGAGCTGACCTTCGCTATCGAGCTCAAGCGGCCGCTCGACACGCACCAGGGCCTCGTCGGCGGGGCTCAAGCCGGCGGTGCCGCCCCAGACGATGCAACCGCCTTCGCGCTCGACGACCCGCCGCACGGCGCGCGCATCGAGGTTCACGGGAGCGAGGGTCTCCATCGTGTCGGCGGTGCCTGCGGGCGACGTGATGGCGCGCGAGGACGTCTTCGGAATGGTGAGGCCGAACGCCGCGACGATGGCGACTACGATGGGCGTGGTCCGATTTCCCGGCAGGCCGCCGACACAGTGCTTGTCCATGATCTGCGGCTTGTCCCAGGTCATGCGTTCGCCCACGGCGACCATGGCGCGCGTGAGCGCCACGGTTTCGTCGAGGTCGAGGTGGTTGCCGGCGCACGCGGTGACGAACGCCGAGAGGTGCAAGTCGGAGTAGCGGCCCGCGGTGATGTCGCGCACGATCTCGAGCATCGATGCTTCGTCGAGCGACTTGCCGTACACCTTGCCGCGCAACAGACTCAAAGACTCGACCGGAGCCGCGTGCGACAGCAGCATCTCGTCGCCTTCATGGGCGTCCAGTGCGCGCCAGGCGGATTCCGAAAGACCACCCTCACCCCGCGCGAAGATCTCGCTGTGCACCACGTTCACGGTGGCGACGACGGCCTTCGCGCCCAGCCGGACCTGAACCCGCGACTGCACGCCGAATCCCTCCGAGCGGCAGATGTGGCAATCGCTGCGCATGAACACCACGTGGTGCTGGTAGGTGTCGATCCCCAGATGGCGGAGCCTGAGCGTATTGGCGTGAGGCACGGCGGCTTTCCTTGTCCGGATCGCTTATTGCAGCGCGGTTTTTTCCAGATAGTCAGGCACGCGCGCGCGCCAACGAAGCTGCTCCTCGACGCGGCGGCGCAGTGCGTCTGCCGCCAACGGCTCGCCGTGCGTGATGAAGGTTTCTCGTGGCGGGCGCTCGAAGCCGCGCAGCCAGTCCAGGATCTCGGCGTAATCGGCGTGCGCCGAGAGATTGTTGATGATCGCGACCTCGGCCCGTATCGGGACGTACTCGCCGTGGATCTTCACCGCCTCCGCTCCGGAAAGGATGGTGTCACCGCGCGTGCCTCCGGCCTGGAAGCCGGAGAACAGGATCGTGTTGCGCGGGTCTGGCGCAAAAGCCTTGATATGGTGCACCACGCGGCCGCCGGTCGCCATTCCGCTCGACGCGATGACCACCATCGGACCTTTCTTCTCGTTCAGCCGTTTCGATTCCTCCGCCGTGTTGACGACGGTCGCGACAGCGCACATGGCGCGACATTGCTCCGGAGTGAGGCGATGCTCGGCGCGATGCCTGTGATAGATCTCGGTCGCGTCAGCCGCCATAGGGCTGTTGAGGTAGACGGGCAGGTCGGCCGGAATCGCGCCTTCCGACTTTAGCCGATGGATGTTGTAGAGCAAAGACTGGGCGCGACCGACCGCAAAGGAGGGGATCACGACAACGCCGCCGCGCTCCACGGTCCTTCGGATAACGCGCCCGAGCTCCATCCGCGGGTCCTCGGGATCGTGAAGGCGGTTTCCGTAGGTCGATTCCAGCACGAGGTAATCGGTATCGCGGATTTCCGCCGGCGCCACCATGATCGAATCGTTCGGCCGTCCCAGATCTCCGGAGAACACCACTTTGCGCACGCCGTCGCTCAAGGAAACGATCGATGCCCCGAGAATATGCCCCGCCGGAGCCAGCCTCAGGCACACGCCGGCGAGCTCGATCTCCCGGTTGAAGTCGACCGGGGCAAAGCTATCGAGCGCCCGCCTCGCGTCCTCCTCGGTGTAGAGCGGCAACGCCGGCCTGTGCTTCGAGAATCCGCGGCGATTCGCGTATTCCGCCTCTTCCTCCTGCAGCCTCCCCGCGTCGGGCAGCAGGATTTGGCAGAGGTCGTAGGTCGCGTCGCTGCAGCGAACCTTGCCGGCGAAACCGTTCTTGACCAGGAGCGGCAAGTAGCCGCTATGGTCGATGTGGGCATGGGTAAGGACAACAGCGGACAGCGTCGCCGGCCTCAGGGGAAGCGGCGCCCAATTCCGCAGACGAAGCTGCTTGAACCCCTGAAACAGGCCGCAGTCGACGAGGATCTTGTCGTAGCCCGCAGTGAACAGATACTTCGATCCGGTGACGGTTCCGGTCGCACCGAGGAACTGGAGATTCAAGTTCCCCGGCCTTGAGGTGGAGCGGATTCGCGGTCCGGGGCGAGGACGCATCAGAGCTTCGCACGCCGCAGCCGCAGGGCATTGGCGACCACGGACACCGAGCTCGCGCTCATGGCTGCCGCGGCGATCATCGGATTGAGCAGGAGCCCCATCCAGGGAAACAGCACGCCCGCCGCGATCGGCACACCGATGCTGTTGTAGACGAACGCGAGGAACAGGTTCTCGCGGATATTGCGCATCGTGGCGCGAGAGAGCCGCCGCGCCCGCAAGATGCCCGAAAGGTCGCCTCTTACGAGCGTGATTCCCGCGCTCTGGATCGCCACGTCGGCACCGGTCCCCATGGCGATGCCGACTTCGGCCTCGGCCAGCGCAGGCGCGTCGTTCACGCCGTCCCCGGCCATCGCAACCACACGGCCTCCGGCGCGCAGCGCTCTCACCACCGCGCCCTTTTCCTGCGGGAGAACGTCGGCGCGCACTTCGCGGATTCCGAGCCGCTCCGCCACCGCCCGCGCCGTCAACTCATTGTCCCCCGTGAGCATGATCACGCGGATCCCTTCCGCTTCGAGCGCGCGCAACGTCTCGGGCGCCGACGTCTTGATGGGATCCGCTACACCCAGCAGGCCAGCGAAACGCCCGCCATCGACGAGAAACACCACGGTCTCGCCCTTTCTTCTCAAGGCGTCGGCACGCTCCTTCCAGGTCTCCGGCATCTCAACCCGCGATTGCGCGAAGCGGTAGCTCCCCAGCGCGACAGGGCGGCCTTCGAGAACGGCCTGCACCCCGCCACCCGTCACCGTGTTGAAATTCTCGACTGGCAGCGCCCTCGCACCCCGCTCGCGCGCTCCGGCCAGTATCGCAGCCGACAGCGGGTGCTCGCTGCCGCGCTCGAGGCTCGCCGCAACCTGCAGCACTTGCGCTTCGGTAAAACCCTCGGCCGCAGCGACGGTCGTCAGCTCGGGCCTGCCCAGGGTCAGAGTTCCCGTCTTGTCCACGACCAGCGTGTCGACGCGCTCCATCCGCTCCAGCGCCTCCGCGTTGCGGATCAGGACACCGCCCTGGGCCCCGCGCCCTGTCCCGACCATGATCGACATGGGGGTGGCCAGCCCCAGCGCGCACGGACAGGCGATGATGAGGACCGATATCGCGCTCACCAGGGCAAACGCCATGGCCGGCGGTGGCCCGTACACGGACCAGGCGAGGAAAGCGATGATCGCGATCCCGACGACGGCGGGTACGAAGTAGGACGACACCACATCGGCGAGACGCTGGATCGGCGCGCGCGTGCGCTGGGCCTCGGCGACCATCTGCACGATCTGCGCGAGCAGCGTTTCGGCGCCGACCCGCTCCGCGCGCATCACGAAGCTGCCCGTCCCGTTGATGGTGCCCCCGGTGACCTTGAGGCCCGGATACTTTTCCACCGGAATCGATTCGCCGGTCACCAGCGACTCGTCTACGCTCGACCCGCCGCCGAGCACTTCGCCATCGACCGGAACCTTGTCTCCCGGGCGCACGCGCAGGGTATCCCCTCGAATCACCTGGTCGAGGGACACCTCCTCGTCGCTTCCGTCCGCGCGCACGCGGGCTGCCGTCGCCGGCGCGAGCCTGAGCAAGGCGCGGATCGCTCCGCTCGTGTTCTCGCGCGCACGCAGCTGCAGCACCTCGCCGAGCAGCACGAGCACCGAGATCACCGCCGCAGCCTCGAAGTAGAGACCCACCTCCCCCGAGGCGCCGCGGAACGCCTCGGGAAAGAGCCCGGGAAGGAAGAACGCGACCACGCTATAGGCGAACGCGATGCCGGTACCCAGAGCGATGAGCGTGTACATGTTCAGGCTGCGCGACACGAGTGAATTCCAGCCGCGCACGAAAAACGGCCATGCCGCCCATAGCACGACCGGCATCGAGAAAAGCAGTTGAACCCATCCCGAGACCCCGGCGCCCGGCAGCATGCCGTGCAGTCCCGGCAAGTGCTCTGCCATCGCGAGGGTGAACACCGGGGAAGTCAGCACGAGGCCAACCCAGAAGCGGCGCGTCATGTCGGAGAGCTCGGGATTGGGTCGATTTTCCGCGCTCGCGACGACCGGCTCGAGCGCCATTCCGCACTTGGGACAGTTGCCCGGCTTGGGACTGCGGATTTCCGGATGCATCGGGCAGGTGTAG
>DATEGT010000277.1:0-2191 GCA_035280025.1 Burkholderiales bacterium | reverse complement strand
TCCTCCGGGAACGGGCGCCGCCGGTACTGGCCGCCGCGGTCCGACAGGGTTTGCAGGAAGGCGACCAGGTCCGCGGTTTCTCCGTCGGTCAGGTGCAGGGCCTTCAGGATCGCGCCGCCGCCCTGGCGCAACCGGTCGGGGCCGATTTCGGAGTAGTGCTTCACCACGTCGCGCAGGCTGGCGAGGCTGCCGTTGTGCATGTACGGCATGCTCGACTCGAGGTTGCGCAGCGAAGGTACCTTGAACTCGCCGATGTCGCGCTGCTCGAGCGAGACGCGGCGCGTGCCGGCGGCGGTCGAGCGCTCGGGATCGTCGTTGTAGGGGCCGAGCAGGTTCATGCGGTCGGCGAGCAGCTTCCTGATGCCGCCGTAACGGCCGGAATCGGTTTCGCTCCGGATCCCGGTGTCGTGGAACTCGCCGTCGGTGAACGCCGGGCCGGCGTGGCAGGTATCGCAGGCGCCTTTGCCGATGAAGAGCTTGAGCCCGCGCTGGGCGTTCTCGGGGTAGCGCGCCATCGCGGTCCTGTCCCCGCGCGCGAGCGCGTCGCGGAAGTCGTCGAAGGCTGTGCGGCCGCTCACCAGGGTCTCCTGGAACGCCGCGAGCGCCTTCGCGGCGTCGACCAGGATTTTCTCGTTGTCCGCGCCGGGCGCGGCGCCGAACGCCTTGCGGTAGCGGCAGGCGAGGTCGCGGTCGCCGCGGATGAATTTCGCGACGCCCGCCGCGCTCATCCCCAGCTCGCGCGGCTCGAGGATCGGGCTGATGCTCTGTGCCCAGAGGCTGTCGTGCGCGCCGTCCCAGGCGAACCAGCGGTGGTAGCGGACGTTGACGACGCTCGGCGCGTTGCGGTCGACCTCCGCGAGCCCGACTGCCCGCGGCAAGCCGTCCGACCAGTTGCGCTCGGGCAGGTGGCAGCGCGAGCAGGAGATCCCGCCGTTTGCGGAGAGCCTGCGCTCGAAGAACAGGCGCTCTCCCAGGTCGATCGCGCTCGGGTTCCCCGAGACGCGGTTGCTCGGATCGGGCGTCCATGGCGCGGGCCAGGGCCCGTGCGACTGGATTCTCCGCGCCTCCCCGTCCGTGAAATTCGCGGCGAGCGCCGGCGCGCAGAGCACGAGGAGGAGGAAAGCGGTGCGCTTCATCCGGTCGCGAGCGGCGCGGGCGCCGAGGGCTTTCCCGGGCATGTTTCACCTCCTGGACAGCGCGGATTCTACCCCGCATGATGCGCGCAAATGGACGAGCTCGAGCCGATCGAGAAGGCGGGCGTCGACGAGCTGCGCGCGCTGCAGCTGGAACGCCTGCGCTGGACGCTCGCGCATGCCTACGACAAGGTCCCGCACTACCGCAAGGCTTTCGACGCCGCCGGCGTCCATCCCGGAGATCTCAAGACACTCGGGGACCTCGCCGGGTTCCCGTTCACGACCAAGGCCGACCTGCGCGAGAACTATCCCTTCGGCATGTTCGCGGTGCCGATGAAGGACATCGTGCGCGTGCACGCCTCGAGCGGGACGACGGGCAAGCCCACCGTGGTGGGCTATACGCGCGCGGACATCGACACCTGGTCGGCGGTCATGGCCCGCTCGATCCGGGCGGCCGGCGGGCGCTCGTCCGACATCGTCCACGTCGCCTACGGCTACGGCCTGTTCACCGGAGGCCTGGGCGCGCACTACGGCGCCGAGACCCTGGGCGCGACGGTGGTCCCGGTGAGCGGCGGCATGACCGAGCGCCAGGTGCAGCTGATCGCCGACTTCAAGCCCGACATCATCATGGTGACGCCGAGCTACATGCTGGCGATCGCCGACGAAATGGAGCGCCAGGGCATCGATCCGCGCGGCACGTCGCTGCGAATCGGCATCTTCGGCGCGGAGCCGTGGACCAACGAGATGCGCCGCTCGATCGAAGAGCGCCTCGCCATAGACGCCATCGACCTCTACGGCCTCTCCGAAGTGATCGGGCCCGGCGTCGCGCAGGAGTGCATCGAGACCAAGGACGGCCTCGCCATCTGGGAGGACCACTTCTACCCGGAAGTGATCGATCCGCAGAGCGGCGCGCCGCTTCCCGACGGCGAAAAGGGCGAGCTCGTCTTCACCTCGCTCACGAAGGAGGCGCTGCCCGTCATCCGCTATCGCACGCGCGATTTGACGCGCCTCCTGCCGCCCACGGCGCGCAGCATGCGGCGCATGGAGAAGATCACCGG
>DATEGT010000276.1:0-3276 GCA_035280025.1 Burkholderiales bacterium | reverse complement strand
CGCCCGAAATCCCTTTCCGAATACATCGGCCAGGAAAAGATCCGCGGACAGCTCTCGATCTTCGTCGAGGCCGCGAGGAAGCGCAAGGAAGCCCTCGACCACGTGCTCCTGTTCGGGCCGCCGGGCCTGGGCAAGACGACGCTCGCGCACATCGTCGCGCGCGAAATGGGCGTGAACCTGCGGCAGACCTCGGGCCCGGTGCTCGAGCGCCCCGGCGATCTCGCCGCCATCCTCACCAATCTCGAGCCGAACGACGTGCTCTTCATCGACGAGATCCACCGGCTCGCGCCGGTGGTCGAGGAGATCCTCTATCCGGCGCTGGAGGATTACCAGATCGACATCATGATCGGCGAGGGCCCGGCGGCGCGCTCGGTGAAGCTCGACCTGCCGCCCTTCACGCTGGTCGGCGCGACGACCCGCGCCGGCATGCTCACCAACCCGCTTCGCGACCGCTTCGGCATCGTGGCGCGCCTGGAGTTCTACACCGACGCCGAGCTGCAGAAGATCGTCTTCCGCTCCGCGGGCCTGCTCGAGATCGAGGTCGCCCCCGAGGGCGCCCTGGAGATCGCCAGGCGCTCGCGCGGAACCCCGCGCGTCGCCAACCGCCTGCTGCGGCGCGTGCGCGACTTCGCGCAGGTGAGGGCGAAGGGCGCAGTCACGCGCGAGGTCGCCGACGCGGCGCTGAAAATGCTCGACGTGGACGCGCTCGGCCTGGACGTGATGGACCGCAAGCTCCTGCTCGCGGTCATCGAGAAATTCTCGGGAGGCCCCGTCGGCCTGGAGAACCTCGCGCACGCGATCGGCGAGGAGACCGACACCATCGAGGACGTGCTCGAGCCCTTCCTCATACAGCAGGGCTATCTGCAGCGCACGCCGCGCGGGCGCATCGCGACGGTCTCGGCCTACCGCCATCTGGGCCTGACGGCGCCGAAATCCGGAGCCGCGGGGGAGCTGTTCGGGCAATGAGGGAATCCTCCGGCCGCGAACCCTTTTCCTGGCCGGTCCGCGTTTACTATCAGCACACCGACGCCGGCGGTATGGTGTTCCATGCCAACTATCTGTCGTTCATGGAGTGCGCGCGCACCGAGCTGCTGCAATCGCTGGGCTTCGACCTGGGGGAACTCGCCCGCCGCGATCATGTCCTCTTTGTGGTGCATTCGGCGCAAATCGCCTACCATAAGCCCGCGTTGCTGAATGACGCGCTGGCCGTGACGGCCCGGATCAAGCAGGTGGGCCGGGCGCGGCTGGTGTTCGATCAGGCGGTGATGCGCGGGGAGGAGACACTGGCGAGCGCCGAGATGGGCCTGGCGTGCGTCAGCGCGAAGAGCTACAGGCCGGTGGGCGTGCCTGAGGCGATTCGAAAAAAACTAGAGGGATTGCGATGAGCACAACCCAGGATCTCTCCATCCTCGCGATGGCCGCCAACGCGAGCGTGGTCGTGCAGCTGGTCATGCTGCTGCTGCTCGTCGTCTCGTTCATGTCCTGGTATTTCATCTTCCTGAAGATCTTCACCATCGGCCGAGCCAAGCGCAAGACCGAGAACTTCGAGCGAGACTTCTGGAGCGGCTCGGACCTCGCGGCGCTGTACCAGAGCGCGGTGAACCACCGCCACTCGACCGGCAGCCTGGAGCGGATCTTCGAGGCCGGGTTCCGCGAGTTCGCCAAGCTGAAGAGCCAGCGCGGCGCGCCCGACCCCAGCCTGATGGTCGACGGCGCGCGGCGCGCGATGCGGGCGACCTACCAGCGCGAGATGGACCGGCTGGAGGCGAACCTCGCGTTCCTCGCCTCGGTGGGATCGGTGAGCCCCTACGTCGGCCTGCTCGGAACGGTGTGGGGCATCATGCATGCCTTCCGCGGCCTGTCGAACATGGCGCAGGCGACCCTCGCGGCGGTCGCGCCGGGGATCGCCGAGGCGCTGGTCGCCACGGCGATCGGCCTGTTCGCCGCGATACCGGCGGTGGTGGCCTACAACCGCTTCTCGCACGACGTCGACCGGCTGGCGGTGCGCTTCGAGAGCTTCATGGAGGAGTTCTCCAACATCCTCCAGCGCCAGGCGCAGGCCAGGCTCGCGGCGGCGCACGAGCCCTCGAGGGTGTGACGCGGTGCGCGCCCGGCGCCTCATGAACCAGATCAACATCGTCCCGTACGTGGACGTGATGCTGGTGCTGCTGGTCATCTTCATGGTGACCGCGCCGCTGGTGAACCCGGGCGTGATCAACCTGCCGAGCGTGGGCAAGTCCTCGCAGCCCCCGGCGACGCCGCTCGAGGTGATCGTGCGGCGCGATTCCTCGCTGATGCTGCGCGAGCGCGACAAGGGCCGCTCGGACGAGCGGGCGGTGACGAGCGCCCAGCTGGTGGCGGCCCTGCGCGAGCGCCAGAAGAAGTCTCCCGACCAGCCGGTCGTGATCTCCGCCGACAAGGACGTGCGCTACGAGGCGGTGCTGAAGGTGATGGACGAGCTGCAGCGGCAGAACATCCGCCGCGTCGGCCTCTTGGTGAAGCCGGCGTCGTGAGCTACGCGATCTACGCCGACGAGCCGGGCGGGGTCGCCCCGGCGGCTCTCTCCGCGCTGGTGCACCTGGTGCTCGTGGGCACTCTGGTCTTCGGGCTGCACTGGCAATCGCGCCACCCCGACGCCGTCGAGGTCGAGTTGTGGAGCCAGCTCCCCGAGGCCGCGCCCGCGCCCAAGGTCGAGCCGCCGAAAGCTGAGCCCAAGCCCGAGGCCAAGCCGCCGCCGAAGGTCGAGCAAAAAGCGGTGGCCAAGCCGGACATCGCGATCGAGCGCGAGAAGAAGGCGCCGAAGAAGAAGGAGGAGCCGCCGCTCAAGTTCGACACCACGTCCCGGATCCAGCAGCAGCTCGCGCAGGAGCAGAAGGCGCTTGCGGCCCGCGAGCGCCAGGACGTCGTCAAGCAGTTCAGCCAGCCGCAGGCAGCGGCCGCGCCCGACGCGGGCTACATCGACCGACTCCGCTCCGCAATCAAGGGGTGGATCGTGCTGCCCTCCGACATAAAAGACAATCCCGAGGCGATCTTCGAGGTTATACAGATTCCCACCGGCCAGGTGATTTCGGTAAAGCTGGTGAAATCGAGCGGCCACAAGCTCTACGACGAAGCGGTCGAGCGCGCGATCAACAAGGCTTCGCCCTTGCCCAGGCCCGACCGCGCCGACCAGTTCAGGCGCGAGCTGCAGCTCAAGTTCAGGCCACACGAATAAGCATGCGAAAGGTCCTTCTCGCCCTGTTCCTCCTCGTTGCGGCTCCCGCCCGCGCCCAGCTC
>DATEGT010000275.1:0-5757 GCA_035280025.1 Burkholderiales bacterium | reverse complement strand
CGCGAAGCTCGCGCACTTCTGCTCGATGTGCGGGCCGCATTTCTGCTCGATGAAGATCACGCAGGACGTGCGCGAGTACGCGGAGAAGCACGGCGTGTCGGAGCAGGACGCGCTGAAGCGGGGCATGGAGCAGAAGGCGATAGAGTTCGTGAAGAAAGGCGCGGAACTCTACGCCAAGGCCTGAGCCTTTCCGCTAAACTTGGGGCGGCGCGTCTGCCGCCCTTCTTATTTCCTGCGAGAGGAAAGTGGAATTCGCTCTGTTGGTCAAGGCGCTCGTCCTCGGCATCGTCGAAGGTCTGACCGAATTCCTGCCGATTTCCTCGACGGGTCATCTGATTCTGGCCGGGGACCTGCTCGGCTTTACCGGCGACAAGGCCAAGGTCTTCGAGATCGTCATCCAGACCGGGGCAATGCTCGCCATCGTCTGGGAATATCGCGCGCGATTCCTGAATATCGCTGCTGGCCTCGCGAGCGAACCTCAGTCCCGCCGCTTCGTCGCCAACCTCGTCGTCGCTTTCATCCCGGCGGCGGTGCTCGGTCTCGCGTTCAGCAAGCTGATCAAGGCGTACCTGTTTCACGCAGTACCGGTCGCGCTCGCGTTCATCATCGGCGGCGTGATCATCCTGTGGGTCGAGCGCCGATTGCGTCCGCGCGTGCGCGTCGACTCGGTCGACGCGATGACCTGGAGCGACGCGCTCAAGGTGGGTATCGCGCAGGCGTTCGCGCTAATTCCCGGGACCTCGCGCTCGGGCGCCACCATCATCGGCGGAATGCTGTTCGGCTTGTCGCGCCGCGCGGCGACCGAATTCTCGTTCTTCCTCGCCGTGCCGACGCTGATCGCGGCGGGCGCGTACGACTTGTGGAAGAACCGCGCGCTCTTCTCGTCGGGTGACATCGGCTTATTCGCAGTGGGCTCAGTGGCCGCGTTCGTTTCGGCGTTTCTGTGCGTGCGCTGGCTTCTGCGCTACATAGCGACACACGACTTCACCCCGTTCGCCTGGTACCGCATCGCTTTCGGCGCCGGCGTGATACTGACGGCAAGCATCGGCCTGGTGAACTGGTCCGCGGGTTGAGTCGGGTTCGGGGCCAGGCTATCGCGGCAAGAGCCGGATTGAGCGCGTGAAACAGCCGGCCGCTCGCGCGGCGCGTTGATTTGCGTCAATTGCGTTTCGCGGCCGCATTGGAGACACTATCGGACCTCACGCGCGAGCGCCAGGCCGGTCAATGAAAAAGCTGCTGCGCCTTTCCTCAGTCATCGATTCCGTGAACGAGTTCATCGGCCGCTGGGTGTCGTGGCTGGGTCTCGCAGCGGTAATCATCTGCTCGGCGGCGGCGACTGCACGCTACGCGCTGAACATCGGCTCGAACGCCTGGCTCGAGATCCAGTGGTACCTCAACGCCGCGGTCTGGCTGCTGGTCGCCGGCTACACGCTCAAGCGGCACGAGCATGTGAACATCGACGTGCTCGCCGGCAAGTTCTCGCCGCGCGTGCAGGCCTGGATCCACATCCTCGGCGGCATCTTCATGCTGCTGCCGGCGACGGTCATCATCGCCTGGTACAGCTGGCCCTCGCTCGTCAATTCCTATGACATCCAGGAGTATTCTTCGGATCCCGGCGGCCTGATCCGCTGGCCGGTGCGGCTGCTCATTCCGGTCGCTTTCGGGTTGCTCGCGTTGCAAGGCGTCTCGGAGATCATCAAGCGCATCGGCTTCCTGAAGGGCCTCGTGTCCGTGGAAGAATTCGAGAAGAAGGGACACGCCACCTGATGATCGCCGAATACATGGCGCCGATCATGTTCGGCGGGCTGGTCGTGTTCCTGCTGATCGGCTATCCCGTGGCGTTCTCGCTCGCCTTCACCGGGCTCGCGTTCGGAGTCCTCGGCATCCACTTCGGCATGCTGCAGCCGGCGCTCCTGCAGGCGCTGCCCGAGCGCGTGCTCGGCATCATGGGGAATCCGGTGTTGCTCGCGATCCCGTTCTTCACGCTGATGGGCCTGATTCTCGAGAGGAGCGGCATGGCCGAGGACCTGCTCGACACTATCGGCCAGGTATTCGGCTCGATCCGCGGCGGCATCGCCTACGCGGTGGTCTTCGTCGGTGCGCTGCTCGCGGCGACCACCGGCGTCGTGGCGGCCTCGGTCCTCGCCATGGGGTTGATCTCCTTGCCGGTGATGATGCGCTACGGCTATTCGCACCGGCTCTCGACCGGCGTTATCGCCGCCTCCGGGACGCTCGCGCAGATCATTCCGCCGAGCCTGGTGCTGATCGTGCTCGCCGACCAGATGGGCACCTCGGTCGGCGACATGTACGAGGGGGCACTGTTTCCGGGTCTCGGCCTCGCAGCCGCTTATGCAGTGTGGGTGTTCATCGTCTCGATGGTGAAGCCGGCCGCCGCACCGGGCTGCCCGCCCGAAATGCGCACGCTGCACGGTCGCAAGCTCGCGTTGCGCGTGGTCACTTCGATGGTCCCGCCGCTCGTGCTGATCTTCCTCGTGCTAGGCACGATCTTCCTGGGCGTGGCGACCCCGACCGAGGGCGGCGGCATGGGTGCCACCGGTGCGCTGATCCTCGCGCTCATCAAGCGCAAGCTCTCCTGGAAGCTGCTGCGCGAGGCGGTCGAGTCGACCGCGACCATGACGAGCTTCGTCATGTTCATCCTGATCGGCTCGACGGTGTTCAGCCTTGTGTTCCGCGGCGTCGACGGCGACCTGTGGGTCGAGCGGCTGCTGCTGCACGTGCCGGGCGGCGCGCTCGGCTTTCTCATCGTGGTGAACGCCATCATCTTCTTCCTCGCGTTCTTCCTCGACTATTTCGAAATCGCGTTCATCATGGTGCCGCTGCTCACGCCGGTGGCGCAGAAGCTCGGCATCGACCTCATCTGGTTCGGCGTGCTGCTTGCGGTGAACATGCAGACTTCGTTCCTGCATCCGCCGTTCGGGTTCGCCCTGTTCTACCTGCGCAGCGTCGCGCCGAAGAGCATCAAGACCTCCGACATCTACTGGGGCGCCATCCCCTTCGTGGTGATCCAGATCCTGATGGTTGCTACGGTGATCACGTTCCCGAAGCTGGTGTCGGGGAACATCACCGAGGCCGTCACGGTGAAGGGCACGGGCGAGGAGGAGCTGCGCCGCCAGCTCGGCCTGCCCGCGCCGGGCGCCGAGCGCAACCCGGTGCCGGCGCAGGGCGAGCAGAAATCGGACGACGCTGCGTCGGAGATCGAGAAGGCGCTGAAGGGCGGAAATTAAAAACCCCGCCGAGGCGGGGTTTCAATTCGCGCGGCGGACCTACTTCTTGCCGAGCGGATGGGTGTAGACGAAGCTCTCGTAGGCGAATTCCTGCACGCGGTGCCACAGGAATTGGTCGGAGCGGAATTTCTTCCAGGGCTCGTAGATTTTCTTCCACGACGGATTCTTGCCGGCCTCGTCTTCGTAGAGCTCGTACGCTGCCTGCTGCGCCGCGCGCAGGATGTCGGTGGAGAACTGGTGCAGCTTGACGCCGTTCTTCACCAGCCGCTCGAGCGCCGGGACGTTCTTCGCATCGTACTTCGCCATCATGTCGATATTGGCTTCGTACGCGGCCGCCTCGATCGCCGCCTGGTATTCTTTCGGCAGCTTCTCCCATTCCTTCAGCCCCACGTAGAAGGAATACATCGAGTTCGACTCCCACCAGCCCGGGAAGTAGTAGTGCGGCGCTACCTTGTAGAAGCCGAGCTTCTCGTCGTCGTACGGGCCTACCCACTCGGCCGAGTCGAGAGCACCGCGCTCGAGCGCCGGATAGATGTCGCCGCCGGCGATCTGCTGCGGCACCGCCCCGAGCCGGGCCATCACTTCGCCGCCCAGGCCGGCGATGCGCATCTTCACACCCTTGAGGTCCTTGACCGAGCGCACTTCCTTGCGCCACCAGCCGCCCATTTGCGCGCCCGTGTTTCCGGCCGGGAATGAGATGAACCCGAAGTCCTTGAAGAACGCGTGCACCAGATCGAGACCGCCGCCGTAGTAGATCCAGGCGTTCTGCTCGCGCTGGTTCATCCCGAAAGGCAGCGTCGTGTCGAAGGCGAACGTCTTGTTCTTCCCGACGAAGTAGTAGCTCGCGGTGTGCGCGCATTCGATCGTGCCCTGCTGGATTGCGTCGACGACACCGAACGCCGGAACGATCTCGCCCGCCGCGAAAACGCGGATCTGGAACTTGCCTCCGGTCAATTGCTCGACGCGCTTGGCGATCACCTCGCCGCCTCCGTAGATGGTGTCCAGGCTCTTCGGGAAGCTCGACGCGCAACGCCAGCGAATGCTGGGCAGCGAGGGCGTTTGCGCGACCGCTTTCTGAACTGCGACTGCCGATGCCGCGGCGGCGGCGCCGGCGATGAACTTGCGACGGTTCATGAGACCCTCCTCTCAAGAAATGACAAGTGTATGCCGGACGGGCGGTGTTTCCTTGAGCGAAGTCAAGGTCTCGCGCAGCCGTCGGCCGTTCTGCGGGGCCTCGATAGGAATCAGCCTTGCACCCAGGGCAGGCCTGCGACGCGCCAGCCGCCTACGGTGCTGCGTTGGCCCTGCGTGTTCTTTTCCCCTTCGAACCCTTCGAGAATGTTGTAGCTGTTCGGATACCCGGCCTGAGTCGCGGCTGCGGCGGCGTGATGCGATCGTGCGCCCGAGCGACACAGGAACATGACGGGTGAATCGCTTTTGGCAACTTGGGCCTGCAGCTCTCCGAGGAACGCCGGATTGCGGTGGCCGTCGGGATAGGTGTTCCATTCGATCAGCACCGTTCCGGGGATGTGCCCGACGTAGTCCCACTCGGCCCGGGTGCGGACGTCGACGAGCTTGGCGTTGGGATCCTGCTGAAGCAGCGCATACGCTTCCGCGGGCAGCAGCGCTCCTCCATAAGGCAATTTCATGGCCTGGCCGCGCTGCTTCGCTCGGGCAAGGATGTCTTCCGGAGAGTCTTTCGACATGGTCACTTCAGGCGCCGAGGCAATACCCGTAGTTTAGCTCGGGGCGCGGCCCTCGGGAGTTGATTCGCACCGATGCGGTGCGCATAATGGCGACTTTGCGTCGGCTTGGTGCGCAAGGTCCCCTCGGGTTTCTCCTATGGCACAATGGCCTGCTTTTTCAGCGCCAGATGGCATGGAATCTGCAGAGATTCCGCCGATTCTAGCGGCTAACTACCTTCCTAACCACCAACAATCCGCAACTTGAGGAGATCCCGCGATGGCATTGTCCGCCAATGACGTAATGAAAATGATCAAGGATAAGGAGGTCAAGTTCATAGACTTGCGCTTCACCGATACCCGGGGCAAGGAGCAGCACGTTTCGGTGCCGGTCAAGGCGTTCGGCATGGAGAAGTTCGAAAGCGGGCATTTCTTCGACGGGTCCTCGATCGCGGGCTGGAAGGGCATAGAAGCATCGGACATGCTCCTCATGCCCGATCCGGATTCGGCTCGGATGGATCCGTTCACCGATGAACCGGTGCTCAATCTCACCTGCGACGCGGTCGAGCCTTCCGACGGAAAGGGCTACGACCGCGATCCGCGCACCATCGCCAAGCGCGCTGAGGCGTACTTGAAGTCTAGCGGCCTGGGCGATACCGCCTACTTCGGCCCGGAACCCGAGTTCTTCATCTTCGACTCCGTGACCTGGAACGTGGACATGTCGGGCTGCTTCGTGAAGATCAAGTCCGAGGAAGCTCCGTGGTCCTCGGGCGAGGAATACGAAGGCGGCAACATGGGTCACCGCGCGCCGGTCAAGGGCGGCTATTTCC
>DATEGT010000274.1:0-5210 GCA_035280025.1 Burkholderiales bacterium | reverse complement strand
GCTTGTGGCAGGTCTTCAGCAGCAGCAGCGCATAGGAGCGCATGAACGGCGAGGTCATGGTGACCTTGGCGCGGTCGGCCAGGCAGAAGTCCTTGTCCAGCTTGAACTTCTTGATGCAGGAGAAGATGTAGTCCCAGCGGCCGATGTTGAGGCCGGCGGAGTGCTCGCGCAGCTCCCACAGGATCTCGTCCATCTCGAACGCCGCCAGCACCGTCTCGACCAGCGCGGTCGCCTTGATCGTGCCCTGGGGAATTTTCAGTTCATTCTGGGAGAAAACAAAAACCTCGTTCCACAGCCGCGCCTCGAGGTGCGACTCCATCTTCGGCAGGTAGAAGTACGGCCCCGAGCCGCGCGCGACGAGTTCTTTCGCGTTGTGGAAGAAGAACAGGCCGAAGTCGAACAGGCTGCCGGAGACCGGCCGCCCCTCGACCAGCATGTGCTTCTCGTCGAGGTGCCAGCCGCGCGGCCGCGGGATGAGCACCGCGGTCTTCTCCTTCAGGCGGTAGGTCTTGCCCTCCTGATCGAAGTGAATGGTCCGGCGCACCGCGTCGCGCAGATTGACCTGGCCTTCGATCATGTTGGTCCACGTCGGGCAGTTGGCGTCCTCGAAATCGGCCATGAAAGTGGATGCGCCGCAGTTGAGCGCGTTGATCACCATCTTGCGGTCGGTCGGGCCCGTGATCTCGACGCGGCGATCGAGCATGTCCCTGGGCTGCGGCGCGATGATCCAGTCGCTGTCGCGTACTTGCGCCGTACCGGACAGGAAATCGGGCAGCCTGCCGGCGTCGAATTCCTTTTGGCGCTCGGCTCGGCGGGCGAGCAAGTCTTGGCGGCGCGATTCGAAAGCGCGGTGCAGCTTGGCGGCAAAACTCAAGGCAGCCGGAGTCATAACCGTTTCGATTCTGGAAACGGCAGGCCCCCGGAGCTGAATTCCGGCAGGTAGGCTCATTCGGATTTCTCCCTAAGGAAAGCACTATACGGAGAAAGTGCCGGCCCGACGACAAACGTGAAAATTGCTCTGTGAAAAAAAGCGAAACGCAGGCCAAGCCCACCTAATCCGGCTCGGGCAGGCTTGCGTCGGCGATACCCAGTTCCCCGATCTTCCGCGTGATGGTGTTCCGGCCGATGCCCAGCAAGCCGGCAGCCTCGATGCGCCGGCCGCCGGTGTGCGCGAGCGCCTTGGCGATCAGCGTCTTTTCGAAGCTCTTCGACAGATTCTCCATGATGTCCTTCTCGCCGCTCGCGAGTCTGCGATCGGCTTCGCGCGCGAGAGCGGCAAGCCAGTCTCCGGAGGCGGCCTCGCCGTCCTCGCGAAGCTCTGGCGGGAAATCCCCGATCTCTATGAGCTGGGTGGGAGACATCACCGTGAGCCAGTGGCAGATGTTTTCGAGCTGCCGAACGTTGCCCGCCAGGTTCCGCGCGGAGAGGTAGCTCATCGCCGACTCCGACAAGCGCTTCACTTCGACGCCGAGCTCGCGCGCCGACTTCGCGAGGAAATGCCGCGTCAAGAGAGGGATGTCCTCGCGCCGCTCACGCAGAGAAGGAAGCCGCAGCCGTATCACGTTCAAACGGTGGTAGAGATCCTCGCGGAACAGGCCTTCGCGGACGCGCGCTTCGAGATCCTGGTTGGTCGCCGCGATCACGCGGACGTTCGCGCGGATGGATTGATGCCCACCCACGCGGTAAAAAGTCCCGTCCGAAAGCACCCGTAGCAGCCGCGTCTGGAGCTCCGCGGGCATGTCCCCGATTTCATCCAGGAACAAGCTGCCTCCTTCCGCCTGCTCGAATCTGCCCCGGCGCAGGGCTTGGGCTCCGGTGAACGCACCACGCTCGTGCCCGAAGAGCTCCGATTCCAGGAGGTCCTTGGGCATCGCGGCGGTGTTGATCGCGACGAAGGGTTTTTCCGCGCGCGGGCTGTGCCGGTGCAAGGCCCGCGCTACGAGTTCTTTGCCGGTTCCGGACTCGCCGGTGATGAGAACGGTAGCGCTCGACTGCGACAAGCGGCCGACCGCCCGGAATACCTCCTGCATGGAATGCGCCTTGCCAAGGATGTCGGGAGATGCCGCGGACGAGTCCACGGAGTCGCCCTCGTGTGCGGCCTCGCCCAGGGCGCGGCGGATCAATTCCACGGCCTGGTCCACGTCGAACGGTTTGGGGAGATACTCGAACGCGCCTCCCTGGAACGCCGCGACCGCGGATTCGAGGTCCGAATACGCCGTCATGATGATGACGGGGAGGTCCGGGAAGCGCTGCTTCACGTTCTGCAGCAGGTCGAGGCCCGACGTCCCGGGCATGCGGATGTCCGAAACCAGCACCTGCGGCGCACCGCTCGTGTCCAGCGCGTCCATCGCCTCTGTCGCCTGCGCAAAAGTCTTGAAGGGAATACCCTCGCGGGCGAGCGCCTTCTCGAACACCCAGCGGATGGAGCGGTCGTCGTCGATGACCCAGACTGGTTTCATCATGCTCTTTCAGCGCAGCGGCAACACGATGCGGAAGGTGGTCCTTCCCGGCTGGCTCTCGCACTCCACCACACCCTGGTGCTGCTGAACGAAGGTTTGCGCCAACGTCAGGCCCAGCCCGGTCCCACCCTCCCGGCCCGAGACCAGCGGATAGAAGATCTGGTCGCGGATCTCTGCCGGGATACCCGGCCCGTTGTCCGTCACTTGCAATTCTAATGCCAGCTTATGGAAGCGCCGCGCCAGTGTCACCCTTCGCGCAACCCGGGTCCGAAGCACGATCTTGCCAACCTCCTGAGCGGGCAGGGTCGAGGAAGCGCGAGCCCCCAAAACGGCCTGCGCGGCGTTGCGCGCAATGTTGAGCACGGCCTGAATCAGCTGTTCCGGGTCTCCGCGAAACTCGGGCAGCCCGACGTCGTAGTCGCGCTCGACATGCACTCCCTGAGGGAATTCGGCGAGGATCAGGGAGCGCACCCGCTCGCACACTTCGTGGATATTCATGGGTACGTGGATCGGGGGCCGATGGGGGGTGAGCAAACGATCCATGAGGGTTTGCAGCCGGTCGGCTTCCTTGATGATGACGCGGGTGTATTCGCGCAGACTCGGCCGGTCCAGCTCGCGCTCGAGAAGCTGGGCCGAGCCACGCAATCCTCCCAAAGGGTTCTTGATTTCGTGAGCGAGGTTACGGATCAACTCCCGGTTCGCCCTGTGCTGGCTCATGCGCTGCTCCTCGCGCTCGATGCGGAGCCTCTGGTCGATCGGGCGAAGCTCGAGCAGCAACGCTGCCTGTTCGATCTCGACCGGGGTCACGATGCAGTCGAGGTGCAGCGGCTCCTGACCGGAGGGCGCCAGCATCAGATCCTGGTCGGCGAACCCGCGCTCCTCGCGAATCGCCTGGTGCAACAGCCCGGCAAACCCGCTCGAGTCCGCGAAAAGCCCGGGAAACGACTGATGGAGTGCGGTCCTGCGGCTGGTCGCGAAGAGCGCTTCCGCAGCCGGGTTGAGATACGTCACGTGGAGCGAGCGATCGAGAAGCACGACCGCGGTGACGAGCCACTCCATACCGTGCAAAGCAGCAGTCATTCGCTGGACCGTGTGGAGGGCCTCCGCAGTCCTGCTACAACCGGGACCGCTTGACTGCCGCAAAGCGCTACCTGAGTCGACCGAGCTCGCCTCGCAGTTGCTCGATGTTCTTGGTGTGCTGCTCGACCGCTTCCTGATACGGCTTCAGACGCTCCTGGACCCGCGCATAATTGCGCTCGTCGCCGTTGCGAATGCTCTGCTGCTCCGCGAGCTTCTGCTGGGCATCGGACAGCAGCTGCTGCTCGTTCTCGAGCTCGGATTCGAGAATCTTGCGGCGGTTCTGATTGCGGTCGACCGCAGCCGACGGCTTTTCCCGAGTCGGGACCTGGGCCGGAACCACCTGCACCTCCTTGCTCACCACGGTGCAGTTCTTGCCGACGGTGTCGCGCTTGACGTTGGTATAGGTCGGGCGGCCGCTCGCGTCCGGGCACTTGTAAACCTCGCTCAGAGCGTTGCCGCACGCCGCCGCCAGCGCGAGGAATGCGCAGCCCAAGAAAACCCTGCTCCGTGCCATAGCCCGTCCAAGCCCGCAAAGGTGCTTCGAGTGTAGGCCAAAACAACCCTGATTTCAAATGGAAAAAGGACGGAACACCGCTCCGGCGCTCCGTCCCTCCTCGCTGCAACGATTCAAATCCGCCCGAAGCGGGCGGGCGTTTCGCAGCCTTTACGAGCTGTAATACATGTCGAACTCGACCGGATGGGTGGTCATGCGGAAGCGAGTGACCTCTTCCATCTTCAGGGCGCAGTACGCGTCGAGCATGTCGTCGGAGAACACGCCGCCCTTGGTCAGGAAATCGCGGTCCTTGTTCAAGTGATCGATCGCCATGTCGAGAGAAGAGCAAACGTTCTGCACCTTCTTCGCTTGGGCAGGCGGCAGATCGTACAGGTTCTTGTCGATCGGATCGCCCGGATGAATCTTGTTCTGAACTCCGTCCAGCCCCGCCATCAGCATCGCAGCGAATGCCAGATAGGAATTGGCGGTCGGATCCGGAAATCTCACCTCCACTCTGCGGGCCTTGGGATTCGTTACCAAGGGGATGCGGCAGGAAGCGGACCGGTTGCGCGCCGAATACGCCAGATTGATCGGCGCTTCGAAACCGGGCACCAGCCGCTTGTACGAATTCGTGCCGGGATTCGTGATCGCGTTCAGCGCTCGCGCGTGCTTGATGATCCCGCCGATATAGTGGAGCGCGAAATCCGACAATCCGGCGTATCCGTTCCCCGTGAAGAGGTTCTGCCCGCCTTTCCATACCGATTGATGCACGTGCATGCCCGATCCATTGTCTCCGACGATAGGCTTGGGCATGAAGGTCGCCGTCTTGCCGTACGAGTGTGCGACGTTCCATATCGTGTACTTCAGGATCTGCATCCAGTCGGCACGCTTCACCAGACTATTGAACTTGGTGCCGATCTCGCATTGGCCGGCGGCGGCGACCTCGTGGTGGTGCACCTCGCACTCGACCCCCTGCTGCTCGAGAGCTAGCACAATCGCGTTGCGGATGTCCTGTAGCGTATCGGCGGGGGGCACCGGGAAATAGCCGCCCTTGACCGGCGCGCGGTGACCCATGTTGCCGCCTTCGTATTCCTCGCCCGAGGACCACGGAGCTTCCTCGGACTTGATCTTCACGAAGCAGCCCGACATGTCCACGTTCCAGGTCACGGAGTCGAAGA
>DATEGT010000273.1:0-2300 GCA_035280025.1 Burkholderiales bacterium | reverse complement strand
GAGAGAGTTTGACATGAAACGATATCTTGCCGGACTGAGCGCCCTGTTCTGCGCCGCCTCCGCCTACGCGGACGCCCCCGCCGAGCCCCCGCTCGACGCCAACCCGATCGCCACGGTCGTCTTCGTGGTGCTGTTCGTCGGTTTCTGCGTCGTCTTCGCCTGGATGGTGTGGCGGAAGAAGGAAGACAAGAAGGAAGACCGGGAGCCGCAGGCCTGACGCAAGCGGGCGGTCCCCGCCCCGTCCCACCGCCGTCCCATCTTCACCGTCGCAGCGCAGCAAAGGCGCGGCCGATGAGGGTTACATTTGCGCAACGCGGCGCGAGAATTGTCCCCAGGTCGTCATTCCGAACGACCCATCCGGGGAGAAAACACCATGTGCGTACTTTGCGAGAAAGGTCTTCCTCAGAACCATTTCGGGCGGCGCGATTTCCTGAAGACCGCGGCGGCGACTGGGGCCGCGGCGGGAGCAAGCCTGTTCGAGGCGCGTCCGGCCGTGGCGCGCGACGACGACGGGCCCGAAGACACCGGCAAGCGCGGGCGCCGCTACGTCATCCGCGGCGGGGTGGTGATGACGATGGATCCCAGCATGCCCAACAAGGGCGAGTTCCCCAAGGCCGACGTGCTGGTCGAAGGCAAGAAGATCCTCGCCGTCGGCCCCAACCTGCACGCGGGCGGCGCGGCGGAGATCGACGCCCGCGGCAAGATCGTGATGCCCGGCTTCATCGACACCCACCACCACCAGTTCGAGACCGCGCTGCGCAGCTTCCTCTCCGACGGCCTGCTGATCAACGACCAGTCGGGATCGGTGGCCGGTAGCACGACCTACTTCGAATTCATCCTGCTCACCCTGGCGCCGAAATACCGGCCGCAGGACGTGTACATCAGCGAGCTGTTCGGCGGATTGTCGCAGCTCGACGACGGCGTCACCACGGTGCACGACGTCTCGCAGATCCATCACTCGCCCGCTCACTCGGACGCCGCCATCCAGGCGCTGTTCGACACCGGGCGACGCGCGGCCTTCGGCTATTTTGAGAGCGCGGGCGGTGTCGCCGGCAATCAGTACCCGTTCGACGCGCCCCGCATCAAGAAGCAGTGGTTCTCCTCGAGCGACCAGCTCGTCCACATGATCATGGGCGGCGAGGTCTATCTCGGCAATCAGAGCACCGACGACTCGTGGAGGATCGGGCGCGAGCTCGGCCTCCAGGTCGCCGCGCACATCCTCTCGCCCTTCGGCATCCGGCCGATCTTCGACGACCTCGCCAACGACAAGGGCGGCAACGGCACCACCGGGATCGGCGGCGACAACCTCTTCATCCACATGACCGGCATGTCGGACCATGCCTGGAAAGTGGCCCAGGACCGCGGCGCGCAGGTCTCGATCGCCTTTCCGATCGAGATGAACATGCGCCACGGCATGCCGCCGCTCATCAGGATGCAGACGATGGGGATGGAGCCGTCGCTCTCCACGGACGTCGAGGTCACCCTGACGGCGGACTTCTTCACCCAGATGCGCTCGGCGATGAACCTGCAGCGGCTGGTGGTGAACCAGATGACCCTCGACAAACCCAACGGGAACCAGAACCTCCCCGACCCGCGCTACTGGGAACTCCCGCAAACCGCGATGACGTCGAACGACGTCCCGTTCTTTCCCTACTGGCCGACGCCGCCCGCCGGCATACCCGCCCCGCTGACGACGCGCGACGCGCTGCGCTTCGCCACGATCAACGGCGCGAAGGCGCTGCGGCTCGAGGGCAAGACCGGCACGCTCACCCCGGGCAAGGAAGCCGACATCCTCATCCTCGACGCGGAGTCGCTCAACGTGGCGCCGATCAACAACGTGCCGGGGGCGGTGGTTTCGCTGATGGACCGCACCAACGTCGAGACCGTGATCGTCGCGGGCCAGATCCGCAAGTGGAAAGGCAGGCTGCTCGGCTTCGACCTGAACAACCTGCGACGCCAGCTCGAGAACTCGCGCGACTTCATCTTCAACGCGGCCGGAATCGCGGCCGACCTGCGCGGGCCTTTCGGCAGGCAATAGAGCGTTACATCGCAAGCACGCGGGGCGGCTCCGGCCGCCCCGTTTTTTTCAGGGCTCGATCCCCCGGTACAGCCAGTCGATCTCCCAGAAGGTGTCGGGAGTGCGCTGCGCGAGCAGGTGGTTGCGCAGGTCGCGCGCGCCGCCGTCGGCGTGGATGATGTCGCCGAAGATGCGCGAGGTGATGGTCACGCGCGCGGTGCGCAGGTAGCGCTCGCGCTCGTACGCCTGGAGCGCCGCCGCCACCTCGTTTCCCGCCCCGGCG
>DATEGT010000272.1:0-9571 GCA_035280025.1 Burkholderiales bacterium | reverse complement strand
GAAGTATCTCAACCCCGCTGCGGAAGCGCTTTTCGCCACCAGCCGCAGGACCGCACTCGATCAGCCGTTTCCCGGGCTTTTCGCGGACTCGAGCGGGTTTGCCGGGCTCTTGCATCAGGCGATTCGCGAGGAGCGCGGGTTCGCCGACCAGGATCTGATGCTAGCGCCCTCCGGACAGGAGCCGCTGCACCTCGATTGCATTGTGACCCCGGTCGAGATCGAACAGGCAGCGCTGCTGCTCGAGCTTCGCCCGATCGACCAGAGGCTCCGCATCGAACGCGAGGAGCAGCGCATGAGCCAGCACAAGGCGAACCGGGAGTTGATCCGTAACCTCGCTCACGAAATCAAGAACCCTCTGGGAGGGTTGCGCGGCTCGGCCCAGCTTCTCGAGCGCGAGCTGGACCGGCCGAGTCTGCGCGAATACACCCGCGTCATCATCAAGGAGGCCGACCGGCTGCAAACCCTCATGGATCGTTTGCTCACCCCCCATCGGCCCCCGATCCACGTACCCATGAATATCCACGAAGTGTGCGAGCGGGTGCGCTCCCTGATCCTCGCCGAATTCCCTCAGGGGGTGCATGTCGAGCGCGACTACGACGTCGGGCTGCCCGAGTTTCGCGGAGACCCGGAACAGCTGATTCAGGCCGTGCTCAACATCGCGCGCAACGCCGCGCAGGCCGTTTTGGGGGCTCGTGCTTCCTCGACGCCGCCCGCTCAGGACGATGGCAAGATCGTCCTTCGGACCCGGGTTGCGCGAAGGGTGACACTGGCGCGGCGTTTCCACAAGCTGGCATTAGAATTGCAAGTGACGGACAACGGGCCGGGTATCCCGGCAGAGATCCGCGACCAGATCTTCTATCCGCTGGTCTCTGGCCGGGAGGGTGGGACCGGGCTGGGCCTGACATTGGCGCAAACCTTCGTTCAGCAGCACCAGGGTGTAGTGGAGTGTGAAAGCCAGCCGGGAAGGACCACTTTCCGCATCGTTTTGCCGCTGCGCTGAAAGAGCATGATGAAACCAGTCTGGGTCATCGACGACGACCGCTCCATCCGCTGGGTGTTCGAGAAGGCGCTCGCCCGCGAGGGTATTCCTTTCAAGACCTTTGCGCAGGCGACAGAGGCGATGGACGCGCTGGACGCAAGCGGTGCGCCGCAGGTGCTCGTTTCGGACATCCGCATGCCCGGGACGTCGGGCCTCGACCTGCTTCAGAATTTGAAGCAGCGCTTCCCGGATCTCCCCGTCATCATCATGACCGCGTATTCGGACCTCGAATCCGCGGTCGCGGCTTTCCAGGGAGGCGCGTTCGAGTATCTCCCCAAGCCGTTCGACGTGGACCAGGCCGTGGAATTGATCCGCCGCGCCCTGGGCGAGGCCGCTCACGAGGGCGACGCCGTGGACTTGTCCGTAGCATCGCCCGACATCCTCGGCAAGGCGCAGTCCATGCAGGAGGTATTCCGCGCGGTCGGCCGCTTGTCGCAGTCGAGCGCTACCGTTCTCATCACCGGCGAGTCCGGGACCGGCAAAGAGCTCGTGGCGCGGGCCTTGCACCGACACAGCCCGCGCTCCGACAAGCCCTTCATCGCGATCAACACCGCAGCGATGCCCAAAGATCTCTTGGAATCGGAGCTCTTCGGGCACGAGCGTGGTGCATTCACCGGAGCGCAGGCCCTGCGCCGGGGCAGGTTCGAGCAGGCGGAAGGCGGCAGCTTGTTCCTGGATGAAATCGGGGACATGCCCGCGGAGCTCCAGACGCGCCTGCTGCGGGTGCTTTCGGACGGGACTTTTTATCGCGTGGGCGGGCATCAATCGATCCGCGCTAACGTCCGCGTCATCGCGGCGACCAACCAGGATCTCGAAGCGCGCGTCAGTGAAGGTCTGTTCCGTGAGGATCTCTACCACCGTTTGAACGTGATACGGCTGCGGCTTCCCTCTTTGCGCGAGCGGCGCGAGGACATCCCTCTCCTGGCGAGGCATTTCCTCGCGAAGTCGGCGCGCGAGCTCGGCGTCGAAGTGAAGCGCTTGTCGGAGTCGGCGATGACCTACCTCTCCGCGCGGAACCTGGCGGGCAACGTCCGGCAGCTCGAAAATATCTGCCACTGGCTCACGGTCATGTCTCCCACCCAGCTCATAGAGATCGGGGATTTCCCGCCCGAGCTTCGCGAGGACGGCGAGGCCGCCTCCGGAGACTGGCTTGCCGCTCTCGCCCGCGAAGCCGATCGCAGACTGGCGAGCGGCGAGAAGGACATCATGGAGAATCTTTCGAAGAGCTTCGAAAAAACACTGATCGCCAAGGCGCTCGCGCACACCGGCGGCCGGCGTATCGAGGCTGCCGGCTTGCTGGGCATAGGCCGGAACACCATCACACGTAAGATCGGGGAACTGGGTATCGCCGACGCGAGCCCGCCGGAGCTGGACTAGGCGGGCTAGGCCCACCTTTCGCTTTTTTTCACAGAGCAATTTTCACGTTTGTCGTCGGGCCGGGACTTTCTCCGTATAGTGCCTTCCTATAGGGAGAGAACCGAATGAGCCTACCTGCCGGAATTCAGCTCCGGGGGCCTACCGTGTCCCGAATCGAAACGGTTATGACTCCGGCCGCCTTGAGTTTTGTCGCGAAGCTGCACCGCGCTTTCGAATCGCGCCGCCAGGACTTGCTCGCCCGTCGAGCCGAGCGTCAAAAGGAATTCGACGCCGGCATGCTGCCCGATTTCCTGTCCGGTACGGCGCAAGTACGCGCCGGTGACTGGACCATCGCGCCGCAACCCAGGGACATGCTCGATCGCCGCGTCGAGATCACGGGACCGACCGACCGCAAGATGGTGATCAACGCACTCAACTGCGGCGCCTCCACCTTCATGGCCGACTTCGAGGACGCAAACTGCCCGACCTGGACCAACATGGTCGAAGGGCAGGTCAACCTGTACGATGCGGTGCGCCGGACGATCACCTTCGATCAGGAAGGCAAGACCTACCGGCTGAACGACAAGACCGCCGTCCTGATTCCGCGTCCGCGCGGCTGGCACCTCGACGAGAAGCACTTCCTCGTGGACGGGAAGGCGGTCTCCGGGGCGATCTTCGACTTCGCGCTATATTTCTTCCACAACGCGAAAGAGCTGCTCGCGCGCGGGACCGGTCCATATTTCTACCTGCCGAAGATGGAGTCGCACCTGGAAGCGCGGCTCTGGAACGACATTTTCGAGCTCAGCGAGAAGGAGCTCGGGGTGCCGCGCGGTTCGATCAAGGCTACTGCACTGATCGAAACGGTGCTCGCGGCGTTCGAGATGGACGAGATCCTGTGGGAGCTACGCGAGCATTCGGCGGGCCTGAACATCGGCAGATGGGACTACATCTTCTCGTGCATCAAGAAATTCCGGTCGAACCGGGACTTCTGTCTTGCGGATCGCGGCCAGGTGACGATGACCGCGCCTTTCATGCGCGCGTATGCCCTCCTTCTGGTCAAGACTTGCCATCGTCGCGGGGCGCCCGCCATGGGCGGCATGGCGGCACAGATTCCCATCAAGAACGACCCTAGAGCCAACGAGGCCGCCCTGGCCAAGGTCCGTGAGGACAAGCTGCGCGAGGTCACGGACGGATGCGACGGGACCTGGGTGGCCCACCCGGGCTTGGTGCCGATCGCGAAGGCCGTTTTCGACGAGCACATGCCGCGTCCCAATCAATACGACAGGCAGCGTGCCGACGTGGCCGTAGCGGCCAAGGACCTGCTCGCGTTCGTGCCGGAGACACCGATCACCGAAGCAGGCCTGCGCAACAACATCTCGGTCGGTATCCAATACCTCGGGGCGTGGCTCGCCGGCAACGGTTGCGTGCCGGTGTTCAATCTGATGGAGGACGCTGCGACCGCCGAGATCTCCCGCTCGCAGATCTGGCAGTGGATGCGCTCTCCCAAGGGGAAGCTCGACGACGGGCGCAAGGTCACGAAGGACTTGTTCAGGACGCTGCTGGCCGAAGAGCTTCCGAAAGTAAGGATCTACCTGGGCGACGCCGCCTGGAACGCCGGGAAATACGAGGAGGGCGCGAGGCTCTTCGAGAAAATCACGACAGACGATCGCTACGTCGAGTTCCTCACTCTGCCCGCGTACGATTTCGTGGACTGAAGCCTACTGCCGCTCGATGGCGGCGCCGGGTCGCGCCGGCTCTAGTCGACCCTGGCCCCGGAGAATTTCACGACCTTCGCCCACTTCTGGATGTCCTGCTCCATGAATTTCTCGAATTCCGCCGCGCTCATGTGCATCGGGACGGCTCCCTGCTTCGCCCAGGTTTCCTTGACATCGGGCGAGGAGACGATCTTCTGGATATCGGCGTTGAGGACATCGATGATCGGTTTCGGAGTCCCGGCCGGGGCCATCATTCCCAGCCAGATGACCGCGTCGTAGCCGGGAAGCCCCGCCTCGCTCAGGGTCGGCACGTTCGGCGTGATCAAGGAGCGGGTCTTCCCCGAAGTGGCGATGGCGCGAACCTTGCCGGCCTGCGCGAGCGGCGCCATCGTCGTGATCGCGTCGAACATCATCTGCACGTTGCCCGCGAGCACGCTGGTGCGCGCTTCCGCGCTGCCTTTGTGCGGTACATGCACGACGTCGATCCCGGCCATCGCTTTGAACAGCTCACCTGCCATGTGGTATGGCGTTCCCGGGCCGGAAGACGCGTAGTTGAGCGTGCCCGGCTTTGCTTTTGCGAGCGCGATCAGCTCCTTCAAGTTGTGCGCGGGAACGGAGGGATGGACCACCAGGATCAGGTCGGAATAGTTGACGGGCGCGATCGGCGTAAGGTCGCGCAGCAGGCTATAGGGTTTTCTCGTGAACAGGGACTCGTTGACGGTGTGGGTGTTCGACATCATCAGGAGCGTGTATCCATCCGGAGCGGACTTGGCCACCGCGTCGGTACCGATGATGGCGCCGGCGCCCGGGCGGTTCTCGATCACGAAAGGCTCGCCGGTCGCTTTCTGCAGCCGATCGCCGATGAAGCGGGCGTAGATATCTGCAGGTCCGCCGGCCGAGTAGGGAACGACGATCTTCACCGGTTTGGCCGGATAGGCCTGGGCCAGAGCCCCGGCCGCCGCGCCGAGGGCCAACGCAAGCGCGACGGTCTGGGCTGCAAACTTGCGGAAATCCATGGTCACTTCCTCCTGTTGATGGTATGCGGCATGGCGCCCGTTCCCTCGCAAGCGCCTGTTCGGATTGTGCCTGGATTATAGCGACTAAAGGTCGAGCTCGGCGACGATCGGCGCGTGATCGGAGGGCCGCTCCGCGCCCCGCGGCACCGCGTCGATGGCGCACGCCCGGCAGCGCGAGGCGAGCTCGGAACTGAGCAGGACGTGGTCGATGCGCAGGCCGAAATTGCGCTTGAACGCGTTCATCCGGTAGTCCCACCAGGTGAAGGATTGCTTCTCGTGGGTGAACAGCCGAAACGCGTCTTTGAATCCCAGCGCAAGAAGATTTCGGAAAGCATCGCGCTCCGGGGCGCTGCACAGAACCCGCCCGTGCCAGGCCTCGGGATCGTGCACGTCCTCGTCCGTCGGTGCCACGTTGTAGTCGCCCAGCACCGCCACCCGCGCGGTCTCCTTCAGCTCGAGTCCAAGCCAGCTCCGGCAGGCCGCGAGCCAGCTGAGCTTGTACTCGTACTTGTCGGTCCCGACCGCCTGCCCGTTGGGGACATAGAGGCAGATCACCCGAGCCAGCGCGGCACCCTCCCCGATGCTCGCGGCGAGCGCCCGCTTTTGCACGTCCGGAAACCCGGGTATCCCCGCTGTGACGCCGCTCAAGGGGTAGCGCGACAGTATCGCCACGCCGTTGTAGGTTTTCTGGCCCGACCACGCGCTGCGATAGCCCGCGGTCGCGATCTCAAGAGCGGGAAACTTGTCGTCTTCGATCTTGGTTTCCTGCACGCACACGACGTCGGGCCGATGCCGGGCGAGCCAATCGAGCAGCTGGGGCAGGCGCACCTTGAGCGAATTGACGTTCCACGACGCGAGCTTCATCGCGCTACGCAGCGCTTCGCCTACCTGTAGCCGCCGTTGGCGGTACCGCGCGGAGCTTCCGGCGGAGTTTGGGCCGAAGGGGGCGAAGACGCCGGTTCGGCCTTGCGCAGCGTTTCGACTGGAATGCGCTGCCCGGAGCGCGGATAGCCGGCGGTGTCGAGCAGACCGTTTATCGAGCCTTCCTGGAAGCCGACCTGGGACTGAGAGCCGACAACGAGCAGCGGCAGTTTCAGGCCTCCCGAGATGCGTTTGACTTCGTCGACCTCCGCCTGGCCGAGGACGCTGACTTCGCGAAACGGAACCGAGCGCTTGACCAGGACCCCCCGCGCGTCATCGCACGGTGCGCCGCAATCCGGCTGGGTGTACAAGGTTACCGGGTAGTTCTTCGCAGCGAGCTGGGTGGCATAGGGGAGATCGACCGATCCGGCCGTTCCGCCGGAGCGGAAGTTCTTTCTCTGGACGTCTTTCGCACGCGGAGGAGGCGGCGTCTGCGTGTAGTGGACTCCGCCCTGATCGTCGACCCAGCGATACAACTGTCCGGCGGCGTTGCCGGCGGCGATCCAAAGGCACGCTGCGGCGATGAGATAGGCACGCATGCGGAAGGTTCAGGCGATCATACCATTGTGACGCAGCAAGGCGTCGATCCTCGGCTCGCGCCCGCGGAAAGCCTTGAACGACTCGATCGCGGGACGGCTACCGCCGACGGCGAGGATTTCGTCGCGGAATCGCGCGCCGGTGCCGGAATCGACGATGCCGTTCTCCTCGAACAGGCTGTAGGCGTCGGCGGACAGCACTTCCGCCCACTTGTAGCTGTAGTAGCCGGCCGCGTAGGAACCCGAGAAGACGTGCGAGAAATTGTTCAGGAAGCGGTTGTATTCCGGCGGAAGAACCACCGCGATCCTCGACCGAATCTCTTCGAGGAGCTGCTGCGGCGGCTTCGTTCCCTCCGGGTCGTAGTCGTGGTGCAGGTGCATGTCGACCAGCGCGAATTCGATCTGCCGCACCGTCTGCATTCCGCTCTGGAAATTCTTGGCGGCGGTCATCTTTTCGAAGAGGGAGCGGGGCAGCGGTGCGCCGGTGGCATCAGCGGTGATTCCGCTCAGGACGTCCCACTCCCAGCAGAAGTTCTCCATGAACTGGGACGGCAGCTCGATCGCGTCCCACTCGACCCCGCGTATTCCCGAAACGCCGAGGTCGTCCACTCGCGAGAGCAGGTGGTGCAGCCCGTGGCCGAATTCGTGAAACAGCGTCATTACCTCGTCGTGCGTGAGAAGCGATGGTTTTCCGTCGACAGGAGGAGGAAAGTTGCATACGAGGTGGGCCACGGGTGCCTGAAGGCCGCCCGCCCGGCGCTGCCGGGTGATCGCCTCGTCCATCCAGGCGCCGCCGCGCTTGCTCTCGCGAGCGTACGGGTCGAGAAAGAAGCGGCCGATCAGTGTGCCGCGGGAGTCGGCGATCCTGAAGAACTTCACGTCCGGATGCCAGGTCTCCGCCTGATCCGGGGAGATTCGAACCGCGTATAGCGTCTCGACCAGCCGGAACATGCCCTCGAGAACCTTCTGCTCCGGAAAATATTGCTTCACTTCCTGATCGGTGAAGTCGTAACGCGTCGCACGCAGTTTTTCGGAGGCGAACGCGACATCCCAGGCCCGGAGGTGGGCGATGCCGAGCTCGGCGCGCGCGAACTCCTGGAGCTCGGCGTAATCCCGGCGAGCATGGGGCAAGGCTTTCGCCGCGAGGCCGTTGAGGAAATCCAGGGCGGCCTCCGGCGAATCGGCCATTTTGGCTACCAGGGAGAATGCGGCGAAGCTCGCATAGCCGAGCAATCCCGCTTTTTCCCGGCGCAAGCGAAGCTCGCGGGCGATGATCGAAGTATTGTCGAGCTCCGGCTTACCGAACTCGCTGGCGCGGGTGACATGGGCGCGATAGAAGCGCTCGCGCAAGCCGCGATTTTCCGCGTACTGCATCAGCGGAAAGTAAGAAGGCGACTGAAGCGTGAACTTCCACCCGGCACGTCCGTCCTTGCGCGCCGCCTCTTCGGCCGCGCGAAGCACGTCCTCAGGAATGCCCAGCAGCTCGGCACGGTCGGCGACCACCTCGGAGAACGCGTTGGTCGCGTCGAGAATGTTTTCGGAGAATTTCGTTTCGAGGCCCGCGAGCTCGTCCTGGATTTCGGCGAAACGCCGCTTCTTCTCCGGCGGGAGCTCCGCTCCTCCGAGACGGTAGTCCCGCAGGGTGTTATCGACGATTCTGCGGCGCGCCGGAGAAAGAGTTTCGAAATCCTCCGAGGTGCGCAGCGCCTTGAATCTCCCGTAGAGATCGAGGTTCTGCGCGAGCTCGGTGAAGTAGCGGGTGACCTTGGGCAGATTGGCGTTGTAGGCGTCGCGTATTGCCGCATTGTCGTCGACAGCGTGCAGGTGGGCGACCGCGCCCCAGGCGCGTCCCAGGCGGTCGTTGGCGCTCTCCAGCGGCTCGGCGAAGTCGTCCCAGGACACCGGGGCATCCATCGCGGTGAGCGCCGCGATCAGCGCCCGGTTCTGCGCGAGGAGCTCGTCGACAGCGGGCGCGACGTGCTCGGGCCGGATCTCTCCATAACGGGGCAGGCCCGAGAAGTCCAGAAGGGGGTTCATGTCCGCGCGGATCCGAGGGCGCGTTCCGCGGCGGCTATGGTGTTCTCGAGCAGCATCGTTATCGTCATCGGACCGACTCCTCCCGGCACCGGTGTGACGCGCCCGGCCGTGCCCTGTACGCCCTGGAAATCCACGTCGCCCGCGAGCCTGCCGTCGGCGAGGCGATTGATGCCGACATCGATTACCACCGCGCCGGGATTGACCATGTCGGCCGTGACCAGCCTGGGCTTTCCGGCGGCCACCACGAGGATCTCCGCGCTTCGCGTCATCGAGCCCAAATCGGGAGTCTTGGAGTTGCAGATCGTGACCGTGGCGCCCTTTTGCAAGAGCAGCAGGGCCATCGGCTTGCCGACGATATTGCTGCGCCCTACCACGACGGCGTGTCGCCCCTCCGTCTCTATGCCCTCGTGCTCCAGCAGCTTCATGACCCCCAAGGGGGTGCAGGGCACAAACCGGGCGTGCCCCGTGGCGAGCAAGCCGACGTTCGTGGGGTGGAACCCGTCGACATCCTTGAGCGGGCTGATCGCTTCCTGCACCCGCCCGGAGGAAAAACCCGGAGGCAGGGGCAGCTGAACCAGGATGCCGTGAATCCGGGGCTCGTTGTTGAGGATCCTGATCTGGCCCAGCAGGGTCGACTCGTTCACGGTCTCGGGCAGTTGAATGTCCTGCGACTGGATTCCCGTTTCCCCGCAGGCGGCGATCTTGTTGCGCACGTATACGCCGGAGGCGGGATGATCTCCGACCCGGATTACGGCCAACCCGGCGCGCACCCCGCCCGCGGCGAGGGCCGAGGCGCGCTTGAGAAGCCCTACGCGAAGCTCGCGCGCAATGGCGTTGCCGTCGATGGTGCGGGTCTGCATGGGAACAACCGATGCGCCGGAGAGGTCAGCAATTATAATGGGCGGGCGCCGATTGATCCCGCGCAGACGGCGGGGTAAGCTTCGAGCCGTT
>DATEGT010000271.1:0-3205 GCA_035280025.1 Burkholderiales bacterium | reverse complement strand
TCGCGCCGGCGCGAGAAGTACATCACGATCATCGAGGCGAAGATCCCGAACACGAGCTGCGAGACCATCACCGTGATGTAGAAGCCCGGCCCCACGCCGCGCTCCGTGCGGAACACGGTCTTGTCCACGACGAATCCGACCACGCGCGACAGGAAGAACACGAAGGTGTTGAGCACGCCCTGGATCAGCGTGAGGGTCACCATGTCGCCGTTGGAGACGTGCGTGATCTCGTGGCCGAGCACCGCCTCGACTTCCTCGCGGCTCATCGATTCGAGCAGGCCGGTCGACACCGCGACGAGCGCGGAGTTCTTGAAGGCGCCCGTCGCGAAGGCGTTCGGCTCGCCCTCGTAGATCGCCACGTCGGGCCTGCCGATGCCGGCCTTGTCGGCCAGGCGGTGGACCGTGTCCACCAGCCAGCGCTCGTGCGCGCCCTCGGGCGAGGCGATGACGTGCGCCCCGGTGGTCCACAGCGCCATCTGCTTGGAGATGAGCAGCGAGATGAACGCGCCGCCGAACCCCATGATCGCCGAGAACCAGAGGAGGTTCTCCAGGCTCAGGCCGTTCTGCGTTAGGACCCGGTCCACTCCGAGCACGCTCGCGACGATCGAGAGCAGGAAAACGACGGCGAGGTTGGTGGCGATCAGTAGAGCGATGCGTTTCATCGTCCGGTTCTCCGTGTCGGCAGGTCAGCGGCCAGATGGGGCCGGAGGGGGCCCGATTCAAGCGCTGCGATTGTAGCCTCTCCAAAAAGGAAAAGGCGGGAGGTCCCGCCTTTTCCGTTCGAGCGCGGCCTCGGGGCCGCTGTGCCGCTTCCTAGCTCTTCGGTGCGTCCTTGCTCTTGTTTTCCTTGCTGTGCTTCTTGTTGTGGCGCTTCTTTTCGGACTTCTTGTGCTTCTCCGGGGCAGCCGGGGTGCTGGCGGCGGGCGCGGGCGTGCTGGACGTCTGCGCCGCGGCGGGAAGCGCCGCGCCGGCGAAAGAGGCGAGCATCAGGATTGCGATCAGCTTCTTCATGTGGACTCCTTGGGTGTGAAAGGGAATGCCCGTGAGGGACACCTTCCCACTAACGCCGCTTCGGCAGCGGGGTTGACCCGAAGTTCGGCTTGTCGCCTGCGGGCGACGCCGTACAATTGGTAACAGATGCCTCGGAAAGAACGCACGATCGGAATCGTCGGCGCGGGGAGAGTCGGGACCGGGCTCGCGCTCTGCTTCGCGCGCGCCGGAGTCAAGGTCGCCGCCGTCGCCAGCCGCAAGGCCGCGTCCTCGCGCCGGCTCGCCCGCGCCGTTCGAGGGGCGCGAGCCTGCGCCTCGCCCCAGGAGGTCGCCGACTCGGCCGATCTCGTTTTTCTCACCGTGCCCGACGACGCGATCGAGGCGGTCGCTTCCGGAATCCGCTGGCGGGCCGGCGCGGCCTGCGTGCATTGCAGCGGCGCGGGCGACCTCGATCTGCTCGCGGCGGCCGCGGCGCAGGGCGCGCGGACCGGCGGCTTCCACCCGCTGCGGATGTTCGGCGAGCCGGGAAGATCCTTCGAGATGCGCGGCTGCGCCGTGGCGATCGCCGGTTCCGCCGGGCTCGAGCGCGAGCTCGAGCGCCTGGCGCGCGCCGTCGGCGCCCGCCCCCTGCGGGTGCCGCAAGGCAGCCGCGCGCTCTACCACATCGGCGCGAATTTCTCCGGAGCCTTCGTCGTGGCGCTCATCGCCGAGACGGTCGCGCTGTGGAAGAAGCTCGGCATCGGGGAGAAGGAGGCGCTGCGCGCGCTGCTGCCGCTGCTCCGGGGCTCGGTCGACAACGTCGAGAAGCTGGGGCCCGCGGGAGCGCTCGGCAGCGTGGTCGCGCGCGGCGACGTCGGCACCGTCCGCAGGCACCTCGAAGCGCTCGCGAGGGAGGCCCCCGGTTCGCTGGGCCTCTACCGCCTGCTCAGCGCGCGCACGGTTCCCCTGGCGCTCGCCAAGGGAACCCTGGAGCCCGGGGCGGCGAAGGAGATCGAGACGCTGCTGGGAGCGCCCTAGGGCCGTGCGCGTCCAGGTCGCCATCATCGGCTGCGGCCCGTCGGGGCTGCTGCTCGGGCAGCTGCTGCATCTCGCCGGAATCGACACCCTCATCGTCGAGCACCGCAGCCGCGAATACGTTCTCGGCCGCATCCGCGCCGGCGTCCTCGAGCAGGGCACCGTCGAGATGCTCGGCCGCGCCGGCGTGGGCGCGCGGCTGCAGCGCGAAGGCCTGGTCCACGGGGGGTTCGACATTCTTTTCGGCGGCGCGCGGCACCGCGTCGATCTCGGCGCGCTGACCGGCGGCAAGAAGGTCGTGGTCTACGGGCAGACCGAGGTCACCCGGGACCTGATGGACGCGCGCGCCGCGGCGGGCGCGAAGACCGTCTTCGAGGCCGACGAGGTGAGCCTGCTGGGCTTCGACACGCATCCGCGCGTGCGCTATCACCAGGACGGGCGCGACCACGAGGTCGAGTGCGACTTCATCGCCGGCTGCGACGGTTTCCACGGCGTCTCGCGCAAGAGCGTTCCGCGCGCCGCGATCCAGTTCTACGAGCGCGTCTATCCCTTCGGCTGGCTGGGCGTGCTCTCGGACACGCGCCCGGTGTCGGAGGAGCTGATCTACGTGTGCCACGAGCGGGGATTCGCACTGTGCAGCATGCGCTCGCCCACGCGCAGCCGCTGCTACGTGCAATGCTCGCTCGCCGAGGACGTCGACCAGTGGCCCGACGAGCGCTTCTGGGACGAGCTGCGAGGGCGGCTCGACCCGAAGACGGCCGACGCCCTCGTCACGGGTCCCTCGATCGAGAAGAGCATCGCGCCGCTGCGGAGCTTCGTCGCGGAGCCGATGCGCTTCGGGCGGCTGTTCCTCGCCGGCGACGCGGCGCACATCGTGCCTCCCACGGGGGCGAAGGGCCTCAACCTCGCGGCGAGCGACGTGCACTACCTGTCCGAGGCATTGATCGAGTACTACCGCTCGGGCAGCGGCAAGGGGCTGGACGCCTATTCGGCGCGCGCGCTCAAGCGCGTGTGGCAGGCCGAGCGCTTCTCCTGGTGGATGACCAACCTCCTGCACCGCTTCCCCGAGCACGGGCCCTTCGGCGAGAAAGTCCAGGCCGCCGAGCTCGAGTACCTCGTCGGCTCGCGCGCGGCGATGACCGCCCTGGCGGAGAACTACGTCGGGCTTCCCTACTAGCCGCTAGGAGCGCGGCAGGCGCTT
>DATEGT010000270.1:0-3097 GCA_035280025.1 Burkholderiales bacterium | reverse complement strand
GGCGTCGCCGTCGGCAGCTTCTTCTCGCCGATGATCGCCGCCGTCATGGGCTGGATCAGCGAGCACCGCGGCCTCGCGGTGTCGCTGGTCTCGGTCGGGGTCGGCGTCGCGCCGATGACCATGTCGCCGTTCGCGGCCTGGCTCATCACGCAGATGGACTGGCGGGCCGCGCAGATCGTCATCGCGGTATTCGTGTGGGCGACTCTCGTTCCGGCGGCGCTCTTCGTGCGCCGGCCGCCCGCCGCGCCGGCTGCGGGGCCGGGCGCAGCAGTGGGACCCCGGCCCGGCCTGCGCGACGCGTTCTTCTCGGCGCCGTTCGCCGTCCTCGCCCTCACGTTCTTCGCCTGCTGCGCCGCGCACGCCGGCCCGATCTTCCACACCGTCAGCTACGCCCAGGTCTGCGGTATCGCGCCGCTCGCCGCAGTCACCATCTACAGCGTCGAGGGTCTCGCCGGGCTCGGCGGCCGCCTCGGGCTCGGCCTGGCGGCCGACCGCTTCGGCGTGAAGCGCGTGCTCATCGCGGGCCTGCTGATCCAGGCGCTCGCCGCGTTCGCGTTCATCTCGGCGTCGCAACTCGGCGAGTTCTACGCGGTCGCGGCGACGTTCGGCTTCGCCTACGGCGGCGTGATGCCGCTCTACGCGGTGCTCGCGCGCGAGTACTTCGGCCAGAAGATCCTCGGCGGGGTGTTCGGCGCCGCGGCCATGGTGTCGAGCCTCGGCATGGCGGCCGGGCCGGCGATCGGCGGCTGGATCTTCGATACGTTCGGCCGCTACACCTGGATGTACGTCTACTCGGGCGCGATCGGCCTCGGCGCCGTGGCGATCGCGCTCGCGTTTCCGCCTTTTCCCAGAGCAGAGAGAGCACTCAACCCAACCTGAAGGAGACCATCGTGTATATCGATGCGGTCGTAGTACCCGTTCCGAAGAGGAAGCTCTCCGAATATCGCAACATGGCGCGCAAGTCCGGCAAGGTATGGCGCGATCACGGCGCGCTGGAGTATCTGGAAGCGGTAGCGGACGACGTGAAGCCGGGCAAGCACACTTCCTTTCCGCAGAGCGTCAAGCTCAAGTCGGGCGAGACCGTGGTGTTCGCCTACATCGTGTACAAATCGCGCGCGCAGCGCGACCGCGTCATGAAGAAAGTGTTCAAGGACAAGCGCCTTGCGGACATGATGGACCCGAAGAAGCTTCCCTTCGACGGCAAGCGCATGTTCTGGGGCGGGTTCAAGCCGTTGGTCCGGGCCTGACGAAAGGAAACGACGATGCGATTCATGATGATCGTCATCCCCAAGGGCTACGAGAAGGCCAAGCCGGGCGCCATGCCGGACGCCAAGATCGTCGCCGAGATGTCGAAGTACAACGAGTCGCTGCAAAAGGCAGGCGTGCTGCTGTCGATGGAAGGCCTGCACCCGCCCTCGATGGGCGCGCGAGTCACCTTCGCCGGCGGCAAGCCCAAGGTCACCGACGGCCCCTACACCGAGGCGAAGGAAGTGATCGGCGGCTTCTGGATGATCGAGGTCAAGTCCAAGGCCGAGGCACTCGAGTGGGCGAAGCGCGCCCCTATGCCCGAAAGCGAACTGATCGAGATCCGCCAAGTGCAGGAGTTCGAGGACTTCCCCGCCGACATCCAGCAGGCCGCGGCGAGCGAGCCGGCGATTCGCGAGCAGCTCGCGAAGAAAGCGAAGAAGCGCTAGCGTGGCCTCGGCCGCCCATTCAGTCGCGAACAAGACGATCGACGCGGTCTGGCGGATCGAGTCCGCGAAGATCGTCGCCGCGCTCGCGCGCATGACCCGCGACGTGGGGCTCGCCGAGGAGCTCGCGCAGGAGGCCCTGGTCGCGGCGCTGGAGAAATGGCCGCAGACGGGGGTTCCCGACAACCCGGGCGCCTGGCTCATGGCCGCGGCGAAGAATCGCGCGCTCGACCACTTCCGCCATGCGAAGCTCGTGCAGGCGAAGCACGAGGAGATCGGCCGCGAGTCCGAGGAGGGTTTCATGCCGGACTTCGACGCGAACCTCGAAGACGACATCGGCGACGATCTGCTGCGCCTCGTCTTCACCGCCTGCCATCCGGTGCTCTCGGCCGAGGCGCGGGCGGCGCTGACCCTTCGCCTGCTTTGCGGCCTCACTACCGACGAGATTGCGCGCGCATTCCTCGTCCCCGAGCCGACCGTGGCGCAGCGCATCGTGCGCGCGAAACGCACCTTGTCCGAAGCGCGCGTTCCTTTCGAAGTTCCGCGCGGCGAGGAGCTGGGCGCGCGCCTCGCCTCGGTGCTCGAGGTGATCTACCTGGTGTTCAACGAGGGCTACTCGGCGACCGCCGGCGAGGACTGGGCGCGCCCGGCGCTGTGCGAGGAAGCGCTGCGCCTGGGACGCATCCTGGCCGGGCTCGCTCCGTCCGAGCCCGAGGTGCACGGCCTGGTCGCCCTGATGGAGATCCAGGCGTCGCGCCTGCGCGCGCGCACGGGACCCTCGGGCGAGCCGGTGCTGCTTCTGGACCAGGACCGCTCGCGCTGGGACCACCTGCTGGTGCGCCGCGGACTCGCGGCGCTCGAGCGCGCCGAAGCCCTGGAGCGCGACGCCGGCGCCGCGCTCGGCCCTTACTCGCTGCAGGCCGCGATCGCCGCCTGCCACGCGCGCGCGCCGACGGCCGCGGACACCGACTGGAAGCGCATCGCCGCGCTCTACGACGGGCTGGCGCAGCTCGCGCCTTCGCCCGTCGTCGAGCTGAACCGCGCGGTCGCGGTCGCGATGGCCTACGGCCCGCAGGAAGGTCTGGCCGTCGTCGATGCGATCGCCGCGGAGCCGGCGATGCGGAGCTACCACCTGCTGCCCTCGGTGCGCGGAGATTTCCTGCAGAAGCTCGGGCGCTTCGACGAGGCGCGCGGTGAGTTCGAGCGCGCGGCGTCGATGACGCGCAACTCGCGCGAGATCCGGCTGCTCCTCGACCGCGCGGCGGCCCTGCACCCCGGGCTGCGCGTGGTGAAGTAGCCTAGATCACCACCTTGGTCTCGATTCCTTTCGGGAAGATTTCCTCGGGAGTGAAGGGGCGGCGGGCGATGCCCTGCTGGTGCGTATACAAGGCCATCTGCTCCCAGGT
>DATEGT010000269.1:0-28088 GCA_035280025.1 Burkholderiales bacterium | reverse complement strand
GCCCGGGCCCGACATCGGCCGGCGCTGCCGGGGAGTCATGCGCTCGGTGCGCGACGCGGGCTTCGAGGTCGGCATCCACACCTGGGACCACGTCAAATGGCAGGACGGCGTCGGCGCGGCCGACGCGCAGTGGACCGAGCGGCAGATGCGCCTCGCGCGCGAGCGCTTCGAGGAGATCTTCGGCGAGCCGGCGCGCGCCCACGGCGCGGCCGGCTGGCAGATGAACCTCCATGCGCTGCGGCTCACGCAGCGCCTCGGATTCGACTACGGCTCGGACACGCGCGGGACCTGTCCCTTCGTCCCGGTGTGGCGCGCCGAGATCGTCGCTTGCCCGCAGCTTCCGACCACGCTCCCCACGCTCGACGAGCTGATCGGCACCGACGGGATCAACGCGAAGAACGTCGCCGAGCGCCTGCTCGGCCTGACGCGGACCGCCCCCGCGGAGGGGCACGTCTACACGCTGCACGCCGAGCTCGAGGGCGGAAAGCTCGCGGGCGCGTTCGAGGCGATGCTCGCCGGATGGAAGAGCCAGGGCTACGAGCTGGTGCCCCTGCGCGCCCTGGCCGAATCGCTCGATCTGAAGAGCCTGCCGCGCAACGAGATCGCGCTCGGCGCGGTGCCGGGACGCTCGGGCTCGCTCGCCCTCCAGGGCAGGGAATTTCTCTCGTGAACGGCCTTTTTCCGGGATTCAAGCGGCGGCGGATCAGGACGGGCGGCGCGGCGATCAACGTCGTCCACGGCGGCGTCGGGCCGCCGCTGCTGCTCATGCACGGCTATCCGCAGACCCACGCGATCTGGCACAAGGTGGCGCCCGAGTTGGCAAAGCAGTTCAGCGTCGTCGCCACCGACCTGCGGGGCTACGGCGACAGCGAGAAACCGCATGGATTGTCCGATCACGCCAACTATTCCAAGCGGGCCATGGCGCAGGACCAGGTCGAAGTCATGCGCTCGCTCGGGCACGATGAGTTCTTCGTGTGCGGCCACGACCGCGGCGGCCGGGTCGGCCATCGCATGGCGCTCGACCACCCCGCGCAAGTGAGAAAGCTCGCGGTGCTCGACATCATCCCGACCCGCACCATGTACCAGCGCGTAACCCGCGAATTCGCCAAGTCGTACTACCACTGGTTCTTTCTCCTCCGTCCCGAGCCCATCCCGGAGACGCTGATCGGTGCGAATCCCGATTTCTATCTCGAAAGCCACATCGGAACGCGCCACGCGGGCCTCAAGGCCTTCTCGCCCGAGGCGCTCGCCGAATATCGCAGGTGCTTCCGCGATCCGGCGATGATCCACGCGAGCTGCGAGGACTACCGCGCGGCCGAGTCGATCGACCTCCGGCACGACGAGGACGACATCGCGCGCAAGGTGGCCGCGCCGCTGCTCGTGCTCTGGGGCAAGCACGGAACCATAGAGCGCTGCTTCAAGCCTCTCGCCGATTGGGCCGAGCGGGCCGAGAGCGTGCAGGGGCGCGCTCTCGACTGCGGCCACTATCTTCCCGAGGAAGCGCCCGCCGAGCTGCTCGGCGAACTGGTAAAATTCTTCGAATAGACTTGCCCGAGAGCCCGCCTTTGTTGAAGCCGACCGAGCGGCAGCCCGACTCCGGGCCCGCCCCGCGAAAATCCGCGGGCGCACGACGCGTGCCCCCCCGGCAATCCGGCACCAAGCTGTTCGTCCTGGACACCAACGTCCTGATGCACGATCCGACCAGCCTGTTCCGGTTCGAGGAGCACGACGTGTTCCTGCCGATCATGACGCTCGAGGAGCTCGACAATCACAAGAGCGGGATCTCGGAAATCGCGCGCAACGCGCGCCAGGCGAGCCGATTCCTCGACGACATCGTCAGCCACGCTCCGGGCCCGATCGCCGAAGGCATCCCGCTCAAGCGCCACGACGCCGACAACGCGACCGGCCGCCTCTATCTCCAGACCGAGGCGATCAACGGCCACATCCCCGCGAGCCTTCCGATCGGGAAAACCGACAACCACATCATCGGGGTGGTCATCTTCCTGCAGAAGCGCTACGCCGACCGGCAGGTGATCCTGGTCTCCAAGGACATCAACATGCGCATCAAGGCGCATGCGCTGGGGCTGCTCGCCGAAGACTACTACAACGACAAGGTCCTGGAAGACACCGACCTCCTCTACACCGGGGTGCGCGAGCTGCCCGCGGAATTCTGGGAGGAGCACGGACGCGACGTCGAATCCTGGAAGCGCGAAGGCCGCACCTACTACCGCATCCGCGGCCCGCTGTGCGACAAGCTGCTGCTGAACGAATTCGTCTATCAGGAGGGCGAGCGGCCGCTGCTCGCCGCGGTCAGGGAGCTGGCCGAGCGCACCGCCGTGCTGGAGACCGTGCGCGACTACACCCACGCGAAGAACAACGTCTGGGGCATCACGGCTCGCAACCGCGAGCAGAACTTCGCGCTCAACCTGCTGATGAACCCCGACATCGATTTCGTCACCCTGCTGGGGCAGGCGGGCACCGGCAAGACGCTGCTTACGCTCGCCGCGGGCCTGATGCAGACGCTGGAGACGAAGCAATACTCCGAGATCATCATGACGCGGGTCACGGTGCCGGTCGGCGAGGACATCGGGTTCCTCCCGGGGACCGAGGAAGAGAAGATGACTCCCTGGATGGGAGCGCTGGAAGACAACCTCGACGTGCTCAACAAGACCGACGAGGAGGCCGGCGAGTGGGGCCGCGCCGCCACCCGCGATCTCATCCGCTCGCGCATCAAGATCAAGTCGCTCAACTTCATGCGCGGCCGCACCTTCATCGAAAAGTACCTGATCCTCGACGAGGCGCAGAACCTCACGCCCAAGCAGATGAAGACGCTGATCACGCGCGCGGGGCCGGGCACGAAGGTGGTGTGCCTGGGGAACATCGCGCAGATCGATACGCCCTACCTCACCGAGGGCAGCTCGGGCCTGACTTACGTCGTCGACCGCATGAAGGGCTGGTCGCATTCGGGGCACGTCACGCTGCAGCGAGGCGAGCGCTCCCGCCTCGCGGACCACGCCGCAGAAGCCCTGTAAGATACTCCGCGTCAACCGCGCCCAACTCCAGACAGAAAGGACGATATGTACCGTGCCCTCGTATCGGTGGTCAGCGCGGCGCTGCTCGCGGCCGCCGGCGCCGCCCACGCCCAGAAATCGGATTTCAAGCCCTACGTCGGCCAGCAGGGCAAGGACGTCGTCTGGGTGCCGACCCCGGACGAGGTCGTCGACCGCATGCTCACCATGGCGCAGACCAAGCCCGACGATTACGTGATCGACCTGGGGGCGGGCGACGGCAAGATCGCGATCGCGGCCGCGAAGAAATTCGGCGCGCGCTCGATGGGAGTCGAGTACAACCCCGAAATGGTCGCGTACGCACAGAAGAACGTGCAGGCGGCGGGCGTCTCCGGGAAGGCGCAGATCGTCCACGGCGACATCTTCGCCACCGACTTCACCCAGGCCACCGTGCTGACCATGTATCTGCTCCCCTCGCTCAACATGAAGCTCAGGTCGCAGATCCTCGCGCTGCGCCCCGGAACGCGCGTCGTGACCCACGCCTTCAACATGGAGGACTGGGAGCCCGACGAATCCTCCGACGTGGACGGCAGGCGGGTGTATTTCTGGGTCGTTCCCGCGAACGTGGCCGGACGCTGGGCGATGGAGGCGACGAGCAACGGCGCGACCGAGAAGGTCAGCCTCAATTTCGAGCAGAAGTTCCAGAGGATCGAGGGCGCGGCCTACCTCGGACCGGTGATCGCCGGGCTGCGCGAGCCGCGCCTCTCCGGCTTCACGATCGGCTTCGCCTATGTCGACGGCCGCGGCGTGCGCCGCGACTTCAGCGGGCGGGTGACGGGAACGACGATGGAGGGCTCGTTCCGCACCGACGGCGGCCAGGAAGGCCGCTGGTCGGCGGCGAAGAAGTAGGCGGTACGCGCGCCGCCGCTACAGCGTCTTGTGGGTCCCGTCGCAGAACGGCTGGTTGCGGGTGCGCTTGCAGCCGCACAGCCACAGCTTCTCCGCCTTGGCGATGGTGAACTTCACCGGCGTGAATTCGGTGGTCTTGTGAGTGCCGTCGCAGAACGGCTGGCTCTTCGATCCCCCGCAGCGGCACCACCAGTAGTCGCCGGGGGCGAGCTCCACCGCATACGGGGACTTCTGCGCGAGGTGGGGTTCGGCCATGACGGGTCTCTCCTTCGACGGGGCGGCGGCTGGCTGTGCGGCAGTATACCCCGGGCCGCGGCGGATTTCGCGCAACGCGGGCGCACCCCGGGCGTTCAAGTATAGTTCAGGGAATCGCGAGCAAGGATCGCACCCGATGAAGTTTCTCTTCGACCTCTTCCCGGTTCTCCTGTTTTTCATCGCCTTCAAGCTCTTCGACATCTATGTCGCCACCGCGGCGGCCATCGCCGCCACCTTCCTGCAGATCGGATGGCTGAAATTGAAGCGCCGGAAGGTCGACAAGATGATGTGGGTGACGCTGATCATCATCGTGGTGTTCGGCGGGGCCACCCTCGCGCTGCACGACGAGACCTTCATCAAGTGGAAGCCGACCGTCCTCTACTGGCTCTTCGGACTCGCTATCGGCGGAGCCGAGCTCCTTTTCCGCAGGAACCTCGTCCGCGCCGCGCTCGGCGAGCAGGTGCAGCTGCCCGGCGGCGTCTGGACCCGGCTCAACTGGAGCTGGGCGGCTTTCTTCGCGTTCATGGGCGCCGCCAATCTCTACGTCGCCTACAACTTTCCCACCGAGACCTGGGTCAACTTCAAGCTCTTCGGCGGGATGGGCCTCATGCTCGTGTTCGTGGTGCTGCAGGCGCTGTTCCTCGCCAGACACATCGAGGAGAAGCAGTGAGCGCGCGGGATTCCGGTGGAGCTCTCCGCCGCGATCCGTGAGCGGCTCGAGGCGCTCGAGCCGCAGTCGGTCGAGCTGCTCGACGAGTCGGGACGCCACGTCGGTCACGCGGGAGCGGCGGCCGGCGGTAGCCATTTCCGCCTGCTCGTCGTGTCGCCGCGCTTCGCCGGTCTCGACCGTCTCGAGCGCCACCGGATGATCTACGCGGCGCTGGGCCCGCTGATGCGCCGCGAAATCCACGCCCTCGCGATTCAGGCTTTGGCACCGGATGAGCTATGATTCGCCTTTCCACCGAAGGAACCACCATGTTTCCACGCTCGCTCCGCCTGCTCGCGGCGCTCGCCCTGTGCGCCTCCGCCGCGGCTTTCGGCCAGGGGGCCGCGCCGAAGGAAGGCGACAAGCCGGTGACCGTCAACGGCAAGCCCATCCCCAAGTCCAGGCTCGATTTCATCGTGAGGCAGCGCACCGCCCAGGGACAACCCGACAACGACCAGACGCGCAGGATGATCCTCGACAACCTGATCACCCAGGAAGTGGTCGCGCAGGAAGCCGACCGCAGGGGCTTCGGAAAGGGCGCCGAGGTGCGCACGCAGCTCGATCTGATGCGCCAGCAGGTTCTGGTGCAGGCGCTCATCCAGGACTATCTCAAGAAGCACCCGGTCAAGGACGAGGAGATGCAGGCCGAGTACGACAGGCTCAAGGCCGCGCGCGGCGACAAGGAATACAAGGCGAGGCACATCCTCGTCGACAAGGATACCGAGGCGAACGAGATCATCGCCCAGCTGAAGAAGGGAGCGAAGTTCGAGGACCTCGCCAAGCAATCGAAGGATCCGGGATCCAAGGACAAGGGGGGCGACCTCGACTGGAATCCGCCGAGCACCTTCGTGAAACCGTTCGCCGACGCGCTCGTCAAGCTGGAGAAGGGGAAATACACCGAAACCCCGGTGCAGACCCAGTTCGGCTGGCACGTGATCCAGCTCGACGACGTCCGCGCGCAGGCGTTTCCTCCCTACGACAGCGTGAAACAGCAGCTTCAGGGGAGGCTGCAGGAGCAGGAAGTGCACAAATACGTCACCGAGCTGCGCTCGAAGGCGAAGATACAGTAGCGGCGCCCCGCGCTACCCCACCCACTTCCGGGCGTTGCGGAACATCCGCATCCACGGGCTGTCCTCGCCCCAACCTTCCGGAGCCCAGGACTGCTGAACCGAGCGGAACGCCCGCTCGGGGTGCGGCATGAGGATGGTGAAGCGCCCGTCCGCCGTGGTGAGCCCGGTAATGCCGTCGGGAGAACCGTTCGGGTTCATCGGGTAGATCGCCGTCGGAGCGCCGCGATTGTCGACGAAGCGCAGCGCGACGATCGCGCCGACCCGGGCGCGATCCGACGCGAACAGCGCCCGGCCTTCCCCGTGAGCGGTGGGAACGGGCATGCGGCTGCCCGCCATCCCGGCGAAGAAGAGCGACGGAGACGGCAGCACCTCGACCATCACCAGCCGCGCCTCGAACTGCTCGGAGCGGTTCTTCACGAACAGCGGCCAGTCCTCGGCGCCGGGAATCAGCTCGCGCAGCTTGCTCATCATCTGGCAACCGTTGCAGGCGCCGAGCGCGAAGCTGTCGCTGCGCGAGAAGAAGGCCTCGAACTCCCCGCGGGCGCGCGCATTGAACAGGACCGCCTTCGCCCATCCCGCGCCGGCCCCGAGCACGTCCCCGTAGGAGAAGCCTCCGCCCGCGGCGAAGCCCTTGAAGCCGGCGAGCGAGGCGCGGCCCGCGACGAGATCGCTCATGTGCACGTCGTGCGCATCGAAGCCGGCGCGTTCGAACGCCGCGGCCATCTCGACCTGGCCGTTCACGCCCTGCTCGCGGAGGATCGCGATCCTGGGGCGCGCTCCCCGCGCGACGAACGGCGCGGCCACGTCCTCCGCCGGGTCGAACGCGAGCGCCGCGTTGAGCCCGGGGTCGTCGCGGTCGAGGATGCGGTCGAATTCCTCGGCGGCGCAGCCCGGATCGTCGCGCAGCTGCTGCATCCGGAAGCTGACCTCGGACCAGGCGCGCTCGAGCTCGGCGCGAGGCGCGGCGAAGACCGCCTTCGCGTTGCGCACCAGCCGTACCTCGTCGCGCGGATTCAGGGCGCCGATCACCTGCGCGCGCAGCCCGGCGAGACGCTCGAGCACGCGGCCCCGGTCCGAGGCCCTGATCTGGATCACCGCGCCGAGCTCCTCGGCGAACAGCGCGCCGAGCACGCGCTCGAAATCGCGGCCGTACATGAGCTCGGGCTTGCGCTCGTTGCCGTCGACGTCGTGCGCCGCCTCGTCGTAGGCGAGCAGGTCGAGGTTCAGGGTCACGCCCGAGCGCCCCGCGAACGCCATCTCGCACGCCGCGGCGAACAGGCCGCCGTCGGAGCGGTCGTGGTAGGCGAGCACGAGGCCGTCCCGGTTCAGCTCCTGGATCGCCGAGAAGAACCTCTTCATCAGCTCCGGGTCGTCGAGATCGGGCGCGGCGTCGCCGCACTGCGCGCAGACTTGCGCGAGGATCGAGCCGCCGAGGCGGTTGCGTCCCTGCCCCAGGTCGATGAGCACGAGGTCGGTCTCGCCCGCGTCCCTCGCGAGCTGGGGCGTGAGGGTGCGCCTTGCGTCTTCGCAGGGCGCGAAGGCCGAAACGACCAGCGACAGAGGCGCGATCACCTCGCTCTGCCTTCCGCCCTCCTCCCACGCGGTGCGCATCGACAGCGAATCCTTTCCGACCGGGATGCTGACGCCCAGCGCCGGACACAGCTCGAGCGCCACCGCGCGCACCGTATCGAACAGCGCCGCGTCCTCGGCGCCCTGCCCCGCCGCGGCCATCCAGTTCGCCGAGAGCTTCACCTTGCCCAGGTCGCCCACCGAGGCGGCCGCGAGATTGGTGAGCGCCTCGCCCACCGCCATGCGCCCCGAAGCTTCAGGGCTGATGAGCGCCAGCGGCGGGCGCTCGCCCATCGCGAACGCCTCGCCCGCGTTCTGCTGGAAGCCCATCGTCGTGACGGCGCAGTCGGCGACGGGCACCTGCCAGGGACCGACGAAGGGGTCGCGCGAGCAAAGGCCGCCGACCGTGCGGTCGCCGATGCTGATCAGAAAGGTCTTCCGGGCCACCGTCGGATGCCGGAGCACCCGGTAGCAGGCCTCCTCGAGCGACAGTCCCCCGAGCGAAAGCGCCGGAGGGTCGGGACGGCGGCGCCGCACATCGCGGGTCATGCGCGGAGGCTTGCCGAGCAGGACCGACAGGTCCATCTCGACGGGCGTGTTCCGGAACTGGGGGTCTTCCACGACCAGCCGGCCGTCGTCGGTCGCGACGCCGACCACCGAGAAAGGGCAGCGCTCGCGCTCGCACAGCTCGCGGAATTCCCCGAGGCGCTCGGGTGCGACGGCGAGGACGAAACGCTCCTGCGCCTCGTTGCACCACAGCTCGCGCGGCGTCATTCCCGGCTCCTCGTTGGGCAGCGCGCGCAGATCGATTCTCGCGCCGCGCCCGGCCGCGTGGACGAGCTCCGGAAGCGCGTTCGACAATCCTCCCGCGCCGACGTCGTGGATCGAGAGGACGGGATTCGCGGCGCCGCGCTGCCAGCAGCGGTCTATGACCTCCTGCGCGCGCCGCTGCATCTCCGCGTTGCCCCGCTGGACCGAGTCGAAATCGAGGTCCTCGGCGTTGGCGCCGGCGTCCCTGCTCGAGGCCGCGCCGCCGCCCATGCCGATCAGCAGGCCCGGGCCGCCGAGGTGCACCAGCAGCGACCCGGCTCGCACTTCGCTCTTGTGCGAGTGCGCGGCGTCGATGTTGCCGATCCCGCCGGCGATCATGATCGGCTTGTGGTACCCGCGCCTCACGCCGTTGACGTCCGCCTCGAAAGCGCGGAAATATCCGGCGAGATTCGGACGGCCGAACTCGTTGTTGAACGAAGCCGCGCCGATCGGCCCCTCGAGCATGATCTGCAGCGCCGAGGCGACGCGCCCGGGTCTGCCCGTCTCGGCTTCCCAGGGCTGCTCGAAGCCGGGGATGCGCAGGTGCGACACGGAGAATCCGCACAGTCCGGCCTTGGGCTTGGCTCCCCGTCCGGTCGCCGCCTCGTCGCGGATCTCTCCTCCGGAGCCGGTGGCCGCGCCGGGGAACGGCGAGATCGCGGTGGGATGATTGTGCGTCTCGCACTTCATCAGGGTATGGGTGAGCTCGTCTCTGTATACATAGCGCCCGCCCGGCCCCGGGGTGAACCGCGACACGGTCCGGCCCTCCATCACGGCGGCGTTGTCCGCGTACGCGACCACCGTCCCTTGCGGGTGGCGCGCATGCGTCGTCTTGATCATCCCGAACAGGGTCTCCTCGCGCGGAGCGCCATCGATGATCCAGGAGGCGTTGAAGATCTTGTGCCGGCAGTGCTCGGAATTCGCCTGCGCGAACATCGTGAGCTCGACATCGGTGGGGTCGCGCCCGATCCTGCGGTAATGCGCGAGCAGGTAGTCGATCTCGTCGGGCGCGAGCGCGAGCCCGAGGCTCGCGTTGGCGTCCTCGATGGCGGCGCGCCCGCGCGCCGCGACGTTCACCGTCGCCAGGGGCCTCGGCTCGTGGCGGCGGAACAGCGCCTCCACTCCCTCCGCCGGGGCCAGCACCGTCTCGGTCATGCGATCGTGGATCAGCTCCATGCCGCTGCGCAGCGCGGCGTCCGGGACGGAGTCCTTGTCGAAATACCAGGCGGTCCCCCGCTCGATGCGGCGCACCGCTTCCAGGCCGCAACTGCGGGCGATGTCCGTCGCCTTGGACGACCACGGCGAGATCGTCCCCAGGCGCGGGACGACGAGCCGCATCGGCCCCGACGCCGGGCGCGACGCGTCGCCGTAGTCGAGCAGGCACCCGAGCACCTTTCCCTCGCCCTCGGTGAGCGGGCGCACGGTCTCTGCGAAATGCCAGAATTCTGCTGCGGTGACGCGGAGGGATCGGTGGATCTCGGCGAGGCGGGAGTTGAGCTTGTCGAGCCGGAACGCGGAAACCGCGGGGCTGCCGCGCAGCTTGAGGATCAACGACATGAAACGCGCCGGTAAAGCGCGATTATACCGGATCGCCCCGGGCGCGATCTCTCAATTGCTGCGGCGGAACTGCGGGCTCATCAGCGTGCCGGCAACGCTGACGGTCGAGCGCGCCTGGACGCTCTGGGCGCGAAGCTCGATGTGCATCCGGCCCGAGAGGTTTCTCTGCGGGTCCATCTCGAGCTGGCCCAGGCCGCTCAACAGTCCCGCGGCGAGCCTGATGTTGCGGACCAGAAGCCGGTTGGGATCCGCCGAGAAGTCGCCGCTCATTTCAGTGAACATCGTGGTGCCCCCTCCCGAGCCGCTACCCTGGAGCAAGCGCGTCATGTCGACGTTGCTCACGGACCCTTTCTGCACGGAGAAGCTGCCGTCGAGCTGCGAGTTGAGGATCATGCGCTCGGGCAGCAGCCCGCGCATCGCGAGGCGGCCTCTGCCCTGGAGCGTCCCGGTCCCCAGGAGGGGACCCGCGACCTTCGCCGCCTCCATCTGGCGCGCGGACAGGTCGCCGTCGAGGCTCCACCCGGACGACCACCGGAGGCGGACGCTGCCGAAGATGCGTCCGCCGAAGGCGCGCGCCTCGGTGCTCGTCAGAACGAGCTCGCTCGCGGTGACCGTGCCTTTTCCGCTGAAATCGGAGAGACCGAAGTCGATGCCGACGGGAATCGGGAGCGTGGCCGCGGAGATCTCGATCGCGGCTCTTCCCCCGCGGGGCTCGAGCTTCACCGAAAGCTGGCCGCCGTTCGAGAACGTCGCGGATTTCAGTGCCCCGTCCGGCGACAGGCTCGCCTCGAGCTCCAACCCCGGAAGGGCGAGCTCGGGCGCGTCGATCTTCAGGTCCTTGGCGGTGATCCGTTGCACGCCCAACCCCTTGCCGCCGCCCTTGTCCTGCAGCAGCGCCGCGAGGAACTCCTTGGGGACGGTGACGTTCTCGAGCGCGAGACTCCTGAGGATCGTCCGCTCCTCGAGCAAGGTCCCCAGCTCCGGGGTGGCCCGGACCACGGCCGCCCGCAGCTGCGGGTCGGTGCCGACCGCGACTCTCTCGAACTTCAGCTGCGGCAGCGGCAGGAGCGCGAGATACACCGAGCCGATCTTGACCGGCAGACCGAGCCACCGCTGCGCCGACTTTTCGTACCGGACGGTCTCCAGCGGCACGAAGGGAAGCACCGCGACGCCCAGCACCACGAGCACGACCAGCATCGCCGCAAGCGACTTGAGGAAGCTGCGGGGCTTGCGCTTGTCCCAGACCTGCGCGGCGGAAAGCGCGGCGCCGCCGGAATCGCGCAGAGCGTCCTCGTCCCCGCGCCACGCCTCCTCGCCCGCGCGCTCCCTCGCGCGCTCGGCCTTGCGCTGCTTCGCGGCGGCCCGGGCCGCCGCCTGCTCCTCGCGGCGCGCCCGCCTTTCCTCGTCCCTCGCCTGCCTCTCTTCCTCGTCGCGCTGCTGCTCGGACTCTTCCTGCTCCTGGCGGGCGCGCTCGTCCTGCTCGGCGCGCTCCTGCTCTCCGCGCTCCGCGCGCTCTTCGGCCTCCCGCCGCGCATTCTCCTGCTCCTCCCGGAGCGCGCGCTCCAGCGCCTCGGCCTGCCCCTCTTCCTCGCGCTTGCGCTGCTCTTCCTCCGCGCGCTTCCTCTTCTCGGCCTGCCGGCGGTCGTCATCGTCGCGGCGTGCGCGCTCCTCGGCCTCGCGCTTGGCGCGCAGCTCGGCGTCCACCCGGGCCTTCGTTTCGGCTTCGATGCGGGCCTGGCGCTCCGCCTCCCGGCGCGCCCGCTCCTCCTCCTCGCGGCGGCGGCGTTCCTCCTCCTCGCGGCGCAGCCTCTCGGCGACTTCCCTGCGCGTCCGCTCCTCGAGCTCGCGGCGGGCGCGTTCCTCGGCCTCGCGCTTGACGCGCTGCTCCGCTTCCAGCCTCGCGCGCACCTCGGCTTCGCGCCGCGCCTTCTCCTCCTCCTCGCGACGCGTCCTCTCGCGGATCTCCCTGAGCGCGCGCTCTTCGGCTTCGCGCTTCACCGCCGCCTCGATTTCCGCCCTCGCCCGCGCCTCGGCTTCGCGGCGCGCCTTCTCCTCCGCGTCCCGGCGCGCTTTCTCCTCCGCTTCGCGCCGCGCGCGCTCGAGCGCCTCGCCCTGCGCCCGCGCCTGGGCGTCAGCCTGCGCCCGCGCCTGCGCCTCCGGACCCGCTCCGAGGATGCCCGCCACCGGGGGAATCGACGGGCCGGCGGACGGATTGATCAGCGGCGGCAAGGGCGCGTTGGCGCCGGTCTTCGTCCCCGCGGCGTGCTGCCTCGCCTTGAGGTCGCCTTCGGCCTTGGCGCGCGCCTTCGCGGCGGCCTCCTCGCGCGCCCGGGTCGCCTGCGCCTGGCGCGCGATCTCCTGCGCCTGGGCCTGCAGCCGCGCCTCCTCGTTCGCTTTCGCGTTGGGCTTGGCGGGCGTGAACGCGGTGAAGTCCAGATCCGAGCCTTCCCCCAGCGAAGGCGGGCCGGGAACGCGGCCGACCGGCGTCCGCGGGCCCTCGTCCTGCTTGCCGATGAATTCCCGGACATAGCCGTCCCGCTCCATGCCCGAGAGCAGCTCGAGCAGCTTCTGCTCGTTCAGTCTGTCGAACTTGTCGAGCAGCTCGGAGACGCTGACCTTTCCGTCGATTTCCTTGAGGATGTTGCGAAGATCCCGCGAGAGATTGCTGGTCTTACCGGTGGCCTCCATCAGGCCTTTTCCGGTCTTCGTGAGGATCGATCGGCGATTCATAATTATTAGCGCACTATTATAGGCAAGTCGCCCCCCGGAAGGTGCCTAAGGGGCCGGCCTGCCGTATCCCCCGCCCCCGGGGGTTTCGATCACGAAGCTGTCTCCCGGGCGCATTTCGATCTGGGCGCAGGCGCCCAGCTCCACGACCTCGCCGCCCGCACGCTGCACCCAGTTTCGCCCGGTCAGTCCGGGCCGGCCGCCCGCCATGCCGTAAGGCGCGACGCGCCTGTGCTCCGAGAGAATCGCGGCGACCATGGGCTCGAGGAAACGCACGCGCCGCACGCTGCCGTCGCCTCCCCTCCAGCGCCCCGCGCCGCCGGAGCCGCGGCGGATCTCGAAGCTCTCGAGCAGCACCGGAAAGCGCCACTCGAGCACCTCCGGGTCGGTCAGGCGCGAGTTCGTCATGTGCGTCTGCACCGCGTCGGCGCCGTCGAACCCCTCGCCGGCTCCGGAGCCGCCCGCGATGGTCTCGTAGTACTGGTAGCGCTCGTCGCCGAACGTGAAGTTGTTCATGGTGCCGCAGGACGCGGCCATCGCGCCGAGCGCGCCGTAGAGCGCGTCGGTCACGCACTGCGAAGTCTCCACGTTGCCGGCGACCACCGCGGCCGGGTAGCGCGGGCGCAGCATCGAGCCCTCGGGGATGGTCACCCGGAGCGGCTTCAGGCAGCCCGCGTTCATCGGGATCTCGTCGTCGACGAGCGTGCGAAAGACATAGAGCACCGCCGCCATGCACACCGCGGGCGGGGCGTTGAAGTTGCTGGGCAGCTGCGGCGAAGTGCCCGTGAAGTCGAGCGCGGCGCCGCGCCCGCGGCGGTCGATCGTGATCTTCACGCGGATCGCGGCGCCGTTGTCCATCTCGTAGCTGAACTCCCCTTCCTTCAGCACCTCGATCACCCGCCTCACCGCCTCCTCGGCGTTGTCCTGCACGTGCCGCATGTACGCGTGCACCACGTCGAGGCCGAAGGCGCCCACCATGCGCTGCAGCTCCAGCGCGCCCTTCTCGTTCGCCGCGATCATGGCGCGCAGATCGGCCATGTTCTGCTCGACGTTGCGCACGGGATAGGCTCCCGAGGTCAGCAGCGCGACGGTTTCCTTCTCGCGCAGGCGCCCGTTCTCGACCAGCAGGAAATTGTCGATCAGCACGCCCTCCTCTTCGACCACGCGGCTGTTGGGCGGCATCGACCCCGGAGTGATTCCGCCGATGTCGGCGTGGTGTCCGCGCGAGCCGACGTAGAAGAGGATGCGCCCTCCTTCCGCCGCGAACACCGGCGTGATCACGGTCACGTCGGGCAGGTGGGTGCCGCCGTTGTAGGGGGCGTTCAGCACGTAGACGTCGCCCGGCTTCATGCGCGCGCCGTTCTCGCGGATCACGGCGCGGACGCTCTCGCCCATCGATCCCAGGTGCACCGGCATGTGGGGGGCGTTCGCGATCAGCGCCCCGTGCTGGTCGAACACGGCGCAGGAGAAATCCAGCCGCTCCTTGATGTTGACCGAATACGCCGTGTTGGCGAGCCGGAGCCCCATCTGCTCGGCGATGGACATGTAGAGGTTGTTGAAGACCTCCAGTCGCACCGGATCGACCTGCGTGCCGATCGCCGCGGCACGCGACACGGCGGCGACGCGCTCGATCACCATGTGATCGAGCCGGGTGATCTGCGCGCGCCAGCCCGGCTCGACGACGGTAGTCGCGTTGTTCTCGGCGATGATCGCCGGTCCGGCGATCTGCTGTCCCGGCAGCAGCCGCTGCCTGAGGAACACCGGGGTACGATGCCGGCTCCCGCCCGTATGGATCTCCACCCATTCGACCGGCTCGGGAGGGGCGGCCGCGCGAGCGGACGCATCCGCCGCCTCGCCCGGGGCGTCGGGGGCGCCTATCGCCTCGACCGAGACGGACTCGGCGATCAGCTCCCGGCCGCGCATGAGAAAGCTGTAGCGCTTCCTGTACTCGGTCTCGAATTGCGCCGCCATGTCGGCGACGTCGGCGTAGCGCACCGCCAGCGTCGTGTCGGTGCCTTCGTAGCGGAGATGCGCACGCCTGACGACGCGGATCCGCCCCGGCGCGACGCTTTGCGACTCCAGCTCCTCGCGTGCGGCGCGCGCGAGACGTTCGAGCGCTTCCTCGAGCGCCGGCACGCTCGCCGGCTCGAGCTTCGCCTCGACGGTCTGCTGCCGCATCGCCACCGTGTCGGCGAGCCCCATGCCGTAGGCCGAGAGCACGCCGGCGAGCGGATGGACGTAGATGCGCGTCATCCCGAGCGCGTCGGCGACCAGGCAGGCGTGCTGGCCCGCGGCGCCGCCGAAGCAGCACAGGGTGTAGGCGGTGACGTCGTGACCGCGCTGCACCGAGATCTTCTTGATCGCCTCGGCCATGTTGCCCACCGCGATCTCGACGAAGCCCGCGGCGACCTCTTCGGCGGTGCGGGTGTCGCCGGCCGTGCGGCGGATGTCGGCGGCCAGCGCGCGGAACTTCTCCCGCACGACGTCCCCGTCCAGCGGGCCGTTTCCCTGCGGCCCGAACACCGGCGGAAAGAAGCGCGGCTGGATTTTTCCGAGCATGACGTTCGCGTCGGTCACGGTGAGCGGCCCGCCCCTGCGGTAGCTCGCAGGCCCGGGGTCGGCTCCGGCGGAGTCCGGCCCGACCCGGTAGCGCGAGCCGTCGAAGTGCAGGATCGACCCGCCGCCGGCAGCGACGGTATGGATGCTCATCATGGGGGCGCGCACGCGCACGCCGGCAACCTGTCCCTCGAAGGTGCGCTCGAACTCGCCGGCATAGTGGGAGACGTCGGTGGAAGTCCCCCCCATGTCGAAGCCGATGATCCTGTCGAATCCTGCCGAGGAGGACGTCCTCACCGCGCCCACCACTCCCGCGGCCGGCCCCGAGAGAATGCTGTCCTTTCCCGCGAAGCGGTGCGCGTCGGTGAGCCCCCCGTTCGATTGCATGAACATGAGGCGCACGCCCCGGAGCTCGGTGGCAACCTGCGCGACGTAGCGCCGCAGTATCGGCGAGAGGTAGGCGTCGACGACCGCGGTGTCGCCGCGCGACACGAGCTTCATCAAAGGGCTGACCTCGTGCGACACCGAGACCTGCTCGAATCCGAGCTCGCGCGCGATCCGCGCCGCGATCTGCTCGTGAGCCGGATGGCGGTAGGCGTGCATGAAGACCACCGCCAGCGAACGGTACCCCTCGGCGCGCAGGGCCCCCAGGTCGCGCCGCAGCGCCCCTTCGTCGAGCGGAACCACGACCCCGCCCCGGGCACCGATGCGCTCCTCGACCTCCACGACTTTCGCGTAGAGCATCTCGGGAAGCACGATGTGCCGGTCGAACAGGCGCGGCCGGTTCTGGTAGGCGATGCGCAGGGCGTCGCGAAATCCCCGCGTGACGAACAGCACGGTGCGTTCGCCGCGGCGCTCGAGCAGCGCGTTGGTGGCGACGGTGGTGCCCATCTTGACCACCTCGATCTGCTCTCCGGGAACAGCCGCTCCCGGCTCGAGGCCGAGCAGCCGGCGAATGCCTTCCACGGCGGCGTCCCGGTAGCGGCCGGGATCCTCGGAGAGGAGCTTCAGCGCCGCGAGGCCGCCGTCCGGGCGCCGCGCGATCACGTCGGTGAACGTGCCGCCGCGGTCGATCCAGAAGCGCCACCTAGCACGGTCCGCGGTCATCCGATTGCGGGAACCGAGAACGACCGCGGCGCCTCGCCGCGCAGCCAGATGTCCCACATGGTGGCGTAGGCCGACTCGATGTGCCTGCGGAAGCGATCCGCGTCGAACAGATGCGCCGAGCGGCCGTTCTTCTGCAGCTTCGCCCGCAGCTCCGCGAGGCGCCGGGCGTCGGTGGCGAGCGCAAGCGCCGTCGCTTCGTATTCTTCGAGACCGCGCACCACGAGCTCGGCCAGGTTCAGCGAATGAAGAAGACTTCCCGCCACGCGGCCGGCGAAGGCGGTGCCGGCCCAGGTCAGCACGGGGAGCCCCGCCCAGAGCGCGTCGGCTGTAGTGACGTGCCCGTTGTACGGCGTGTCCAGGAACAGATCGCCCAGATGCAGCCGCGCGTAGTGCTCTTCGATCCGCCTGACGAAGGATGCGAACACCAGCCGGCGCGGGTCTACGCCCCGTCGAGCGGCCTCGCTTCGGAGATTCGCCTCGGCCGCCGCATTGCCGCCGGCGAGCCACAGCACGCTCCCTTCGACCTGGGAAAGCAGGCGCATCCATGCGTCGAACACGTCGGGGTCGATCTTGTGGCTGTTGTTGAAGCAGCAGAATACGAATCCGGTCTCGGGCAGGCCGGCGTCCGCTCGCCTCGGCAGCGGCTCGGCGACGGCTCGGCGGGAAGGGTTCACCATGTAGCTGTCCGGCAGGAACACGACCTGCTCGCTGTAGTGGCGCCGGTCCGGCTCCGGGATCAGGAAACGGTCGGCGATGAGATAGTCGACGAAATCCGCCCCGGTCGTGCCGGGGAAGCCGAGGTACTCCGCCTGGATCGGCGCGGGGCGGAAGGAAAGTATCCCCGTTCTGCCTCCAGCGGTGTACCCGGTGAGGTCCACGGCGATATCCACCTGCAAGTCCTTCAGCAGGCCCGCCACCTCCGCGTCGTCCCGCTCGCGCACATCCAGGAAGCGGTCGAAGGAACTGGCCAGGCCGGCGCGCATGGGACTGCCGTCGTCCGCTCCGAAGGACACGCCGATGACCTCGAACCTGGAGCGATCGTGGAGCCCGAAGAGCTCAGCGGTGCAGTATGCGACCGCGTGCTCGCGGAAATCCGCGGACAGATAGGCCAGGCGGATCTTTTCCCGCGGGCGGCGCTCGCCGCTCCACGCGGCCGCGGCTCCGGTTCTCATCTTGTCCTTGCGGAAAGCCCTCGCGCACAGCAACTGCTCTTCCGGATCCCCGGAGACGGCAAGCAGCGTGAAGGGCTCGGTCACGGGCAGGCCTTTGCGGACCGCGGCCCGCAGCTCCGAGGTCCTGGCGGCCAGCCCGTCCCACCGGCAGCTCCGGCGCTGGCTCCAGAGCAGCGCTCCGAGCGTATACCGGTGCATGGGATCGAGCCGCAGCGCTCCCTCGAAGCAGGCGATCGCCTCCTCGTGCCGCGAAAGGCCTTGCAGGGCGACTCCGAGGTTGTGCCTCGCGTCGGCCGACTCCGGGTCGAGGGCGACCGCGCGCTCGAACAGCGGAACGGCGCGCTCCAGCATCCCCCGCTGCTGGTATGCGGCTCCCAGATGGATCAGCGCGGCGACATGGTCCGGCTTGATCGAGATCGCCTTCTCGAGCAAGGCGATCGCTTCGGTCAGCCGCCCCAGCGTCCGGTGGGCGATGCCGAGCTGAGCGTGAGCTTCCGCGCTGCCCGGGTCGAGCGAGAGGGCGCCTTGGAACGATTCCACGGCCGCGGCAAGCTGGCCTTTTTCGGTGAACGCGAGACCGAGATTGAGGTGCGCGGCGGCGAATCGGGGATCGATCGCGATCGCCGTCCTGTGGCAGGCGATCGCCTCGTCCGTGCGTCCCATCCGCTGGTGCGCGATACCCATGTTCGTGTGGGCGTCGGCGTTGCGCGGATCCCGCGTCACGGCCCTGGTGAAGCATTCGAGCGCCTCTCCGTGACGATCCATCTCGTCGAGCGCCACGCCCAGGTTGTTGAGCGCCGGCGGGAAGTCCGGGTCGAGCGCGAGGGCCGCGCGGTAGGAAGCCACGGCCTCCTCGCGCCGGCCGAGCGCCGCCAGCACCGTCCCCAGATTGTTGCGCACCTCGACATCCTCCGGTGCGAGCTTCAGGGCGCGCTCGTAGCTGTCGGCCGCCTCGCCGAACCGGCCGAGCTCCTTCAGCGCGTGCCCGAGATTGTTGTGCGCCGGGGACAGCCGCGGATCGAGCTCGGCGGCCTTCCTCAAGTGCGGAATCGCCTCGGCGTGCCGCCCCATTTGGGTGAGCGCGCTTCCCAGATTGAGGAGCGTGCCCGGCGAACGCGGGTCGCGCTCCAGCGCCGAGCCGAGCGCCTCCAGCGCCTCGTGGTGGCGCGCCTGCTGCATCAGCGACACCGCCAGGAGATTGTAGGCCAGGAGGTCGAGCGCATCCCGCTGCCCTCGGCCCTGGAGGAGCAATTCCCGAGCGATCGCCTCCGCCGGGCCGGCCTCGCCCCGCTCGATCGCCTGCCAGCCGGTCATGAGTCGTTGTTGCCGTCGCTCCGGATTTGCCATCGCCTGGAAGGCCGAATCGTCCGTCTCGAAGTATCGCATACGCGCGCGAATCGCCTCATTTAGAATCGTGCGTCTGTCGATTCGCAGCATCGTGCAATGACGATATCCGTCGAACGTGTCGACGCCGTCGTGATCGGCGCGGGAGTAGTGGGCCTCGCGGTGGCGCGCGCTTTCGCGCGCGCGGAGCGCGAGGTGGTGGTGCTCGAGCGGGAGAGCGCGATCGGCACGGCCACGAGCTCGCGCAACAGCGAGGTCATCCATGCCGGCATCTACTACCCGACGGGCTCGCTCAAGGCGCGGCTGTGCGTGGCGGGGCGCGGCGGGCTCTACGCCTACCTCGCCGGGCGCGGCATCGAGCACCGGCGCTGCGGCAAGCTGATCGTCGCCACCGACTCGGGGCAGATCGCGGGACTGGAGAAGCTGCAGGCGCAGGCCGCGGCCAACGGGGTCGAGGATCTGCGCATGCTCGAGGCGCGCGAGGCGCGGGCTCTGGAGCCCGAGCTCCGCTGCGTCGCCGCTCTGGAGTCGCCTTCCACCGGGATCGTGGACAGCCACGCGTTCATGCTCGGGCTGCGCGGCGAGGCGGAGGACCGCGGCGCGGCGCTCGCGCTCCGCAGCCCGCTCCTGGCGGGCCGCCTGCGGCCGCAGGGGATAGAGCTCGACGTCGGCGGTGCCGACCCGATGCGCCTGCTCGCGCGCACCGTCGTCAACAGCGCCGGCCTGCATGCCCAGGCGGTGGCGTGCGCGCTCGAGGGCTTTCCCGCCGAGCACGTCCCGCCCGCGTACTACTGCAAAGGCAACTACTTCAGCCTCTCGGGCCGCTCTCCGTTCAAGCGCCTGGTCTACCCCGCGCCCGAATCCGCCGGTCTCGGCGTGCACCTCACGCTCGACCTCGCCGGTCAGGCGCGGTTCGGGCCCGACGTCGAATGGATCGATCGCATCGACTACGACGTCGACCCGGGGAGGAGCCGGGTCTTCTATGACGCCATCCGCCGCTACTGGCCGGGACTGAAGGACGGAGAGTTGCAGCCTGCGTACTGCGGCATCCGGCCGAAGATGCAGCCTCAGGGCGAGCCCTCCCGGGACTTTCTCATCCAGGGTCCCGAGGACCACGGCGTCGCGGGCCTCGTCAATCTCTTCGGCATCGAATCCCCGGGGCTCACGGCGTCGCTGGCGATCGCCGATCACGTCCTCGGGTTATGCTGACTCCGATGGCCGCATCGCCCATCTACGGTGCCTCCGCGATCCGCCGACTCGAGGCGCTGGCCGGGGCGGCGAACCTCATGGAGCGCGCGGGCGAGGCCGCGGCCGGGCTCGCGCGCGACCTCTGCGGAGACACCGCGAAGTCGGTCCTCGTCGTAGCCGGCCCGGGGAACAACGGCGGCGACGCCTTCGAAGCCGCCGCGCACCTCAAGCGCGGGTTCTTCCGGGTCAGCGTCGTCTTCGCCGGCGAGCGCGACAAGCTTCCGGAGGACGCCGGGCGCGCCCTTTCGAAGTGGGAAGCGGCAGGCGGCAAGCTGCTCGATGCCATCCCGGACGGAGCGCGCTTCGATCTCGCCGTCGACGGCCTGTTCGGCATCGGCCTCAAGCGGCCGCTCGAGGGACGGCACCGCGCTATCGTCGAGAAGCTCAACACGCTTCGCGTGCCCGTTCTCTCGCTCGATGTCCCGAGCGGCCTCGACGCCGATACCGGGGCCGCGTTGGGTTGCGCGGTGCGCGCCACGCATACGCTCACGTTCATCGCTTACAAGCCGGGGCAGCTGACGCTCGACGGACCCGACCATTGCGGCCGGCTGAAGCTCGATACGCTCGGGCTCGATCCGCCGGCGCTGCTCGAGCCTGAAGGGGCGCTCCTCGACGCCGACATCCTCGCTTGCGCTATCGCGCCCCGAGCGAAGAATTTCCACAAGGGCATGGCGGGCAGCGTGGGAATCCTGGGCGGCGGCCCAGGGATGGTCGGTGCCGCCGTCATCGCCGGTCGGGCCGCGCTGCGGTGCGGCGCCGGACGCGTCTACCTCGGCCTCGTGACGCCGCGCCCGCCGCGAGTGGATACCGCCAATCCGGAGCTGATGCTGCGCGCGCCGCGCGCCCTGCTCGGGAAGGATCTCCTCGACGTCCTCGTCGCCGGGCCCGGAATGGGCAAGTCGGCGGCGGCCGCCCCGATGCTGCGCGCCGCGCTTGCCGCGCGGCAGACGCTCGTCCTCGACGCGGACGCGCTCAACCTGATCGGCGCCAGCCGCGCGCTCGCCGCCGCCGCGGGAAAGCGCGGAGCCGCCACTCTCATGACGCCCCATCCCGCGGAAGGCGCGCGCCTGCTGGCAGAGACCACGCGCGCAGTCCAGGCCGACCGCGTCGCCGCGGCGAGGCGTATCGCCCAGCGCTACGGGAGCTTCGCGCTGCTCAAGGGAAACGGGAGCATCATCGCCGAGCCGGGCGGCAGGTTCTGGATCAACCCCACGGGCAATCCGGGAATGGCCTCGGCGGGAATGGGCGACGCGCTCTGCGGGATCGTCGCCGCCCTGTGCGCCCAGGGAGCCTCGCCCCTGAACGCGCTCCTCGCGGGGACCTGGCTGCACGGCGCGGCGGCCGATGCGCTGGTCGCGGCCGGCTCGGGGCCGGTCGGCATCACCGCCAGCGAAGTGATCGACAGCGCGCGCTCGCTGATGAACGCCTAGAAGCGGAAGCCGAGCTTCACTCCGTAGCTCGTGGCATCGCCGGTCTTGTCCCCTTCGAGGACGATGTTCACCAGAACCAGATTCATGTTGAGGCCGACGAAATACTTGTTCTGCGAGAACGATTCCTGCGACGGCGCGCCGACGGGAATATTCTTCGGCGTGCTCGTCACCCATACTTTTCCGATTCCGGCGTAGGGCGTGAACATGGCGAAGCCCTTGGAGATCGAGAGGTCGGCCCCCTTGGTGTTGAAATCGAGCTGATCCACGCCGGCGAGCTGGGTGTAGCTCCCGCGCAGCGCGATTGCCGGCATGAGCGTACCCCCCTTGATGAAGGCCCATTTCACCTCGCCGCCGTAGAGCCTCACGCTGGTGCTCGGCGCGGCTCCCGCCATCACGCCCACGTCGAAACCGAACGGCAACCCGAGGTTGAAGCGCGCCGACGGCACGACGATGTCGGATAGATCGGACACACCCGCGTTCTTGAACGAGTCGGTGTTCTTGACCTTGGTGTCGGTGCCGGCTATGCCGAGATCGAAGCCGAAAAGGCCGAGCGCCTCGGAGGGCGCGAGCGGCTTGTACGAAAGCGCAGCTCCGAGATCCTGTGAAATCTTGTGGAAGTCGTCTTGCGGAAGGTTCTGTATGACGAGGTCCTTCGCGACGGCCGGTAGGGAGGCGGCGAGCAGAGCGCCGGCGGCGAGAGTGCGTCTCAGGAGCATCTTTGATCTCCGAAGGGGGGAGAAGACAGCGAGCAATCTAACACATCGACGCCGCCCGCGGACGGCCGACGGCGCCCGGGAGGCAATTGTGCTCACGCCGCTTTGCGCTTGGCGTTCGCCTCGGGGTACGGATAGAGGACGTTCAGCGCCGCGCTGTGGCCCGCGGTCTGGACGATGCGCACGTGCTCGCGCCTCAGTTCGCGGGCGTGGCGGCAGCCGCAGGAGTGCGCGATCATGTCGATCTCCTTGTTCATCCCCGTCGCGTAGTTGGCGACGCGCAGATACTTCTCCTCGATCACCAGCCCGCGCTGCAGCCGATGGTTGTGCGTCGTCACTCCCGTCGGACAGGTGTTCTGGTGGCAGCGCAGCGCCTGGATGCAGCCGAGCGAGAACATGAATCCGCGCGCCGTGTTGACGAAATCCGCCCCTACGCACAACGCCCACGCGGCTCTGGCCGAAGTCACCAGGCGGCCCGCCGCGATGACACGAATGCGGTTGCGCAATCCGGACTCGATCAGCGAATCGACCACCCGGGGCAGCGCCTCCGCGATCGGCAAGGCCATGTGGTCCATCAGCGCCTGCGGCGCAGCCCCCGAGCCGCCCTCGCCGCCGTCGATCGCGAGGAAGTCGGGCGCGTACTCCGGGCCGCGCCGGTTGACGGCGTCGCAGACCTCGTTGATGAACTGCCAGCCGCCGATCGCCGTCTTCACGCCGACGGGCTTGCCGGCCAGCTCGCGCACCAGCGCGATCTTGTCGAGGAGCTGGTCGACGTTGGCGACGTCGCGGTGCCGGTTGGGGCTGATCGAGTCCTGGTGCGCGGGAATCCCGCGGATCGCGGCGATCTGCTCGGTGACTTTCGCGGCCGGGAGCACTCCACCCTTGCCGGGTTTCGCCCCTTGCGAGAGCTTGATCTCGAAAGCCTTGACCTGGGGATGCTTCGCCAGCTCGCGCACGCGCTCGGGCGAGAAATTTCCGCCTTCGTCGCGCACGCCGTAGTTCGCCGTTCCGATCTGCATGATGACGTCGCAATTGCCCTCCAGATGGAAAGGCGAAAGCCCGCCTTCGCCCGTGTCCATCCAGCAGCCGGCGAGCGCCGCGCCGCGCGAAAGCGCGCGCACCGCGGGCTCGGAGATGGCGCCGAAGCTCATTCCGCTCACGTTGACGATCGATCTCGCGGTGAACGGATCTTTGCAGAAGCCCTCGCCTATCATGAGCGGCGGAGTCGGCAGGCGGTCTTCCTCGAGAACCGGGTACGGATGGTTCACGAACAGAATCGAGCCGGGCTCGTTGGTATTGTTGGTCGAACCGAAGCCGATCACGCCGCCCTCCGCCTTGGCGAGCCGGTAGACCCAGCCGCGGGTCGCGCGGTTGAACGGCAGCTCCTCGCGGTCGTTCATGAAGAAGTACTGCCGGAAATACTCGCCCTGCTTCTCCAGGAAGTAGCGCAGGTGCCCGATGACCGGGTAGTTCCGCAGAACGGTGTGCTTTTTCTGCGTGATGTCCTGGATGAAGATGATCGCCAGGAACGCCATCAGTGCGAGGGCAACGAGCGTCCCCAGGCCGTACGAAACGAAACCCATCATGCCGGACATCGCGTCCTCCTGCGCCGAATGATAGGCGAAAACGCCCCCGCGGTCAGGGCAGGATGCGGAGGATCATCGACTCGGGATCGTCGGCGGCGCCGTTCTCGATCTCGCTCGCGGTCGCCGGGCGCACGCCGACCACCGCGCACGACAGCTTGAGCGCCATCCCCGCGAGCGGATGGTTGGCGTCGAGAACCACCTTGTTCTCGGCGATGTCCGTCACGGTGAAGAACCGCCCTTCGTCCGCGCCTCCCGGGTCGCCTTCGAAGCGCATTCCGACCTCGAGCGCCTCCGGGAAGCGGCCGCGCTCCTCGACTCTGAGCAGGCTCTCGTCGTAGTCGCCGAAGGCGTCTTCGGGTTCGAGCCTGACCTCTACGCGGTCCTTGACGCTTCTGCCTTCGAGCGCCGCCTCGGCCGCCGGAAAGATATTGCCGTAGCCGCCGTGGAGATACTGCAGCGGCTCGTCCGAGCGTTCGATGAAATTTCCCCAGATGTCGGCCAGCTCGACATCGAGAGAAACGACGGTGTTCTTCGAGATCTGCACTGCCCGAACGCCGGGCGGCTAGCGCAGGGACTTGACGAGGCCCAGCACCTGGACGGCGTGGCCGCGGGGATTCACTCCGTAGAACACGTGCCGCACCGTGCCCTCCTTGTCGATGATGAAAGTCGAGCGCGTGATGCAGGACTTCACGGATCCGTTCGCCTCCTTCTCGTGAACCACGCCGTACTTCCTGCAGACCTCGCTCTCGGTGTCGGCGAGCAGGCGGATCGACACGCCGTTCTGGTCCCTGAAGCCGGCGTGGCTGAGGCAATCGTCAGGGCTCACGCCGATCACCACGCAGTTGCAGCGCGAGAACTCGTCCTCGTGATCGGAGAAATCGGTGGCCTCGAGGGTGCAGCCGGGCGTTCCGTCCTTGGGGTAGAAGTACAGGACGACGTGCTTCTTGCCGCGGAACTGGCCCAGGTCCACCGTCTCCATGTCGGCATCGGGCAGCGAGAAGAGCGGCGCCGCCTGCCCTGCGTGCGGCGCATCGGGCGGGACTTCGTGTGTCCTGAGCGGCGCTTCGTCGGCGCGTGCCAAGTTTTCCTCGACGGGTTGGCGGCATCAACAGACTATAATCGCGGCGATGAGAATGCAACTGCTGGGCGGACTGACGGCAACGCAATTCTTGTCACAATTCTGGCAACGAAAGCCCCTGCTGATTCGCAACGCGATCAGCGACTTTAAAGGGGTGGTGCAAGCGCCTGAATTGTTTGCGCTCGCCGCGCGGCCCGACGTCGAATCGAGAATCGTCAGGCGCGACCGCGGCGAATGGACGGTGCGCGACGGGCCGATCTCTCGCGCAGAGCTCCGGCGCCTGCCCCGCTCCGACTGGACCATTCTTGTGCAAGGCTTGAATCTCGAGCTGCCCGCGGCGGATGCGCTGCTGCGCAGTTTCCGCTTTCTCCCCTGGGCGCGCCTCGACGACGTGATGGTGAGCTACGCCGCCCCGGGCGGCGGAGTCGGCCCGCACTTCGACTCCTACGACGTGTTCCTCCTCCAGGGCGAGGGGCGTCGCCGCTGGAGCGTCGCCAAGCCGCGCGACTTCGAGCTCGAGCCCGACGCTCCGCTCAAGATCGTTCGGCGCTTCAGGGCGGAGCGGGAATGGCTGCTCGGCCCGGGAGACATGCTCTACCTTCCGCCCGGATGGGCGCACGACGGCGTTGCGGTCGAGCCCTGCTTCACCTATTCGATCGGATTTCGCGCGCCTTCGCGTGGCGAGATCGCCAGGGAGTTCCTGGGATTTCTGCAGGAGCGAATCGACCTCGACCGCCCGTACTCGGACCGCGGCGAAAGGCCACCGCGGCACTCCGCGGAGATTCCGGCAGCGATGATCCGGCATGCGGCCGCGGCGGTGGGCGGCGTTCGCTGGCGAAAAAGGGATATCGCGCGCTTCCTCGGCGGCTTTCTGTCGGAGCCCAAGCCGCAGATCGTCTTTTCGCCCCCGCGCAAACCCATGGCGCCGGCGCGGCTCGCCGCGCGGTGCCGCGTGCGCGGCCTGCGGCTGGACGCGCGCAGCCGGATGCTGTTCCGCGGGGAAGACTTCTTTCTCAACGGCGAGCGGATCCAGGCGCCCGCGCGAGCGCGCAAAGTGCTCGCGCGCCTCGCGGACGAGCGCTCGCTCCCCGCCGGAGAGCGCGTGGCGGATCCCCTTCCCGGGCTCTTCCACGAGTGGTATCGCGCCGGATGGCTGCACGTCGGAGAGCGCAATGACTGAATCCCCTGCCGACGCGGCGCCGGAACGCGCGCTGCTGCAGCTCCGCGGCGACTATCAGGCCGGATTCTGCAGGATCCTGGGTCTCGTGCGCCGCGAGCTGCGCGTTTTCGATCCGGACCTCTCCGAGCTGGACATGAATTCCGCGGAGCGAGCCGAGACGCTCTCGCGCTTTCTCCGCGGAGGCGCCAACCGGCGGGTCTTCATCGCGCTTCACGACGTCGACTACGTGAGCAAGCGCTGCCCGCGGCTGATCGCCCTGCTCGGGATCTACGCGTCCAGCATCTTCATTCACCAGACGATGGGAGACGCTGCCAAGGTGCAGGACTGCTTCGTGCTCGCCGACGGCGAGCACCTGGTCCGGCGCCCGGTGACGGCCCAGCCGCGCGGCGTGCTGGTGATCGGGGATCCCAAGGAGTGCCAGCCGATGCGCGAGCGCTTCGACGAGATCTGGGAATCTTCGGTACCGGCGGTCTCGGCCAACACGACGGGGCTGTGAGGCGCTACAGGTCCCGCCAGGGGAAACCCTCTTCCTGGGTCGCGACGGAGACCCATTGCGGATCGCAGGAGAGCGACCGCGCCAGGGCCGCGCGGGCGAGCTCGGGCGTGTTGTTGGTCTGGGAGAGGTGCGCGGCGATCACATGCCTGAGCCGGCCGCGGTCCAGCGCGGCAAGAATCTCGCCCGAAGTACCGTTGTCGAGATGTCCCAGGCGGCTCGCGATGCGCGCCTTCAGCGACGGTGGATACGGCCCGGCCTCCAGCAGATCGGGATCGTAGTTGCATTCGAGCACCAGGGCGTCGCAGCCGGACAAGCTGGCCGCGATGTGCGCGGTCGAGCAGCCGGCGTCGGTCAGGACGCCCAGGCGGCCCGCGCCGTCGGAAAGAACGTACTGGACCGGCTCTCGCGCGTCGTGCGGGACCGTGAACGGCTGCACGAGCAGGTCGCCGACCGAAAACGCGAGCTGAGAATCGACCAGGCGGATGGCGCAGTCCTGCGCGCTTGCGCCGGATTCGCGCAGCGCCGCGAGCGTACCGTAGGTCATCCACACCGGGATCGAGTACCGGCGCGCGAGCGGAAGAACGCCGTCGGCGTGATCGCCGTGCTCGTGCGTCACGATGATCCCCGCGAGATCCGAGGGAGCGAGCCCCGCGCGCGCGAGGCGCGCCTCGGCTTCCTGAAGGGTGAAGCCGCAGTCGAGCATGAGGCGCGTGCGCCCCGCCTCGGCGACGAGCGCGTTTCCCTGGCTGCCGCTACCGAGGGAGGCGAAGCGCACGCCCGGCCGCTACTTGAGCTGCTGCTCGAGCAGGGAAAGTATCCTCTTGGCGGTGCTCGAGGTGTCGGGGCCGCCTTCCTTGTTCAGGACCTGCACCTCGCTCGAGGTGCTGCGATCCTTCACGAACACTCGGTACTGTCCCGCTTTCGGATCGGGCGGATCGCGCCAGAACATCAGCTTCGTCAGAAAGCCCCCGCTGCCCTTGCCCGCCGCGTCGTCCTCGGGATCGACGTAGCGCACGAAGTAGAAACCCTTCGACCGGTCGCGGTCCTCGACGGTAAAGCCGACGCGGTCAAGCACCAGGCCGACCCGCCTCCACGCGCGATCGAAGGGCTCCGTCAGCTCGATCGCTCCGGCTCCGCCGTCGTTCGTCACCAGCTTCGCTTTCGGATCGGCGCTCGCGGCGGCGAGCTGCGCCTTTGCGCGCGATTCCGTGACTCCGAACCGGACCATCAGCAGCCGCAGGAACTCGGCCTCGAGGCCGGGATCCGGAGGTCTCGCCTGCCACGTCGTGCTGTCGCGATACTGGTTGACGTAGACCTCGGACACGCCGCGATGGGTGATGTAGATCTCGGTGGTGTTGGGCTGCGCGCCACGCTCCAGGCGCGTGCGGAACTTGTCGCGCTCTCCTGATCCGTACGCGCCGCTCAGGAAGCCGTTGAGGGCGTTGCGAATCGCGTCCTGGCTGACGTTCGCGCGGTTCTCGGCCCAGTCCGTCTCCATCACGCCCGCCGCGGGAACCTCGGTCTTGATCAGGAAGCCGTTGTCCTGCCAGAACTCCTTGACGACCGG
>DATEGT010000268.1:0-3262 GCA_035280025.1 Burkholderiales bacterium | reverse complement strand
ACGTCGTCGACCGCGCGGATCTTCCACGCGCGGATCGTGCCGTCGGCGTCGAAGGCGACCTGCATGTCGAAGAAGCGGTCGGGGCCCTGCATGTCGCCGCCGCGCAGGTTCTCCAGGCGGTCCTCGATGAAGCGCACGGGGACGCCGAGTTTTTTCGCGAGGTAGCCGGCGAGCACCGTGTGCTTCAGGCCGCGCTTGACGCCGTAGCTGCCCCCGACGTCGACGTCGTAGTGCACGCGCACCGCGTTTCCCGGCAGGCGCAGCGCCTTGGCCACCTGGTCGGGATACTTCGGCATCTGGATCGAGGCCCAGACGTCGAGGATCTCGGTCCCGGGGTTCCATTGCGCCGCGACGCCGAAGGTCTCGATCGGCACGGTGGCCGAGCGCCCCCAGGTCGCGCGGAAGGCGAGCCTGTGCCCGGCCTTCGCGAACGCCTCCTCGACCGGCCCCCAGACGAATTTCTTGCGCAGGATCACGTTCGAGCCGTGCGCGGAATGGACGAGCGGAGCGCCGGCCGCCATCGCGCGCTCGGCGTCGATCACGTGCGGCAGCGGCTCGTACTCGACCTCGACCGCTTCCGCGGCGTCCTCGGCGAGCGCTCGCGTGTCGGCGACGACGGCCGCGACCCATTCGCCCGCGTAGCGCACCACGTCCTTCGCGAGCGCGAAGCGCGTGAGCTTGGGTGCGTCCACTCCGGTCACGAGCGAATCGGTGGCCGCGCAGAACTCCTCGCCGGTGAGGACGTACAGGACGCCCGGAAGCGCGAGCGCGGCTTTCGCATCGATCGACGCGATGCGCGCGGAGGCGTGAGGCGAGGCCACGAGCGCGACGTGTTTCATCCCGGGGAGCGCGACGTCGGCGACGTAACGGCCGCGGCCGGAAACGAAGCGCGGGTCTTCCTTGGTGCGGCGTTTCTTGCCGATGTATCGGAAGGAGCTCACTTCATCCGCTCCGCCGCGAGCCGGACCGCCTCGACGATCTGCTGGTAGCCGGTGCAGCGGCACAGGTTCCCGCCGATCGCGTCGCGGATCTGCTCCTCGGTGGGGTTCGGGTTGCGGTTCAGCAGCCCCTGGGCGGCGATGAGCATTCCGGGCGTGCAGTAGCCGCACTGCAGCCCGTGGGTCTCGCAGAAGGCGTCCTGCAGGGTGCTCATGGATCCGTCGGGATTTGCGAGGCCTTCGACCGTGGTCACCTCGTGCCCGTTCGCCTGCACCGCATATATGAGGCAGGAGCGGACCGGCTCGCCGTCGAGCATCACCGAGCAGGCGCCGCAGACGCCGTGCTCGCAGCCGACGTGCGTCCCGGTGAGGCGCAGCTCGTCGCGCAGGAAATCGACCAGCGACAGGCGCGCCGGAACGCGCGCCTCGCGGCGGACGCCGTTCACTTCCACCGCGACTTCGTGGAGTGGCTCGCTCATTGCATCGCCCGGTCGCGGGCCTCGCGCAAGGCGCGAGCCGCGAGCACGCGCGCGAGATGCCTGCGGTATTCCTTCGTCGCGTGCAGGTCGCTGCCGGGATCGGTCTCCTTCGCCGCGTCGTTCGCCGCGGCGGCGATCGCCTCGTCGTCGAGCGTCGTCCCGACGAGGCGCGCGGCGGTCTTCGGGAACGCGAGAGGAGTTCCGCTCGCGCCGCCGAGGCCCAGGGCCGCGCGCGTGCAGCGGCCCTGTTCGTCGAGCGCGACCTGCGCCGCGGCGGCGACCATCGCGAAGTCGCCGTGGCGGATCGCGATCTCGGTAAACGCCGAGCCGGCGCGTTTCTCGCCCCACGCCGGCCAGTGGATCTCCTCGAGGCACTCGTCGGGCCGCATCGACGTGGCCATCGGCCCGGAGAAGAATTTCTCGGCGTCGATCGCCCGCGAGCCCTGCGCCGAGCGCAGGACCATCTTCGCGCCGAGCACCCGCGCGGCCAGAGGCAGCTCCGCCGACGGGTCGGCGTGCGCGAGGCTCCCGCCGACCGTGCCGCGATTGCGCGTCTGCGCATGGCCGACCCAGGCGAGCGCCTGGCGCAGCAGCGGCAGCCGCGCCGCGAGCGCGTCGTCGCGCTCGATGGTGACCTGGCGGGTGCACGCTCCGGTGCGCACGGTGTCTTTCTCGATGTTCACGAATTTCAACGCGGGGATCTCGTTGATGTCGACGAGCCAGGCCGGGCGCACGAGGCGCATCGCCATCATCGGCACCAGGCTCTGGCCCCCGGCGATCAGCCTCGCGCCGTCGCCATGACGCGCGAGCAGCGAGCAGGCTTCGGCGACGGAAGCGGCGCGGGCGTATTCGAAAGGAGCGGACTTCAATGGGCGATCCCTGAGCCAGGCCGTATGATACTCAATCGCCAACCGGCGCCGGAAAGCGAGGCCGAATGCTCGAGCTCAGACCCACCTGCGAGAACTGCGGGCTCTCCGGCATGACGGCCGACCCGCCGCGCCCTTGCCTCGTCCGGCGCGGGGAGCCGCGGGACGCGTACGGCTCCAGGAGGTAGAGTGGCAGGGCGTTCAACCAGGCATCCACATCGGGAGGAAGGAATGTCGTCGAAACTCGTGCAATCGATCCGGGCGCTCGCGCTGGGCGCGCTCTGCTCCGCCGCTCACGCCCAATCCTGGCCCTCGAAGCCGATCCGCGTCATCGTTCCGTTCACCCCGGGGAGCGGCACCGACATCATCGCACGCACGGTGGGCGAGAAGGTCTCGCACCAGCTGGGCCAGCCCGTCGTGGTCGAGAACCGGCCGGGCGCGGGCGGCACGATCGGCAGCGCGATCGTGGCGAAGTCGGAGCCCGACGGCTACACGCTGCTCGTGCACTCGTCCTCGTATACCGTCACCCCGTCCACCTACAAGGACCTGCCCTACGACACGCTCCGCGACCTCACCGGCGTCGTCCCGCTAGGGCTGCTGCCCAACGTGCTCGTGATGGCGCCGTCGAAGGAAATCCGCATGATCGAATCGGGTGGCCTCAGCGGCGATTCGATCCAGGTCGGCTATATCGAGCCGTTGAAGGCCAAGACCGGCATCACCGTGGTGCGCGAAAGCCCGAGCTCGCTCGGCAAGCTGCGCGCGCTGGTCGAGAGCGGCCAGACCACGACGACGCTGTTCGAGCTCGGCTCGGGCATCGTGCTGCAGGCCAAGAAGCTCGGCCTGATCGAGAAGATCGACTGGGCGGCGGTCAATCCCGCCGAGATGTACCCCGAGGCCAAGGCCGAGTACGGCTTCGGCTATCAATACTTCTCGACCATCATGGCCTGGCGCTCCGACGCCAAGGCGCCCAAGACCTGGG
>DATEGT010000267.1:0-2332 GCA_035280025.1 Burkholderiales bacterium | reverse complement strand
CCGGCCGCCGGCGGCAGCGAGGGAGCGGGCTTCCACGGAACCGCGGCGAACGTCCTGCCGCCCGCGCGCGACTGCGGCTCGCGCGGGTCCCAGAAGAACGGGGGCGGGGTGAACAGCGGCATCGGAATCGAGTTCTCGTCGGCGAGGCGGAAGTATTCTCCCGCCCCGAACTCGCGCTCGAGCGCGGTGCCGCCGTACGGGCTCACCGCGATCCTGCCCTCGATCACGCCGCCGTAGACGCCGTCCTCGCCGAGGCTGCCGTCCTCGTTCCTGCAGTCCTGCTGGCAGAGCAGCACGCTGTAGTGCGTTCCGCGGATGCCGATCGCGGTCATGCGGGTGCGCAGCCGGTAGTGGCTGCGGTCGCGGTGGCCGATGAGGCCGGTGAGGGAGCGCACCCCGCCGGCGATCAGGCTGAAGAAGGCGCGCTCGATGCCGCCCTGCCGCTGCTCGTACTCGTACTCGTCGATCACGAAGTCGGTGCGCGGGCGCAGCGACATCACGCCCCAGTCGGTGAAACGCACCTGCAGGTAGCTGTCGGCGCCGGTGTGCAGCTGGTCCCCCGACTCGACGCTCGCTCCGGCGATCAGGTGGACGATGCGGCCGGCGCGCAGGGCGTGCGTCTCGCCGTAGGCGAACATGACCTGTCCGGCGGTGCCGGCGCGCGCGGCGACGGCGCAAAAGGCAAGGCAGAAGGCGACCAGCAACCGCGCCACGTTCATCGACTCCCTCCCAGGAGATGGGAAGATTCTGCGGCCTGCCCGCCGCGGGCCGTGTGAAATCCTTCACACCCTTCGAGAATAGGAGCCCGGGAGCGGGTGAAAAGTCGCGGAAACCGGATTTTCCGGTAGCGGATCGGCGGCCGCGGATCGCCGTATCGTTACAGCGCCTTCTAGGCCCTCGCCTTCAGCAGGTCGCGGATCTCGGCGAGCAGCGTCTCCTCTTTCGACGGCGCGGGCGGCGCCGCGGGCGCGGCTTCCTTCGACTTCATCACGAAGCCCAGGAACTTGACGATGAAGATGTAGAGCGCGAGCGTGACGACCAGGAAGTTCACCACCTCGCCGACGAACAGGCCGTAGGGCACCTCCTTCGCCCCGACCACGATCTTCCAGCCGAGGTAACCCTGGTCGCCCGGAAGGAGCAGGCCGACGAGCGGCATGATGATGTGCTTGACCAGCGAGTCGACGATCTTTCCGAAGGCCGCGCCGATGATCACGCCCACGGCGAGGTCGATGACGTTGCCCTTCAGGGCGAAATTCTTGAATTCCTCCAGCAGCGACATGGCGCGGCGCGCGGTATCGATCGGCATGGCTTCCTCCTTGCGGAAAGCGGCGGCCGGCCGGCGCGCCGTAGCCGCCTTATACCGCACTTGGAGTAGGATGCGCTTCACGCCTCGGCGCGCGTCCGGCGCTCGAGGAAAGGAGGGGACCATGAACGTCTGCATGCGCGCCGCGCTGTGCGCCTGCGCCGCGGGCTTCGCCGCGGGCGCGCTCGCGGCCGAGGGCGAGCCGCCGGGCGACGCCACGAAGACCGGGGGCGGAACGACCCGCGTGATCATCGGCGCGGGCCTCGGGGGCGCCTCCGGCGCGAAGTTCAAGGCCGGCGGCCAGACCGTCACCTTCAGCGACCGCTTCCAGGGATCGCCCGACGACACCGCGGTGGTCGCGGTGAAGGTGGCGACCTTCGGCATCGCGCTCGCGCCGGGCCTGTACGCGGGGCTCGACATCACCGGGGTGGCCAAGGCCGGCAACGTGCCGAAGGCGGGCGCTCCGCTCACGTTCGAGAAGACCTCGCTCCTGATCACCGACTACCTCGCCGCCCTCACCTACTTTCCCTGGGAGTCGGGGCTGTTCGTCAAGGGCGGCATCGGAATCGCCACCTTCGGGCAGACCGTGGAGTCCGACACCACCCGCTCCACCGGCCTCGGGCTGCTCGTCGGCGCGGGATACGCGCTCCGGCTCTCGGGCGCCCACCATCTGACGCTGACCGTCGAGCAGACCTGGCAGTCCTACGGCGGATCGAGCTCGACCAAGCCCGACAGCTCGCAGTTCACCTCGGTGTTCCTGGGCTACCTCTACAAGAACTGAAGGGAGAAAACCGAACGATGATCCCGAAGCGGCGCACCCTGCTCAAGGGCGCGGCGATCGCCGCGCTCTCTCCGCTCCGCGCGCTCGCCCAGGGCGCGCGCACGCGCCTCGTCCTGCTCGGCACCGGCGGCGGGCCGCGGGTCACGGCGAAAGGGCGCGCCAAGCCCGCGACGCTGATCGTCGCGAACGGCGCGCCCTGCGTGATCGACTGCGGCGACGGCGTGGCGCTGCAGCTCGCGCGCGCCGGG
>DATEGT010000266.1:0-3398 GCA_035280025.1 Burkholderiales bacterium | reverse complement strand
TATCCCAGCCGGCCGGTGCGCATGATCATCCCCTTCGCGCCGGGCGGCGCCTCCGATTTCGTCGGCCGCATCATCCAGCCGAAGATGAGCGAGCTGCTCGGCCAGCAGGTCGTCGTCGAGAACCGCGGCGGCGCCGCGGGCAACATCGGCCTGGAGGCCGCGGCCAAGTCCGATCCCGACGGCTACACGATATTCCTCGGCAACATCGGCACCATCGCGATCAACGTCGCCGTCTTCCGCTCGCTCAACATCAAGCCGCAGAGCGATTTCATCGCCGTGACGGAGGTGGTGGACGTGCCCGGCGTGCTGATCGCGAACGATGCCTTCCCGCCGAAAAACGTTCAGGAGGTGGTCGCCTACGCCAGGGCCAACCCGGGCAAGCTCAACTACGGCTCGCCGGGCTCGGGCAGCCAGAACCGCCTCGAGATGGAGCTCTTCCGGCGCGCGGCGGGCGGGCTGGACATGGTGCACATTCCCTACAAGGGCGGCGCGGGCCCGGCGGTGACCGGCCTGATCGCCGGCGAGACCCAGCTCATGTTCACCACGGCGCCCTCGGCGCTCGGCTTCATCAAGGGCGGCCGGCTGAAGGTGCTGGCCGTGACCAGCGCGAAGCGCATTCCGGCGCTCCCCGAGGTGCCCACCATGGTGGAATCGGGCTACCCGCGCTCGGTGACGGGCTCCTGGCAGGGCGTATTCGTGCCGAAGGCGACGCCGCAGCCGGTCGTCGACAGGCTGTTCGCCGTGACCCAGCAGGTCATGAAGACGCCCGACGTGGTTGAGCGCCTCGCGGCCGGCGGCGTCGACGTGGTCCTCAGCGCCTCGCCCAGGGCCTTCGCCGGATTCGTGGCGCAGGAATCCGAGCGCTGGGGGCAGGTCGCGCGTGAAGTCGGCGCGACGGTGGATTGAAGTGATTCGTTAAGACTGGAGAAGAAAGAAATGGCAAACGCCGGAATGGTGGCACTGGACTGGCAGCAGCGCATCAACTGGGACCGGGTGCGCAAGTATCGCCTGGAGCGCGCGCGCGAGCGCATGAAGGCGCACGGCCTCGGGGCGATGCTGCTCATGTACGACGAGAACGTGCGCTACGTCACCAGCACCCTCACCCCCGGCTGGAACCGCCTCAAGCCCGGCCTGCGCTACGCCATGCTCTGCGGCGACGACGCGCCGGTGCTGTTCGAGCAGGGCGACATCGGCATGCAGATCCAGCGCCATTCGCCCTGGATCCCGAAGGACCACGTGCGCTGGTCCTACGCCTGGATCAAGGGCGCCGCGGGCCCGGCGTCCACCGCGCAGGTGAAGAAGTTCACCAACGCGATCAAGCAGGAGATGAAGAAGGCGAACGTCGCCGGCATGAAGCTCGGCGTCGACTTCATCGACATCAACATGCTCAAGGTGTTCGCCGAGGAAAAGATCGACTGGACCGACGGCATGACGCCGATGATGGAGGCGCGCGCCATCAAGAACGAGGACGAGCAGGAGGCGCTGCGCATGGTCGGCGCGATCGGCGACGCCGCGCACTGGGAGTTCATGAAGTTCCTCCAGCCCGGGCGCACCGAGAACCAGCTCACCGCGCACATCATGGAGTACCTGTACTCGGTGCCGGGCATGGAGGACGTCGAGGACGTGATCGTGTCCTCGGGCCCCAACACCTGGCCGAACTGGCGCAACTTCTCCGACCGCATCGTCAAGCCCGGCGACATCGTCTTCATGGACCTGGCCGCCCTGACCTGGAACGGCTACAAGTCCTGCTACTACCGCACCTACTGCGCGGGCAAGGAGCCGACGAAGGAGCAGAAGGACATCTACGCGACCGCGCTCAAGTGGCTGTACGACTCGATCAAGGCGGTGAAGGTCGGCACTACCACGCGCGAGATCGCGTCGAAGTGGCCCTCGGCCAAGGAAGCCTGGGGCTACGAGGAGGAGGACCAGGCGGCCGCGAACCTTTGGGGACACGGCCTGGGCCTGGCGCAGTACGACCAGCCGGTGATCTCGCGCATCTGGTCGCTCGACCATCCGATCGAGATCAAGGAAGGCATGGTGTTCGCGCTCGAGACCCAGCACGGCAAGAAGTTCGAGTGGGGCGTCCGGATCGAGGAGATGCTGATCGTCCACAAGGACAGGATCGAGATCATCTCCAATTTTCCGGTGGAGCAGATCACGGTGGTCGACCCCATGCCGGGCTATTCCACGCTGTCGGGACGCTAGGACCCTTTGCGCACCGCGCTCCTACAGGGGCCCCGCAAGCTCGCGATCGTCGAGCGCGACAAGCCGCAGCCCGGCCCCGAAGAGGTCGTGATCCAGACCGCCGCTACCGCGGTCTGCCACACCGACCTGTCGATCTACGCGGGGGAGCATCCCGGGGTGCGCTATCCCGTGGTGATGGGCCACGAATCGACCGGGATCGTCGATTCGGTCGGCGAAGGCGTGAGCGGGCTCAAGGCGGGCGAGCACGTCATCATCAATCCGATCATCGCCTGCGGCGCCTGCGACCAGTGCGCCCGCGGCGCCGGGAACCTGTGCCGCAACGCGGGCCTCTTCGGCCGCGAGATCGAAGGATCCCTGTCGCAGTTCGTGAAGCTCTCCGCGCGCTACGTGCACGTGCTTCCACCGCGGCTGCCGCTGGAGGCGGCGACGCTCATCGAAACGCTCGCGACCGTGCGCCACGCGCAGCACCGCGTCGCCGTCGCGACCGCCGAATCCGTGGTCGTCCTGGGCATGGGGACCGCGGGCCTGCTGCACACGCGGCTCGCCGTCCTGACCGGCGCGACGCCGGTGATCGCCGTGTCGCGCACGCAGTGGAAGCTCGACATGGCCGAGCGCATGGGCGCGCACCACGTCGTCAAGGCGGCGGTGGAGGACGCGGTCGGGGAGGTCAAGCGCCTGACGAACGGCAGGGGCGCCGACGTGGTGATCGACGCGGCGGGAAGCGCGGAGTCGCTGCGCGCGGCGGTGGACATGCTGCGGCCCGGGGGGCGCTTCTCGGCGTTCGCCGTGAGCCACGAGGCGGTGCGCGGCTTCTCGACCTTTCCGCTCTACTTCGGAGAGATCAGCATCATCGGCTCGCGGGCGCTGACGCCGCAGGACATGAATCCCAGCATCCAGCTGATCGCCTCGGGGGCGGTCGACGTCAACGGCTTCATCAGCGCCAAGTACCCGCTCACGGACGCGGCCGCCGCGTTCGAGGAGTACGAGCGCAACCCGAGCCGCATCCTGCGGCTGGTGATCGCCTCGCAGGGCTAGCCGTGGAGCGCCTCGTCGTCCCGCTGGACGCGCCGGAGGCGGCCGACGCCTCGCGCTTCGGTCCCAAGGCGGCGAACCTCGCGGCGCTGGGCCGCGCCGGGCTGCCGGTCCCGGGCGGGTTCGCGGTCGACGCGCGCGCCTATCGCGCGCAGCTTGCG
>DATEGT010000265.1:0-3729 GCA_035280025.1 Burkholderiales bacterium | reverse complement strand
CCTCCTTGTCCGAAGATGCGGAGCCGGCCCGTGCCGGCCCACACCCTGCAGGACCGGAAGGCGCGGGGATTTATTCCCGGGAGATGCTGCAGGGGTCCGCTACCTCCCCGTCCTGATGATCTCGTCGAGCTTCTCGCCCTCGATGTCGGTGTTGATCTGCATCCACAGCGGCAGGTGGTCGGACATCTGGAAGGTGAAGGCGGCCTTCTCCAGCCCCGGAAACAGGTCGGCGGTGCCCCCGCTGTAGAAATCGAGGATCCCCGCCTGGTCGGCGAAATTCTGCGGATAGTCGGCGTACTGCAGGATCTGGTCGTAGCGCTTGTCCTGCGCGAGGTTGGTCCCGTACGTCTTTCCCTTCAGCGCGCCCGGCATCTGGAGGCCTTTCGAGGTGAGCGCGGCGAGCTGCGCCGGCGTGTCGACGTTGAAATCGCCGACCACGATGAAATCCTTGTCGACGAAGGTCTTCTCCCTGCGCTTCAGGTCTACCCAGTCTGCGAGCGACTGGAGCTCCGCCGTGCGCCCGGCCGCGGTTCCCCACTGCGCGTGCGCGGCGAGCAGCACGAAATCGAAGCTGCCGGCGCTGAACGACGCCATGAAGGGCTCGCGCCACCAGTTGAAGCCCGGGACGAAGACGTCGCCGCTCTTGGTGCGCGGCGCGGTGGCGGTCGCCGCGAACCCGGTGAAGGCCACCGCCCGCTTGTCGTAGATGAAGCCGATGCGCTCGTCGTTGCCTCCGGCATCCTCGAGCGCGTCGGAATAGATCGCGCGCCAGTACGGCCCGAGCACGGCAAGCACTCTTCCGAGGTCGCCCAGGTTGTCGCGCAGCTCGGCGATGCTGACCAGGTCGAACTGGCCGAGTACTTCTGCGATGTAGTGGACCGCGGGCTCGCTGCGCGGCTTCTTGCCGAACTCGCGGATGTTCCAGGTGGCGATGTTCAGGGTCTCGTCGAGCTTCGACGAGGGGATCTTGGCCTTGGCGATCCTCGACCTGAGCACCTTGAGGCCCTTGGCGATCTCGGGGGAGATGCTCCCATGGTTCACGGCGGTCCCCTGTGCTGCGCGACGCTACAGTGTACGCCCCGCCTTCGCGCCGGCCAGCGCGCTCCAGATCCTGCCGGGCGTCGCCGGCATGTCGAAGCGCACGACACCCGCCTGCCGCAGCGCGTCCGCTACCGCGTTCATGATCGCCGGCAGCGAGCCGCTCACCCCGGCCTCGCCGACGCCCTTGGCGCCGAGGGGATTCGAGGCGGTCGGCACCGGGTGCTCGCGGATCGTAAGGCCGCCGACCAGGCCCGCGCGCGGCATCGGGTAGTCCATGAAGCTCCCGGTGAGGAGCTGCCCGCTCTCCGGATCGTATACAGCGACCTCGCCGAACACCTGCCCCGCCCCCTGGGTGATGCCGCCCTGCATCTGCCCCTCGACGATCTGGTGGTTCACGATGTTGCCGGCGTCGTCCACCGCGGTGAAGCGCACGACCTCGGCGATCCCGGTCTCCGGCTCGATCTCGACCTCGGCGACGTGGCAGCCGTTGGGGAAGGTCGCGCCGAACCTGCCCTCGGTCCTGACGTCGAGCGCCTCGGGCGTGCCCGCGTATTTCTTCGCGAGCGCGAGCAGCGTCACGGCGCGGTCGGTACCCTTGATCCGGTAGCTTCCCTCGCGGAATTCGATGTCGGCCGCGGCGGCCTCGAGATCCTTCGCGGCGAGGGCGAGGCCCTTCTCCACCACCAGCTTCGCCGCGATCTGCATCACGCTGCCCACGCCCAGCAGCGAGCGCGAGCCTCCGGTCGCGTTGCCCACCAGGCGCACCGCCGGGTCGCCGTTGCGCAGCCGGAAATTCTCGAGCGGCAGCCCGGTGACGCGCGACACGACCTGGGCGTAGCTGGTCTCGTGGCCCTGCCCGTGGTTGTGGGACACCGCGTACATGGTGACCGTGCCGTCCGCGCCGAAGCGCAGCTCGACCTGGTCGGAAGGGGCGAAGCCGCCGCCGCTCGCCTCGATGTACGCCGCCATGCCGCGCCCTCGCAGCCGGCCCCTGCCGGCGGATTCGGCGCGCCTCGCGGGAAACCCGGACCAGCTTGAGGCGCGCAGCGCCTCGTCGAGCACACCTTCGAAGTCGCCGCAGTCGTAAGTGAATCCGCTCGCCGCCGGGTAGGGAAATTTCGCCTTCGGCACGAGGTTCCTGCGCCGCAGCTCGGCGGGGTCCATGTTCAATTCGAGCGCAGCCTGCTCGACCAGGCGCTCGAGCATGTACGACATCACCGGGCGGCCCGCGCCGCGGTACGCGGCCCCCGGCGACTTGTTGGTGACGGCGAGCTTCACGCGCGCGCACGCCGCCTGAACGTCGTACACGCCGGTCAGGCAGGCGACCACGCCCTGGGTGTTGATGAAGGGGCCGGTCGGCGCGAGATAGGCGCCGAGGTCGGCGACGTAGTTGAAGCGCAGCCCGAGGAATTTCCCCTGAGCGTCGAGCGCGAGCTCGCTCTCGCTCGCCACGTCCCGCCCCTGCTCGTCGGAGAGAAACACCTCGGAGCGGCTGCCGGTCCATTTCACCGGCCGCCCGATCCTCTTCGCCGCGAGGAGGACCGCGCAATATTCCGGGTACATGTTGAAGCGCACGCCGAAGCCGCCGCCCACGTCCTCGGCGACGACGTCGATCTTGTCGTCGGGCACGCCCATCGTGTAGACGAGCTGGCCGCGCATGCCGGCCGTCCCCTGCGTGCAGGCGTAGAGCGCGTACTTCTGCGAGCCGGCGTCGTACGTCGCCAGGCACGCCCGCGGCTCCATCGGATTGCCGACGATGCGCGGATTCTCGAGCGCGATCTTCACCACGCGGATCGCCGCGCGGAACGCGGCCTCGGTCGCGGCCTCGTCTCCCGCGACCCAGTCGAAGGAGAGATTGCCGGGCAGCTCGGCGTGCAGCTGCGCGGCGCCCGGCGCGAGCGCCTTCGCCGCCGTCGTCACCGCGGGCAGCTCGCGGTACTCGACCGCGATCGATTCGGCGGCGTCCTGCGCGGCGTGCGCCGACTCGGCGACGACGCAGGCGACGCATTCGCCCACGTGGCGCACCTTTCCCTGCGCGAGCACCGGGCGCGGGGGCTTCTTCAGCGGCTGCCCGAAGCGGTCCTTCACGCCGAGGTTCGTCGGAATCGAGCGGTAGCCGGCCTCGGCGACCTCGGCTCCGGTGAGCACCGCGAGGACGCCCGGCGCGGCGAGCGCGGCGGAAGCGTCGATCGAGACGATCTCCGCGTGCGCCCGGTCCGAGCGCAGGAAGACCGCGTGGGCCTGGTTCGGAAAATTCCAATCGGAGGTGAATCTGCCCCGCCCGGTGAGCAGGCGCCGGTCTTCCAGTCTTCCTTCCATATCGGGCGGAGAATACCAGAACGGCCGCGCCGGCCGCGCGGTGGAAAACGACCCTCGCCTGTGCTAAAAGAGCGCCGTGACCCCCGACCGATTCCGCCGGCGCACCGCAGGCTGGCTCGCGCTCGCCGCCATGGCGCTGAACGCCGCCTGGCCGCTGCTCGCGAACGCGAAGCCCGCGATCCAGCAGGAGATCTGCACGTCGGGCGGCCACGCGACCGGCGAAGCGCCGGCGCTGCCGGACAAGGGCTATCACGCCTCGCATTGCAATCTGTGTCCGTTCGGGACCGAGCGCGGCGCCGCGCCCGCCCCCGCGCCCGCAGCGCTGCCGCTTCCTGCATCGGCGCCCGCGCAGGTCTTCGCGCGCGGCGG
>DATEGT010000264.1:0-2486 GCA_035280025.1 Burkholderiales bacterium | reverse complement strand
CGTCTCGGGGCACCGTCTGGGCACCATGGAAGTCGAATCGGCGCTGGTGGCGAACGCCAAGCTCGTCGCCGAGGCGGCGGTGGTCGGCCGCCCCGACGAGCTGACCGGCGAGGCGCTGGTCGCCTTCGTCGTGCTGAAGGGTCCGCGGCCTTCGGGGGCCGAGGCGAAGAAGGTGGCCGACGAGCTGCGCGAATGGGTCGGCAAGGAGATCGGCGCGATCGCCAAGCCGAGGGACATCCGCTTCGGCGACAACCTGCCGAAGACCCGCTCGGGGAAGATCATGCGCCGCCTGCTGCGCTCGATCGCCAAGGGCGAGGAGATCAAGCAGGACGTCTCGACTCTTGAGAACCCCGGCATCCTCGAGCAGCTGAAGCAGTCGACCTGAACGCGGCGCCGCTCTTCACGCCTTGCGCGCTTCCAGCTCGCGAAGCCTCACGGGCTGCGCGATGGCCATGCCCTGCGCGAAGTCCACGCCGACCTCGCGCAGCTTGTCGATGATGTCGCGGCTCTCGACCAGCTCGGCGACCGAGCGGATTCCCACGGCGCGCGCGACGCGCGCCATCGACGCCACACGCGCGAGGTAGACGTTGTTGCGCAGCATGCCGAGCACGACCGTGCCGTCGATCTTGACGAAGTCGGCCTTGATCTCGCGCAGCACGTCGAACGACACGCTCTCCCGGCCGAAGCCGCTCAGCGCGAGCAGGCAGCCCGCGCGCCGGATCTCCGCGGCGAACCGGACCAGGCTGGCGCGCTCGGCGGCGGCGTCGAGCTCCGACACCTCGAAGCACAGGCTCCTGCCGGGGACGTCGCCGGCCTTGAGCTGGGTGGCGACGAAGTCGGGGAACATGGGGTCGCCCAGCGTGGATCGCGCGACGTTGATGAAGAAGATCGAGTCCGAGGACCAGGCGGAGGTGGGCGCGCGATGCGAGGCCCATTCGACGACGTGCTTCGCCACCCAGCGGTCCAGTCGCGGCAACAGGCCGAATTTCTCGGCCAGCGGAAAGAAGGCTCCCGGCGGGATGAGGCTGTCCTCCTCCTCGAGCAGGCGCACGAAGATCTCGAAGTGGTTCACGGGGCGCCCGCCCGGCGCGAGCGGCACCACGGCCTGGCACAGCAGCGAGAACTCGTCCTTCTCGATCGCCGCGACGATGAGATCGGACGCATTGGCCCGGCCGGTCACGGTCTCCGAGAAAGTCTCGACGTAGAGGTCCTGGCCGGTGTCGACGGAGCCGGCGGCCTGCGGCGCGGCGGGCTCTTCCGCCTGCGGCGAATCACCGCCGGATGAGATCTCGAAGAACCCGTCGACCGCCCCGCTCTTGCCGAAGGTCGGGAGATACCAGACCTCCCCGCCGTTCGCCCGGGAGAAGCGCACCGGCTCCCCGGAGAGCGCCTTGCGCACCTGTGCAACGACCTCGCCGTAGGCCCTGCCGCCAAGCACGTCGCGCATGAGGACGCCGGCGAGCTGCTCCGCCTTGAGCCGCAGGCGCTCGCGGAACGCGCGGTTGTGGTAGCGGTACATGCCGCCGCGGTCTACGAAGGCGACCGCGACCGGCAGCTCGTTGTCGAGCAGCTGCAGCCGGACGCCGCTCGCCGCCGTCGAGTGCTCCAGCGCCTCGCGGCGACTTACTTCGACGGCGAGCCGGTCCTGCACCTCCTGCAGCCTCGCGGAGTGACTCTGCAGGGCACGGTCGGCGCTGGCGGCGCGGGAAGCGAGAGCGAGCGAGGAGGCGATGAGGATGCCCGAGAGGAAGGTCACCCAGTGGAGGTCGAACTCCGTGAACACGATGGTGAGGACGATCAGCACGGCCGTCACGACCACGGCCGCCGCCCAAGCTGTCGTACTCACATGCTGCTTGGGCGAGGGAAACGAGGGAATGCGCATCGCAGGCTCCCGGGAACCGCGAGCAGGGATTATCCCTCTTGCCGAAAGCGATTGGAAATCCGGCGTCGACGTCGCGCGCAGCCTTCGGCTCGCGTAAAATCCGCCTTCGACCGGAGAGGTGGATGAGCGGTTTAAGTCGCACGCCTGGAAAGCGTGTTTAGGTTAATAGCCTAACGCGGGTTCGAATCCCGCCCTCTCCGCCAAAGTCAATCCCTAACGTCCGGAAACCTCTACTTTTAGGACGGGAGGCGAAGAACCTACCCATACTCCTACCCATTTTTCGGGCCGGTTGCGAGTTGGACGAAAGGGGCCGTAGCGGAAGGTAGGGCCTTTGTCCGATACTCGCTCGGACTTAGCCCCGTCCAGCGCTTGAATGCGCGAGTGAGGGCGCTCGGCTGGGAGAAGCCGAGTGAGAAAGTGATGTCGGTGACGGAGCGACGTGGGTCTTCGATATACCGCAACGCGAGGTCCTTGCGCGTGCCGTCTACGAGCTGGAGGTAAGTAGTGTTTGCCTCGGCGAGCTTGCGTTGCAGCGTGCGTGCGCTCATGTGGAGCTGCTTCGCCGTACCCTCTGCGGTCCCCTCACCCGAGGAGAGGTGTTCAA
>DATEGT010000263.1:0-5149 GCA_035280025.1 Burkholderiales bacterium | reverse complement strand
AGATAGCGCTCGATGCGCCCGGAGGAGTGCTCGGGCCCCTGGCCCTCGTAGCCGTGCGGCAGCATCATCACCATGCCGCAGATGCGCCCCCACTTCACCTCGCCCGCGGCGATGAACTGGTCGATCACCACCTGCGCGCCGTTGGCGAAGTCGCCGAACTGCGCTTCCCACACCACCAGCTCGTTCGGCTCCGAGGTCGAGTAGCCGTACTCGAAGCCGAGCACCGCCTCCTCCGACAGCACCGAGTCGATGACGACGAAATCCCCCTGGTTGGGCGTGATGTTCGCGAGCGGGATATAGCTGCCCGAGTCCCATTTCTCGCGGTTCTGGTCGTGCAGCACCGCGTGGCGGTGGAAGAACGTGCCGCGGCCGCTGTCCTGGCCGGAGATCCGCACGGAGAACCCGTCCTTCAGCAGCGAGGCGTAGGCGAGATTCTCCGCCATGCCCCAGTCGACGGGCATCTTGCCCTGCCCCATGAGACGCCGGTCCGCGATGATCTTCTCCACCCGCGGGTGCAGCTTGAAGTTCGACGGGATGGTCGTGAGCTTCTCCGCGAGCGCCTTGAGGTCGGCGAGCGGCAGCGTCGTGTCGTCCTTCTCGTTCCACTCCGTCCTGTTGTACTTCGACCAGTCGACCGCGAACGGCGGCTTGAAGTTGGACAGGATCGTCTTGTTGGTGTGATAGCCGCCCTCCAGCGCCTGCCGGCAGCCCGCCGCCAGCTGCTCGGCCTCGTCCGAGGCGATCACGCCCTGCGAGACGAGCCGGTCGGCGTAGACCTTACGCGTCCCCGGGTGCCCGTTGACGATCTTGTACATCAGCGGCTGCGTGACCATGGGCTCGTCCTGCTCGTTGTGGCCGAGCTTGCGGAAGCACACCAGGTCGACCGCGACGTCCTTCTTGAACTTCCTGCGGTAGTCGAGCGCGATCTCGATCGCCATGACGCAGGCTTCCGGATCGTCGCCGTTCACGTGGAAGATGGGCATCTCCACCATCTTCATCACGTCGGTGCAGTACAGCGTCGAGCGGCTGTCGCGCGGGTCCGAGGTGGTGAAGCCGATCTGGTTGTTCAGCACGATGTGCACCGTGCCTCCGGTGCCGTAGCCGCGCGTCCCCGAGAGGTTCAGCGTCTCCATGACCACGCCCTGGCCCGCGACCGCGGCGTCGCCGTGGATCAGCACCGGCAGCACCTGCTCGCCGGCGCGGTCCTTGCGGCGGTGCTGGCGCGCGCGCACCGAGCCCTCGACCACGGGGTTGACGATCTCGAGGTGCGAGGGGTTGAACGCCAGGGTCAGGTGCATCGGCCCGCCCGGGGTGTTGATGTCGGACGAGAACCCCTGGTGGTACTTCACGTCGCCCGCGAGGATCGAGTCCGAGTGCTTGCCCTCGAACTCGGCGAAGAGATCCTTGGGCATCTTGCCGAGCGTGTTCACCAGCACGTTGAGGCGCCCGCGGTGCGCCATGCCGAGGACCAGCTCCTGCACACCCGCCTCTCCGGCGCGCTGCAGCAGGTTGTCGAGCATCGGGATCAGCGTCTCGCCGCCTTCCAGGGAGAAGCGCTTCTGCCCGACGTAGCGCGTGTGCAGGAACCTCTCCAGCCCTTCGGCGGCGGTGAGGCGCTCGAGGATGTGGCGCTTGACGTCGGCCGGGTAGCTCGGCCTGGACCGCACCGGCTCCAGGCGCTCCTGGATCCAGCGCTTCTCGGCGCGGTTGGTGAGGTACATGTACTCGACGCCCAGGGTCCCGCAATACGTCTCCTGCAACGCCTTGATGATTTCGCGCAGGCTCGCCTGCTCCGGCCCGATCAGCGTCCCGGTGTTGTACACCGTGTCCATGTCGGCTTCGGTGAGATCGTAGTAGGCGGGATCGAGCTCGGCGATCCGCGGGCGCTCGTGGCGCTCGAGCGGATCGATGTCGGCGAGGAACACGCCGCGGAAGCGGTACTCGGCGATGAGCTGGAGCACCGAGTTCTGCTTGCGGTCCAGGCCCGCCACCGCGGGCGCGGGACGCCCCGCCCCGGTCCGCGCGCGCTGCGCGAAGGCCGCGATCACCGGCGCGTGCGCCACGTCGCGGCCCGCATTGCCGCCAGGCGCCGCCTGCAGGCGCTCGAAGTACTCGCGCCACTGCTGCGGAACCGATTGCGCGTCGGCGAGCCAGGTTTCGTACAGCTCCTCGACGAAGGGCGCGTTCGAGCCGAAGAGGTAGGAATTGGAGAGGAATTCCTTCATCGCGCTCATGTCGGGCTCCTGCTCGCTCGCGGGCCTAGCGCTTGCCGATCGGGATGAAGTCCCTGCGCGGGCTGCCATTGTAGAGCTGGCGCGGGCGGCCGATCTTGTACTCCGGATCGCTGATCATCTCCTGCCACTGCGCGATCCAGCCCACGGTGCGCGCGAGCGAGAAGATGCAGGTGAACATCGACACCGGAATGCCGAGCGCGCGCTGCACGATGCCGGAGTAGAAGTCGACGTTCGGATAGAGCTTGCGGCTGACGAAATAGTCGTCCTCAAGCGCGATCTTCTCCAGCGCCATCGCCAGCTTGAAGATCCGGTCGTCGTGCAGCCCGAGCTCCTCGAGCACCTCGTGGCAGGTCTCGCGCATGAGCTTCGCGCGCGGGTCGTAGTTCTTGTAGACGCGGTGGCCGAAGCCCATCAGGCGCACGCCCGAGTTCTTGTCCTTGGCCCGCTTGATGAAATCGCCGACCTTCGACACGTCGCCGATCTCCTCGAGCATCTGCAGCGCCGCCTCGTTCGCACCGCCGTGCGCCGGCCCCCACAGGCAGGCGATGCCGGCGGCGATGCAGGCGAAGGGGTTCGCGCCCGAGGATCCCGCGAGGCGCACCGTGGAGGTCGATGCGTTCTGCTCGTGGTCCGCGTGCAGGATGAAGATGCGGTCCAGGGCCTTGACCAGCACCGGGTTCGGCTGGTATTCCTCGGCCGGGACCGCGAACATCATGCGCATGAAGTTGGCGGTGTACGAGAGGTCGTTCTTGGGGTACATGAACGGCTGGCCCATCGAGTACTTGTAGGCCATGGCGACGATGGTGGGGAGCTTCGCCACCAGCCGGAACGCCGAGATCTCGCGGTGCGCCGGATTGCCGATGTCGAGCGAGTCGTGGTAGAACGCCGACAGTGCGCCCACGACGCCCACCATCACGGCCATGGGGTGCGAGTCGCGCCTGAACCCCGAGTACAGCCGGATGAGCTGCTCGTGCACCATGGTGTGGTGCATGACGATGTCGTCGAATTCCTTCTTCTGCTTCGGCTTCGGCAGCTCGCCGTTCAGCAGCAGGTAGCAGACCTCGAGAAAGTCGCAGCTCTGGGCGAGCTGCTCGATCGGGTAGCCGCGGTAGAGGAGGATGCCCTGGTCGCCGTCGATGTAGGTGATCTTGGAGCTGCAGCTCGCCGTGGAGAGGAAGCCCGGGTCGTAGGTGAACATCCCGGTCTTGCCGTACAGCGTGCGGATGTCGATCACGTCCGGCCCGATGCTCCCCGACTGGACCGGAAACTCGATGGACTGGCCGTCCCCGTAAGTGAGCTTGGCGTTCTTGGTGGAGCTCATGGCTTTTCCTCGCTTGGTTTTCAGCAGCTCTGCAGCAATCGCACCACCTCGCCGAGCGCCGGGTCGCCGCACTCGCTGCGCCCGCTGACCAGCCCCCAGAGCTCGTCGTCGGGGTAATCGAGCAGCGCGCGGAACGCCGAGAGGCGCTCGCCCGAAAGCGCCGGCCCGTGCAGGGCGAGAAAGCGCTGCAGCACCAGATCGTTCTCGAGCAGGCCGCGCCGGCAGCGCCAGCGCAGGCGGTTCATCTCGGCGTCGGTCATCGCCGTCTTTTGTTCACACCGAGCGCTTGACCATCAGGTCCTTGATCTTGCCGATGGCCCTGGTCGGGTTGAGGTTTTTCGGGCAGGCGTCGACGCAGTTCATGATGCTGTGACAGCGGAACAGGCGGTAAGGGTCCTCGAGATTGTCCAGGCGCTCGCTCGTCGCCTGGTCGCGGCTGTCGGCGAGGAAGCGGTACGCCTGCAGCAGCCCCGCGGGGCCGACGAACTTGTCCGGATTCCACCAGAAGGACGGACAGGACGTCGAGCAGCAGGCGCACAGGACGCATTCGTACAGACCGTCGAGCTGCTCCCTTTCCTCGGGCGACTGCAGGCGCTCCTTCTCCGGGGCCGGGTCCTCGTTCACCAGATACGGCTTCACCGAGTGGTACTGCTTGAAGAACTGCGTCATGTCGACGATCAGGTCGCGGATCACCGGCAGCCCGGGAAGCGGCTTCAGCACCACCGGCTCCCTCAGATCGGCGAGCTTGGTGATGCAGGCGAGCCCGTTCCTGCCGTTGATGTTCATCCCGTCCGATCCGCACACGCCCTCCCGGCAGGAGCGGCGCAGGGACAGGCTGTCGTCCTGCTCCTTGATCCGGACGAGCGCGTCGAGCAGCATCCGATCGTGCGGATCCAGGCGCACGTCGTAGTCCTTCATGTAGGGCTTCTCGTCCTTGTCCGGATCGTAGCGGTAGATTTTGAATTTCACTTGGGTCACCCTGGTCCTAGTACGTGCGCACCTTCGGCTCGATCGTGCGCGCGGTGAGCGGCTTCATGTGGACCGGCTTGTACTCCAGCCGGTCGCCTTCCTTGTACCACAGCGTGTGCTTGAGCCAGCTCGCGTCGTCGCGCTCGTGGTGGTCGGCGCGGTCGTGCGCGCCGCGGGATTCCTTGCGGCCCTCCGCCGACACCATCGAGGCCCGCGCCACCTCGATCAGGTTGTCGAGCTCGAGCGCCTCGACCCGCGCGGTGTTGAACACCTTGCTCTTGTCGCCGATCTGCGTGCGCGAGGCGCGGTCCGCGATCTCGCGGATCTTCTTCACGCCCTGGGCGAGCAGGTCCGGGAAGCGGAACACGCCGCAGTGCGCCTGCATGGCGCGGCGCATCTCGGCGCCGACCTCGGACACGGACTCGCCGCTCTTCTGGCCGTCCAGGCGCGCCAGGCGCGCCAGCGTCCGCTCGCCGGCGTCCCTGGGCAGATCCTTGCGGCCGGGATTCTCGCCGAGGAACTTGATCACCGATGCGGCGGCCGCCTTGCCGAAGACGAGGAGGTCCGTGAGCGAATTCGTGCCCAGCCGGTTCGCGCCGTGCACCGACGCGCACGCGCACTCTCC
>DATEGT010000262.1:0-4978 GCA_035280025.1 Burkholderiales bacterium | reverse complement strand
CGGTGCGCCAAGTCGTCGACCGATTCGAAAGCCTGCCGGCGAGCCTCGGCAACGCGCTTCGCGGCGGCTTCCGGGAAGCCCCGGACCATCAGGAATCCAAGGCGAACCGCCTCGCGCTCCAGAGTGCACTCCCATTCGCTCACCGTGACGTCCACCGGCCGCACCTCGACGCCGTGGCGGCGCGCATCCTGCACCAGCTGCGAGGGTGTGTAGAAGCCCATCGGCTGGCTGTTAAGGAGCGCCGCGAGGAAGGCCGCGGGCTCGTGATGCTTGAGCCAGGCGGAAACGTAGGCGAGCAGGGCGAAGCTCACCGAGTGCGACTCCGGAAAGCCGTACTCGCCGAAGCCGAGGATCTGCCGGTAGATGCGGTCGGCGAACTCCGCGGGGATGCCGTTCCCGCGCATGCCGTCGACGAGCTTTTGCTGGAAGGGCTCCAGTCCGCCCTTGCGCTTCCAGGCGGCCATCGCGCGGCGCAGGGCGTCGGCCTCCCCGGGCGTGAAGCCCGCCGCCGCCACGGCGAGCTGCATCACCTGCTCCTGGAAGATCGGCACGCCGAGCGTGCGCTCGAGCACTTTTTCCACCGCCGCATTCGGATAGTCGACCGGCTCCGCGCCCGAGCGCCGCCGCAGATAGGGATGCACCATGTCGCCCTGGATCGGGCCGGGCCGTACGATCGCGATCTCGATCACCAGGTCGTAGAAATGCGCGGGCGCAAGCCGCGGCAGCATCGACATCTGCGCGCGCGACTCGATCTGGAACACCCCTATCGTGTCGGCGTGGCGGATCATCTCGTAGACCGCCGGGTCCTCCTCCAGGAGCAGCGTGTCCATGGTGATATTGCCCCCGCGCCGCCCGTTGACGAAGGCGAGCGCGCGGCGGATGGCAGAGAGCATGCCGAGCGCGAGCACGTCGACCTTGAGCAGGCCCAGGCTCTCCAGGTCGTCCTTGTCCCACTGGATGACGCTGCGCGCGGGCATGGCGGCGTTCTCGATCGGCACCAGATGCGCGAGAGGGCCGCGCGAGATGACGAAACCGCCGACGTGCTGCGACAGATGGCGCGGGAATCCGAGGAGGGCGTGAGAGAACGCCATCAGGCGGCGCATCACCGGGCTCGCCGGGTCGAAGCCGGCCTCGTGCAGGCGAGAGGCGAGATCCCTGCGGTCGTCCCACCAGGCGATCGACTTGGCGATGGCGTCGACCTGCCGCGGATCGAGGTCCAGCGCCTTGCCGGCGTCGCGCAGCGCGCTCTTGGGGCGGTAGGTGATCAGCGTGGCCGCCAGCGCGGCGCGGTCGCGCCCGTACTTGCCGTAGATGTACTGGATGACCTCCTCGCGCCGCTGGTGCTCGAAGTCGACGTCGATGTCCGGCGGCTCGTTGCGCTCCTTGGAGAGAAATCGCTCGAACAGCAGCTCCTGCTTGGCCGGGTTGACCTCGGTGACGCCGAGGGCGTAGCAGACCGCGGAATTGGCCGCCGAACCGCGTCCCTGGCACAGGATGCCCCGGCCGCGCGCGAATGCGACCACGTCGTGCACGGTGAGGAAGAACGCCTCGTAGCGCAGCTCGGCGATCAGGGCGAGCTCGCGCTCGACGGTATCCAGGATCTTCCGCGACGCTCCCCCGGGAAAGCGCTTCTGCAATCCTCGCTCGGTGAGCTTGCGCAGCCAGCTCGACGGGGTCTCGCCCTGAGGGACCAGCTCGTCGGGGTATTCGTAGCGCAGCTGGTCGAGCGAGAAATGGCACCGCTCGGCGATCGCTACCGTCTCCGAGAGGAGCTCAGGCGGGTAGATCTGCGCGAGGCGCATGCGCAGACGCAGGTGACGCTCGGCGTTGGGGTGGAGAGCGTGGCCGCAGGCGCGAACCGGGGTACGCAGGCGGATCGCGGTCAGCGTATCCTGCAGCGCCCGGCGCGAGCGCAGGTGCATGTGCACGTCGCCCGAGGCGACGAGCGGGAGGCCCGAGCGCCTGCCCAGCTCGCGCAGCTCGCCGAAACGCGCCCTGTCGTCCGGCCCGCACAGCAATTCCGCCGAGATCCAGCCGCGACCCGGAAAACGCTCCGCGACGAATCGTGCATGCTCCAGGTCGTCCTTCCCGTCCGGGACCAACAGGGCAAGGCAACCTGGTAAGCCCTCGCCGAGATCTTTTCGCCCGAGCGAATAGCTGCCTTTCCTGCTCCCGATCCGCCCGCGGGTGATGAGCCCGGAGAGATGGCCGTAACCGTCGCGGTCGGTCGCGAGCACCACGAGCTTCGGCCCGTCCCGCAGCCGTATCTCGGAGCCGATGATGAGCGGCAGACCGATGCTCTTCGCCGCGACATGCGCCCGCGCCGCGCCCGCGAACGAGCACTCGTCGGTGAGCGCGAGCGCCGAGTAGCCGAGCGCGAAGGCGCGCTGCACCAGCTCCTCGGGATGCGAGGCGCCGCGGAGAAAAGTGAAATTGGACACGCAATGCAGCTCGGCGTAAGCGGGGAGGGGCGAGTGCATCTCAGGAGAACAGCCCGTGCAGATACCAGCCCCCGCCGCCGCGCTCCCGGTAGATCCACACCAGCGCCTCGTTCTGCATGCGCGCGATGAAATAGTCGCGGGCGACGTCGCTCCCGTCCCACCAGCCGGACTCGATTCGTTCGGGACCTGCGAGCAGCTCGAGCGGCCCTTGGTGGTGGGGCCGCGCGCCGATCTCCGCGAGCGGCCGCGGTGATTCCAGGAGCCAGATGGGGCGCTCACCGAACTCCAGTCGCGGCTGCTTCGCGCCGGGATCGGCCGCCGTGCTGGCGAGCTCGGGGCGATGTTCGGCCCGGACGGCGATGCCGCGCACCGCTCCGGTGCCGAGCCGCGCACGCAGGCGCTCGATCAGACGTTCCCAATCGCCCTGCGGCTTGCCCTGCTCGAGCAAAAGCCCGAGGTTGCGTCCGGCGAGCGGCGCGACGTCGTCGACCTCCAGGGCGATCTCGCGCGCCGGCTCGGCGAGCTCAAGGCTGGAGAACCGCTCGCGGGCGAGCAGCGTGAGGTGCTCGGCATCGCGCGAAGGCGCGACCAGCCCGATGACGACTTCGGTGGCGGCTCGGCGGCGGTGCTTCAGCCGGAAGACGAAGCGTTGCACGCCGCCCGAGCGGGCGGCGAGAAACCCGGCAAGCTGGACGATCAGCCGTTTCGCGGCGAATAGCAGCGCTTCCGATTGAGCGACTTCCGCGGGAAGCTCGATCGCCGCCCTGAACCGCGGCGGCGGAACGAAAAAATTTCGCGGATCGGGAAGCCTCCCGAGCGCGCGATCGAGATCGTCGAGCAGCCTCTGCCCGAAACGCCGCGCCACGCCTTCGCGCGGCAGCGCAAAAAGCCCGCCGAGAGTGCGCGCTCCGATCGCTGCAAGCGTTTCCAGCGTTTCGCCGTCGCCGCGCAAGACCGCGACAGGGAGCGGGGCCAGCGTCGGTTCGAGCTCGGCCTCGGAATCGACGAATCGCTCGCTTCCGGCGAGGGCCAGCCAGAACGCCCCGCGCGGCGTGGGCGCGCCGGCGAGGCGCGCGCTCCATCCCATTTCCGCGAGCTCTCGGCGAAGGCGTCCGAGAAGCGCCGCGAGGCCCCCGAAGAGCTTCAGGCTGCCGGCGGCGTCGAGCAGCACCGCATCCGGGAATTCGAGCGCCACGCCGGGGGCGAATTGGGCCGCCCATCCGGCCACGCCCAGCAGCGCCTCGGTTTCCGCGGCGGGGTCGCGCGGCGCGAGCCGCAAGCCTGGCGCCAGGGCGAGCGCCGCCGAAACGGCCATGCCGGGACGAACGCCCCGTGTCGCCGCCTTGCGATCGCAGGCGAAAACCCGGTGCCGCTCCTGGAGCGCGAAAGGTTCAGGCGTCGACGAGCCGCGCAGGAAGATTTCGAGCGGCAGCTGTGGCAGCCTGATGGCGATCCACATGGGACTTCCTTGTGCGGACTGCGGGCGACATCGCCGGAAGCAGGATGGGGCGGGCGAGGGAGGTGCCGCGGCGCTTGAGCACTTCCACCTCGAGACCGCCTCCCGCGGTGCCGAGCGCAATGCGCAGCGCCGCGGGAGAGGGTTCGGAGGCCGCCTCCGGGGGCCTGAACAGGAAGGCGGGAGCGCGCCCGCCCTCGGCGGCGACCTGCAGGCGCCTCAGCTCCGCGTACCTCGCTCTTTCCAGCCAGACGAGCACCGCGCCGCAGGCGTTCGCGGCCAGCGCCTGCTCCGCCGCCCACAGCGTTTCCCTGCACGAGGCGGTGCGCACGATGACGAGCCTTGCGGCGTCGATGCCCGCCGCGGCGAGCGCGGGAGCGTAGGGCAGGTGGGGTGGAGCGATCCAGGCGAGCCGCAATTCCTGCCGGGACGCGAGCGCGGGACCGAGCAGGCGCAGCTCGCCGATGCCTTCGTGTGCAGCGAGAATCTCGGTCAGCGCTCCAGCGGGCCAGCCGCCTCCGGGGAAGATTGCGTCAAGCCGGGGAAATCCACTGGAGACGACCCTGAGCCCGTCAATCCGGTTCAGGCTGTCGCCGCGCCAGATGTCGGACCGATGGAGCAGGGCGGAGAAAGAGGGGGACATGCCCGCCAGGGATCGCGGCTTGCGAGAAAGACGGAATCGGCGTCAAAGAGGTCTGCGGATCACGCCGACGCCCAGGCCTTCGATGACGAGTTCGTCCTGGTTCAGGTCGACGACGATGGGCTTGAACTCGGGGTTTTCCGGAAGCAGCTCCACGGTGTTGCCGCGGCGGCGCAGGCGCTTCACCGTGACTTCGTTGTGCACTCGCGCCACCACGATCTGGCCCGTGCGCGCTTCGCGCGTGCGGTGCACCGCGAGCAGATCGCCGTCGAGTATGCCGGCGTCGCGCATGCTCATGCCGCGCACTTTCAGCAGGTAGTCGGCGCGCGGCTGGAACATGGCCGGGTCGATCTGGCAGCGCCGCTCGACGTGCTCTTCGGCGAGAATCGGGCTGCCGGCGGCGACGCGACCGATCAGGGGCAGTCCCAGTCCCTCGGTAAG
>DATEGT010000261.1:0-5880 GCA_035280025.1 Burkholderiales bacterium | reverse complement strand
GCCAAGTTCATCGTGCCCGCGTCGATCCTGACCGACATCATCTTCAAGGCAGACCACGAGCAGGGCAAGCTGAACTTCCAGACCACGCACATGTTCGGGCTCGGCGTGGAGTACCTCTCCGTGCCCGCGGCGGACATCACCGACGCGATGCTGGATGACTTTGCCAAGGCGCTGATCGGCCAGCACAGCGACGTCCGCAAATACCGGGTGGCCGGCACTCCGGGAATGTTCCGCTAGACCGGGGCCGCCGCCGCGCCCGGAGCCGCTGCCGGTCTACTTCCGCTGTATCAGCTCGATCTTGTAAGCGTCGGGATCCTCGACGAAAGCGATCACCGTCGTACCGTGCTTCATCGGCCCGGCCTCGCGGGTGACCTTGCCGCCGCGCCGCTTCACCTCTTCGCAGGCCTTGTAGGCGTCGTCGACCGCGATCGCGACGTGGCCGTACGCGGTTCCCAGCTCGTATTTGTCCACGCCCCAGTTGTAAGTCAGCTCCAGGACGGCGGTGTCGGCCTCCTCGCCGTAACCGACGAAGGCGAGGGTGAACTTGCCGTCGGGATAGTCGTTCTTTCGCAGCAGCCGCATGCCGAGAACCTCCGTGTAGAAGCGCAGCGACCGGTCGAGGTCGCCCACACGAAGCATGGTGTGCAGGATTCGCATCGGTGCTCTCCTATTCAGGACTGGGGGCACAGGGCGAGCATGCGCCCCTCGATCCATCTCTCGACCGCCGCGTTCAGCGATTCGGGAGTATGGACGCCGGAGTCGATCGGCGCGCCGATCTCCACCGTTACTTTCCCGGGTCGCTTGATGAAGGCCTTCCGGCCCCAGAGCAGCCCGGCGTTGTGGGCGACCGGCACGACGGGGGCACGGCAGTGCACGGCGAGCCAGGCGCCTCCGGGGTGGTACTTCCCCTTGCTCCCGGGCGGCACCCGGGTTCCTTCGGGGAAAATGGCGATCCAGAACCCTTGCGCTAGCCGCTTGCAGCCCAGCTCGGCCATGCGCTTGAGCGCCCGGACGCCGCTCGAGCGGTCGATGGCGATCGGACTCGCGAGTGCGAGGCCCCACCCGAAGAATGGAATCCACAGCAGCTCGCGCTTGAGCACCAGCACCTGAGGCGGGAAGATCACCTGGAAGGCGAGCGTCTCCCAGGCCGATTGGTGCTTGGAGAGGATCACGGCGGGCCTGGTCGGCAGGTTCTCCGCGCCGATGACCTCGTAGTCGATGCCGAGCACGTGCTTTGCGAGCCAGATCGTCACGCGCGACCAACCGGAAATCACGCGGTAGCGCGCGAGCCGCGGCAAGGGGAAGGTGGCGAGGGCGAGGATCGAATAGGGCGGCGTGATCAGGATCTGCGCCAAGGCGAAAGCGACCGAGCGCAGCGCGATCATTGGCACAGGGCCTGCGCCACCGCGGCGAGATCGGCGTAGACCGTGGTCGCGGCCGGCAGATTCCCGTCGGCGCGCGTTTTCCGGCCCTTTCCGGTGAGCACCAGGATCGGCTGCCCCCCGACCGCCGCGGCGGCCTGCAGATCGCGCAGGCTGTCTCCCACGCAGGGCGTTTCCTCGAGGGACGCGTTGAACCGCTCGGCGATTGCGTGGAACATCCCGGGGTTGGGCTTGCGACAGGGCGACTGGGATTCGTCCGTGTCGGGGCAGAAGAACACCGCTTCGATGCGCCCGCCCGCCTGGTTCACGGCACGGTGCATCTTCGCGTGGATCGCGTTCAAGGTCGCCATATCCAGCAGGCCGCGTCCGACGCCGGACTGATTCGTCGCCACCACCACCCGCCAGCCGTCCTGCGCGAGCCGGGCGATCGCATCCAAGCTCCCGGGAATGGGACGCCATTCATCGGGATGCTTGATGAACTTGTCGCTGTCGTAATTGATGACCCCGTCGCGGTCGAGGATGACGAGCTTCATTTTTCGACGGCGAGCTTGGAGATGTCGGCGACTTGGTTCATGAGGCCGTCGAGTCTGCGGAGGAGCGCGTGGCGATTCGCGCGAACGCGAGTGTCCTCAGCGTTAACCAGAACATCGTCAAAGAACTTGTCTACGGCGCCACGCAAGGTTGCCATGGTGCGAAGAGCACCCTCAAAGTCGCGCCGAAGCATGCTCGCCTTGGTCTGGGGTTCTGCCTTCTGCATCGAGTCAAACAAGGCCTTCTCCGCCGGCTCCGCCAAGAGAGCTTCGTCCAGCTCTCCGTGCGCTGCGTCCGATTTGCGGAGAATGTTTCGAATCCGTTTGTTCGCCGAAGCGAGACTCTCGGCTTCGGGCAGTTGCTGGAAAGCCTGCACGGCGTGGACGCGCGTATTCACCTCGATCAGATTGGGTTTCTGACTGAGGACGGCCTCGACTGCTTTCTTGTCAAAGACGGTCGCCAGGTTGTTCCAGCAGCGTTCCAATATGAAATCGTGCACTTGGTCGACGGTTGCGGGGGAGAGCTTGTTTGCTGGGAACAGGGTTGCAGCGTAGGTCACGAAATCCCGCACGTCCGGAATGCTCTTATTGACGAGCCCACGCGCAGCGCCGATCAACTCGAATGCGCTGATCACGCCGAGCGCTGCGCGGCGCAGTCCGAAAGGATCCCTCTCGCCGGTTGGCAGCTCACCCACGCCGAAAAATCCCACAAGTGTATGAATACGGTCGGCAAGATACAGCGATGCGCTGACAAGGTGCTCCGGGTCGGATTCATCCAGTTTCAATCGATATTGATCTCGGATGGCATCGACCACCGGTCGGGGTTCGCGATCATGCTCGGCGTAGTACCCTCCCATGATTCCTTGGAGCTCAGGGAATTCACCGACCATCCCCGTGAGCAAGTCGGCCTTCGACAACCACGCGGCACGTTCTGCGAGCGCCGGATCTGCGCCGACGTCGCGTGCGATCTTCCCCGCGAGCAACTGGATGCGCTCCACGCGCTCGAGCTGGCTTCCCAGCTTGTTGTGGTACACGACGTTCGCAAGCTGCGGGACGCGCGTTTCCAGCCGGACCTTGCGGTCCTGGTTGAAGAAAAAGCGCGCATCTTCGAGCCTGGGACGCACCACCTTCTCGTTGCCGTCCACAATTGCGCTCGGGTCCTTGACGCGCATGTTGGAGACCACCAGGAACTTCGGCAGCAGCTTTCCGTTCTGGGCAAACAGAGGAAAGTATTTCTGGTTTTGCCGCATGGTGAGTATCAAGCACTCCTGGGGCACCTCGAGGAACGACGCCTCGAACCCGCATACGTATACAGCCGGGAGCTCGACCAGAGCCGTCACCTCCTCGAGGAGATCGCGGTACTCGCCAAGCGAGCCATTGTGTTTGCCCGCTTCAATATGCAAGAAATCTTCGATCGCCAACTTGCGGAGCCTGAAGTCGACCATGACGCTGTGCGCGTACATCGTTTCGCGGTACTCGTCGGCTTGTTTGATCACTACTTCACCGTTGTCCATGAAACGGTGGCCGCGAGTGCGATTTCCCGCCCGCAGCCCCAGAACCGTGCCTGGTACTACCTTCTTGCCGTGGACCATCACCAGGCCGTGCACTGGGCGAACGAACTGCGTGTTGCTGGAACCCCAGCGCATTATTTTGGGAATCGGCAGCGCGCGGAGGGCGTCTTCGACCTTACGGGCGAGAACATCAGCGAGTGCAACGCCCGCGTTACGTAGGTGCGCGACGTAGACCTCACCCTTTGGGCTTTGCGCCTTCTTCAACGCCTCCACAGCGACTCCATTCTTCTTGGCGAAGCCGGCAACGGCCTGAGGCGCTGCATTCACGGAAGGCCCTTGGACCTCTCGCTCACTGTCGGGGGAGCGCTCGGTCACGCTGCCGATCAGCACCGCGAGGCGCCGCGGAGTGCCGAATGACGAGAAAGCGGCTGGCTGCGGTAGAAAACGGTCCTTCTCCAAGTCGAGCGCGAGCTTGGTGGCGAAGGTCTCTGAGAGCGAGCGCAGCGATTTCGGCGGGAGTTCTTCGGTGAGAAGCTCCACCAGCAGCGGAGCGCCGCTCATTTCGCCACCATCGGAAACCCGAGCTTTTCACGCGACTCGTAGTAAGCTTTTGCGACGACCTTCGCCAGGTCGCGCACCCGACCGATATACGCTTGGCGCTCGGTCACCGAGATGGCGCCGCGCGCATCCAGCAGGTTGAAGGTGTGCGAACACTTCAGCACCATCTCATAGCCCGGGAGCGGCAGCCCGGCCTCGATCAGGCGTTTCGCCTGGGATTCGTAGTCCGCGAACTGTCGGAGCAGCCACGCAGGGTCGCTCGCCTCGAAGTTGTACTTGGATTGCTCGACTTCGTTCTGGTGGTAGACGTCGCCGTAGCTGATGCCGGGTGTCCAGACGAGGTCGTAGACGTTTTCCTTTCCCTGCAGGTACATCGCGAGGCGCTCGAGGCCGTAGGTGATCTCGCCCAGCACGGGCTTGCAGTCGAGTCCGCCCACCTGCTGGAAGTACGTGAACTGCGTGATCTCCATGCCGTCGAGCCACACCTCCCAGCCCAGCCCCCAGGCGCCGAGCGTGGGCGATTCCCAGTCGTCCTCGACGAAGCGCACGTCGTGCTGCTTGAGGTTGAAGCCCAAGGCGCGCAGCGATTCGAGGTAGAGATCCTGGATGTCCTCGGGCGAGGGCTTCAGCACGACCTGGTACTGGTAATAGTGCTGCAGCCGATTGGGATTGTTGCCGTAGCGGCCATCCTTCGGGCGCCGCGACGGCTGCACGTACGCCGCGCGCCAGGGCTCGGGGCCGATCGCCCGCAGAAAAGTCGCCGTATGGAACGTCCCGGCGCCCATCTCCATGTCGTAGGGCTGCAGCAGCGCGCAGCCTTTGCCGTCCCAGTAGCTCTGCAGCTCGAGGATCAGTTGCTGGAAGGTGAGCATGGGCGCGAGGATTTTACCGGCTTTCCTCGGGCGCACGTAAGGCGCGGCGCCTTCGGAACGCGATCGCGGCGACCACCGCGAGGCAGATCGCCACGATCGGTCCGTTGCTCCATCTGACGTAGGGCGTGGCTCCCGCGTAGCCCTGCGCTTCGCCCGAGAGGACGCCCTCGGTGAACTGCGCCAGCCGGGCGACGACTTTGCCGTGCGGGTCGACGATCGCGGTCATCCCCGTGTTGGTCGCGCGCAGCATGTAGCGCCCGGTCTCGATCGCGCGCATCCGCGAAATCTGCAGGTGCTGCGCGGGTGCGAGCGAATCGCCGAACCAGGCGACGTTGGAGGCGTTCACGAGCAGCGTCGCCTCCGGGAGCTGGCGGATGATCTCCTCGCCGAACGCGTCTTCCCAGCAGATGTCCGGCGCAACCCGCTGGCCGGCGAGCGCCAGCGGCTCGGGATCGTCCCTGCCGAGCGAGAAATCCGACATGGGGATCGCGACCGTCTTCACGATCCAGTGAAATCCGAAGGGCACGAACTCGCCGAAGGGCACGAGGTGCGCCTTGTCGTAGCGCTGCGCCGGAGAGGCGCCGACGCTGATGGCGCTGTTGAAATAGCGCCCGTCGGGATCGCGGATCGGCACGCCGATGAGAACGTCCGCGCCGCGCCGGGCGGCGTTCTGCGCGATGTCTCTCAGATAGCCCGGATCCACCGTGTCCAGGAACCGGGGAATGGCGGTTTCGGGAAGCACGATGAGCCGCGCGTCGCTCGATTCGATCATCCGCCTGTAGGTCGCAAGCGTCGAGGCGTACCGGTCGGCCTGGAACTTGAGATCCTGGGAGATGTTTCCCTGGAGGAGCGCGACCCGCAGGGGCGAGCCCTGAGGAGAGGTCCAGTCGACCCGCGTGAGGAATTGCCCCGCACCGAAGGCGATCACCAGCGCCGCGGCCCCGGCCAGGCGCCCGCGTGCGGTCCCCGTGAGGACCAGGAAGAGCAGGCCCGCTGAGAACGCGGTCGCGAAGGACACGCCGTACAC
>DATEGT010000260.1:0-15956 GCA_035280025.1 Burkholderiales bacterium | reverse complement strand
GGCACGTCACGCTGCCGATGCTCACGCCCATCATCGCGGTGGTGATGACCTTCTCGGTGCTGTTCACGTTCACCGATTTCCAGCTGATCTACGTGCTGACCCGCGGCGGGCCGCTCAACGCCACGCACCTCATGGCGACGCTGTCGTTCCAGCGCGCGATCCCCGGCGGCAACCTCGGCGAGGGCGCGGCGCTCGCCATGGCGATGGTGCCGTTCCTGCTCGCGGCGATATTGTTCTCCTATTTCGGGCTGCAGCGCCGGACGTGGCAGCAGGGCGGCGGCGACAAATGAACGCAGAGTCCCGCGGAATGGAATATCTCGAGTCGCTGCCGCGGCGCTGGGTGACGCTGTACCTGCCGCTCGCGGTTTTTCTCGTCGTCCTCCTCTTCCCGTTCTACTGGATGGCGATGACCTCGTTCAAGCCGGATGCGGAGCTGATGAGCCGCGAGGCGAACCCGTTCTGGATCCACCATCCGACCTTCGCGCACTTCCAGAAGCTGCTGCTCCACACCTCCTATCCGGACTGGATGTGGAACACCATCGTCGTCTCGGTGATCTCGACCTTCGCCTCGCTCGCCGCGAGCGTCTTCGCCGCCTACGCGATCGAGCGCCTGCGCTTCCGCGGCGCCAAGGGGACGGGAATGGCGATCTTCCTGGCCTATCTCGTGCCTCCCTCGATCCTGTTCATCCCGCTCGCGACCGTAGTGTTCAAGCTGGGCCTGTTCGACACGCGCTGGGCGCTCATCCTCACCTATCCCACCTTCCTCATCCCCTTCTGCACCTGGCTGCTGATGGGCTATTTCCGCTCGATCCCCTACGAGCTCGAGGAATGCGCCCTCATCGACGGGGCGACGCGCTGGCAGATCCTCACCAAGATCATCCTGCCGCTCGCGGTCCCCGGACTGATCTCGGCCGGGATCTTCGCCTTCACGCTGTCGTGGAACGAGTTCATCTACGCGCTCACCTTCGTGTCCTCGTCGGAGGTGAAGACCGTGCCGGTGGGCGTGGTCACCGAGCTGGTCGAGGGCGACGTCTACCACTGGGGCGCGCTCATGGCGGGCGCCCTGCTCGGCTCGCTCCCGGTCGCGATCCTGTACTCCTTCTTCGTCGAATACTACGTCTCGGGAATGACCGGCGCAGTCAAGGAATAGGCTCAAGGAACAGGCTGAAGGAATGAACCGGCTGGATCTCAGGGGGCGGATCGCGATCGTCACGGGCGGCGCCCAGGGCATCGGCGCGGCGATCGTCGAGCGCATGGAGGCCTCGGGCGCGACCGTGCGCGTGTGGGATCTCGCCGCCAAGAAGGACCCGGTCGACGTGTCGGATCCCGCGCAGGTGGAGAAGGCGGCCGTGAAGGCCGCCGCCGAGCTCGGCGGCATCGACGTGCTGGTCAACAACGCCGGCATCTCGGGCCTCAACTCGCCGACGGTCGAATATCCCGTCGACGAATGGGAGCGCGTGCTCAGAGTCAACCTCACAAGCCAGTTCCTGTGCTGCCGCGCGGTCGCGCCGCACATGGTGAAGCGCAGGTACGGGCGCATCGTCAACATCGCCTCGATCGCCGGCAAGGAGGGCAACCCCAACGCCGTCGCGTACAGCGCGTCCAAGGCCGGCGTGATCTCGCTCACCAAGTCGCTGGGGAAGGAGCTCGCGCAGACGGGGGTCCTGGTTAACTGCGTCACGCCCGCCGCCGCCAAGACCGCGATCTTCTCCCAGATGAAGCAGCAGCACATCGACTACATGCTCTCGAAGATCCCCGCGGGCCGCTTCGTGGCGGTGGAAGAAATCGCCTCGCTGGTGTGTTGGCTCGCTTCGGAGGACTGCTCTTTCTCGACCGGCGCGGTGTTCGACATCTCCGGCGGCAGGGCGACATACTGACATGGCCAAGAAGAAAACGGAGCTGCGCAGCGTCCGGTGGTTCGGCCGCCAGGACATCTACGGCATGATCTACCGCGGCTGGGTGAGGAACCGCGGCGTGCCCCAGGACCAGTTCGACGGGCGCCCGGTGATCGGCATCTGCAACACCTGGTCGGAGCTCACGCCCTGCAACACCCACTTCCGCACCATCGCCGAGCACGTCAGGAACGGCGTGCTCGAGGCCGGCGGCTTTCCGATGGAGTTCCCGGTGATGTCGCTGGGCGAGACGCTGCTGCGGCCCACCTCGATGCTCTACCGCAACCTCGCCAGCATGGACGTGGAGGAATCGATCCGCGCGAACCCCCTCGACGGGGTGGTGCTGCTCATGGGCTGCGACAAGACCACGCCGGCGCTCCTCATGGGGGCGGCCAGCGTGGACCTGCCCGCGGTCGGCGTCTCGGGCGGACCGATGCTCTCCGGCCAGTACCGCGGCAGGCAGATCGGCTCGGGGACGAACACCTGGTCGATGTCGGAGGACCTGCGCGCAGGGCGCATCACGCTCGAGGAATTCCACGAGGCCGAGTCGTGCATGAACCGCTCGCACGGCCACTGCATGACCATGGGCACCGCCTCGACCATGGCGTCCATGGTCGAGGCGCTGGGCGTCGGGCTGCCGGGCAACGCCGCGATCCCCGCGGTCGACGCGCGCCGCAACGTGCTCGCACGCATGGCCGGGCGCCGCGCCGTGGAGATGGTGCGCGAGAACCTCACGCTCTCGAAGATCCTCACCCGCGGGGCCTTCGAGAACGCGATCCGCGCCAACGCCGCGATCGGCGGCTCGACCAACGCGGTGATCCATCTCATCGCGGTCGCGCGGCGCATCGGCGTCGAGCTCTCGCTCCCGGACTTCGACCGCCTCGGCCGCGGCGTGCACTGCCTCGCCAACCTCATGCCCAGCGGCAAGTACCTTATGGAGGACTTCTACTACGCGGGGGGCCTGCCGGCGGTGATCCGCGAGCTGGGCGAGAACGGCCTGCTGGACAGGAACGCGCTCACGGCGAACGGGAAGACGATCTGGGAGAACAACCGGGCCGCGCCCTGCTGGAACCGCGACGTGATCTTCCCGTTCGGCCAGCCCTTCAAGCGCGAGACCGGCATCGCGGTGCTGCGGGGAAATCTCTGCCCCGACGGCGCCATCATCAAGCCCTCTGCCGCCACGCCCGGGCTCATGAAGCACAGGGGACGCGCCGTCGTGTTCGAGAGCATCGAGGACTTCCACAGCCGCATCGACGACCCGAAGCTCGACATCGACGAGACCTGCGTCATGGTGCTGAAGAACTGCGGCCCCAAGGGCTACCCCGGCATGGCCGAGGTCGGCAACATGCCCCTGCCTCCCAAGCTGCTGAAGAAGGGCGTGACCGACATGGTGAGGATCTCCGACGCGCGCATGAGCGGCACCGCCTACGGGACCGTCGTGCTGCACGCCGCGCCCGAGGCGGCCGCCGGAGGAGCGCTGGCGCTGGTCGAGAACGGCGACGAGATCGAGCTCGACGTCGGCAGGCGGAGGCTCGACGTCCTCGTCTCCGAAAAGGAGCTCGCGGAGCGGAGAAAGAAATGGAAGGCGCCGGAGCCGCCGCTCGCCCGCGGCTACTGGAAGCTCTATTTCGACCACGTTCTGCAGGCGAACGAGGGCGCCGACCTGGATTTCCTGACGGGAAAGAGCGGCGCCTTCGTGCCCCGCGACAACCACTAGGTCCGGACGACGGCGATGAGGCTGCCCTCCCCGGCGTCCGGACTCCTCGCCGTCCTGCTGCTCGGCGCAGGCGAAAGCGCCGCCGCGTTCTCGCCTCCCGGGCGCCTGGTCGTGATCAGCGACGACAGCTACCCGCCCTATCTCTTCCGCGACGAGGCCGGAAAGCTCGTGGGCATCATCGCCGACAAGTGGGTGCTGTGGTCCGAGAGGACCGGCGTTCCGGTGAGGGTCGAAGGCACGGAGTGGAGCCGGGCCCAGGCGAGCGTGAGGAACGGGTCCGCCGACGTGATCGACGCGCTCGCCTACACCGAGGCGCGCTCGCGGCTCTACGAGTTCTCGCCCCCCTACGCAGACGTGGACGCGCGCGTCTTCTTCAACCGCTCGATCAGCGGCATCAACAACGACGCGACGAGCATGCGCGGCTTCACCATAGGCGCCAAGGAAGGCAGCGCCTGCGCGGGCTGGCTCGAAGAGCGCGGCATCACGACCATCCGCGCCTTTCCGAGCTCCGACGCGGTCGTCGAGGCTGCGCGCGCCCGCGAAGTGCCGCTGTTCTGCATGGACCTGCCGGTGGCGCAATACCTCATCTTCAGGGACAGCCTGTCCGGCGAGTTCCGCCAGACCGAGCCCCTCTACGTGGCGCAGTTCCACTGGGCGGTCGCCAGGGGGCGCGCGGAGCTGCGCGACTTCATCCAGCGGGGCTTCGAGCGCATCGGCCCGCAGGAGATGAAGGACCTCGAGGCCCGCTGGACCGGGACTCCGGTGCGGCCGCCGTTCGACGTCCGCTACCTGTACTACCTCGCCGCCGGGGTCGCCGGCCTGGTGGCCGCCGCGGGCCTGCTGGCCGCGTGGAACCGCACGCTGCGCCTTCGGGTCTCGGCGAGGACCGGGGAGCTGCGCACCGCGCTGGATTCGGTGCAGGCGAAGATGCTCGCGCTCAAGGAGAGCGAGGAGCGATTCGGGCGGATGTTCCGGCTTTCACCGGACGGCATCGTGGTCACTTCCGTCGGCGAGGGGCGCGTCATCGAGGTGAACGAGGCCATGTGCCGCATCCTGGACCGCCCCCGGGAGGAGGTGGTCGGCCGCACGGTCACCGAGCTCGGGATCTGGCGGGACGCGTTCGAGCACAAGGCGATGGTGGCGCTCCCGGCGATGACGCCCGGCGGGATCCGCCAGTACGAGCACGCCGTGCGCACGCCCAAGGGCGAGAAGCGCGACCTGCTGGCGCGCACCACGCGCGTGGACATCCAGGGCGAGGCGGTGCTGCTGTCGATCGTCCAGGACGTCACCGAGCGCCGCCGCTCCGAGCGGCTTCTGGAGGAGTCCGAGCGGCGCCTCGCCCAGATGATCGACGCGAGCCCCGAGGCCATCACCATCGCCAGCGTCGAGGACGGCACCTTCATCCTGGTCAATCCCGCCGCCGAGCGCCTGAGCGGCTACACCCGCGACGAGATGATCGGGAACAGCGCGGTGGCCCTGGGGTTCTGGCCCGACGTGGAAGAGCGGCGGCGCCTGATCTCGGACCTGCAGCGCTCCGAGGCGGTGTACGCGCGCGAGATCCGCCTGCGGCGCAAGGACGGCGGGATCCGCCACCTTCTCGCCTCGGCCGCGATGATCGAGTTCAAGGACCGCCAGCTCGTGCTGTTCCAGGGCATAGACATCACCGAGAGGAAGCGCGCGGAGCAGGACCTGCGCGAGCACCAGGAGTTGCTGCGCGAGCTGTCGGCCCACCACGAGTCGGTGCGCGAGGAGGAGCGCGCCCACATCGCGCGCGAGATCCACGACGAGATGGGTCAGGCGCTGACCGCGCTCAAGATGGACCTCTCGGTCATCGGCCTGGAATCCGCGAAGGCCGCGCCCAGGACCGCGAAGGAGATCCAGGAGCTGAAGGGGCGCGTCGACGACATCATCCAGCTGGTCCGGGACGTGGCCACCACCCTGCGCCCCTCGGCGCTCGACCTGGGCATCCTTTCCGGAATCGAATGGCTCGTCGACGAGTTCCAGAAGCGCAACGGCATCCGCTGCGGGGTCAAGGTCGAGGACGGCGAGATCGACCTCGCCGAGGACCGCAGCATCGTGCTGTTCCGCATCCTGCAGGAGTCGCTGACGAACATCTCCCGCCACGCGAACGCGCGCAACGTGGAGATCCGCCTGAGGAGCAACGGCACGCACGTCCGGCTGGACGTCAAGGACGACGGGCGCGGCTTCGACGTCGAGGCGGCCCGCGGCAGGAAGACCTTCGGTTTGCTCGGCATGCGCGAGCGGGTCATCATGCTCCACGGGACCTTGAACATCACCAGCGTGCCCGCCGAGGGAACCCAGGTGTCCGTGTCGATACCGCTCTGATGAAGCCGATCCGCATCCTCGTTGCCGACGACCATGCGGTGGTGCGGCGCGGCCTCGCGCACATCTTCGCCATGTCGCCGGACATCGTGATCGCGGCCGAGGCGGTCAACGGCGCGGACGTGCTCGAGCAGCTGCGCAAGACCCCGGTCGACGTGCTGCTGATGGACGTCAGCATGCCGGAGACCGACGCCGTCGAGCTGGTGAAGAGCGTCAGGAACGAGCACCCCGCCCTGGCCGTGCTCGTGCACAGCATGCACGCCGAGAGCCCGATCGCCTCGCGGATGCTCAAGGCGGGGGCCTCGGGCTATATCACGAAGGACAGCGAGCCCGAGCAGCTGATCGCGGCGCTGAGAAGGGTTGCCTCGGGCGGAAGATACATCGGCGCGGAGCTCGCCGAGCAGCTCGCCTTCGGCGACGGCGCGGGCCGCCCGCTGCACGAGCTGCTCTCGGACCGGGAGACCCAGGTGTTCGTCCTGCTCGCCTCGGGAAAGGCCCTCAAGGCGATCGCGCGCGACCTCCACCTCAGCCCGAAGACGGCGAGCACCTACAAGACCCGGATCATGCAGAAGCTCAAGGTCGGGAGCGACGCCGAGCTGGTCCGCTACGCCGTGGCCCACCACCTGGTCAAGTAGCTTCCCCGGCCCGGCCCGGGCCCCGGCTCTGTAGGAAATGCCCTACACGGGCATCGGCGACATCCCACGCGCAGGTAGGCGCACGCTGATTTTTCTCCCGTCCCCCGCCGGACAGAATGCCTCCCATCGGCAATCGATCTGAGGAGGGGAACATGCGAATCACCGTCGTCATCGCGGACGATCACACCCTGGTGCGCGAAGGCCTGCGCTCCCTGCTCGCCGCGCACGCGAACATCGAGGTGATCGGCGCCGCGGCGAACGGCCGCGACGCCGTGCGCGAGGTGCAGCGGCTGCGGCCGCACGTCGTCCTCATGGACATCTCGATGCCCGAGATGTGCGGCATCGAGGCGACGCGGGTGCTGGCGGAACGCTGCCCGTCGACGAAGGTGGTCATGCTGTCGATGCACGCCACCCTCGAGCACTGCCACCAGGCGGTGCGCGCCGGGGCCTCGGGCTACGTGCTCAAGGAAGCGGCGTCCGAGGAGGTCGCGGCCGCGATCGCCGCGGTGCACGTGGGCCGGCGATTCGTCAGCCCCAGGATCGCCGAGCGGTTCCAGCCCAGGTTCGACGCCGATTCGCCCATCGACAGCCTGTCGCGCCGCGAGAGGGAGATCCTCCAGCTCGTCGCCGAAGGCCACCGCAGCGCCAAGATCGCGTCCCTGATATGCATCTCCAGGAAGTCGGTGGACACCTACCGCTCCCGGCTGATGCAGAAGCTCGGCATGCGCGGCCTGTGCGACATGGTCAAGTTCGCGATCCGCAACGGCCTGACCTCGGTCGAATGACGACCGACGTCACCGACGAGACCATCGGTCAAGCTTTCCCGACAGAACACGGATTCTCCGCCAACTAAACTCCCTTCCCCGTACAGCCATGCCGGATACGATCAACTGCACACACTGCGAGCGCCCGAAGAGCTGCTCGATCCTCGTCGTCGACGACCACGAGCCGCTGCGGCGCAGCGTCGTGACCTGGCTCGAGTTCCGCTTTCCCGGGTGCTCCGTCTCGGGCGTCGAATCCGCGGAGGAAGCGCTCGCGCTCGCCCACCGTCCGGATATCGTCCTCATGGACATCAACCTGCGCGGCATCGACGGCCTCGAGGCGACCTACCGCATGAAGGCGCTGGCGCCCGAAACGAGCGTCGTCATGCTGACCACCCACGACACGCCCCACCATCGCCGCGCGGCCGCCAAGGCCGGCGCCGCGGGATACATCGCGAAATGCGACATGGAGACGCAGCTCGAGCCGACCGTCGTGAGCCTGCTCCAGGCGCGCGCGGGAGCCCGGTCATGACGCAGGCCGTTCTGCCGAAGCCCAAGCGCCGCATATCGCTGCTGCGGTGCATGTCGAAGCTCGCAAGGAGGATCGCGGCGCTGCGGGCGCCCCTTCCGGACTCCGCGGAGCACGAGCGCCTCGAGCTGCTGCGCCGCTGCTCGCTCGAAGGCCTGTGGGACTGGGACCTCGAGAGCGACCAGGTCCGGTACTTCCCCCGCTTCCGCGAGCTCCTGGGTTACTCCGCCAAGGATCCTTTCAGCAGGCTGAATCTCGCATTCCATCCCGAGGACACCGTCCGGATGAAAGCGGCGATCCGCCGCCTTTTCGCGGAGCGGGCTTCGTTCGAGGAGGAATTCCGCTTGAGGTGCAAGAACGGCAGCTACCGCTGGTTCCGCGGGCGCTGTCAGGTCGTGCGCGACCGGCGCGGCTGCCCCATGCGCGTCGCGGGATCCGTCACCGACATCAGCGTCTACAAGGAAAACGAGCAGCGGCTGCTCCACCTCGCCGATCACGACACCCTGACCGGGCTGCCCAACCGGCGCATCTTCCTCGAGCGCCTTGCGCGCGGCATAGAGCGCGCGGCCGGGGCGAGCGGGACGCTCGCCGTCCTGTTCGTCGACCTGGACCGGTTCAAGAGGATCAACGACGTGTTCGGGCACGAGGCGGGGAACGTGGTGCTGCACGAGGCGGCCCGGCGCATCGGCGGCAGCGTGCGCGAGGACGACACCGTCTCGCGGCTCGGCGGCGACGAGTTCACGGTGCTCCTGGAAGGGGTCGAAACGACCGCCGGCGTCTGCACCGTCGCCGACAGGATCCGCGCGGAGCTGAGGCGCCCGTTTCCGGTCGCCGAAAGCGAGGTCTATATTTCCGCGAGCATCGGCATCGCCCTCTTCCCCCGCGACGGCACTTCCGCCGAGGAGCTGCTCAAGCGCTCCGACGTCGCCATGTACCAGGCGAAGAAGAACGGGCGCGACAACCAGCAGTTCTACTCCCAGGAGTCCGAGACCAGGATCTCGCGCGGGCTCGACATGGAGGCCCGGCTGCGCCGGGCCCTGGACCAGGGCGAGATCGAGGTCCACTACCAGCCGCAGGTCGGCTTCGCCGACGGAGAGATAAGGTCGGTCGAGGCCCTCGCGCGCTGGAACAACCCGGAGCTGGGATGGGTGCCGCCCGCTCAATTCATTCCGCTCGCCGAAGAGACCGGGCTCATCCACCCGATCGGCGCGTGGGTGCTGGAGACCGCGGCGGCCCAGGCCAAGGCCTGGCACGCCGCCGGGCTGCGCCCGATGAGGATGTGCATCAACGTCTCGGCGCGGCAGCTGAACGACAAGCTCGTCAAGACCGTATCGCGCGTGCTCGCCCAGACCGGAATCGATCCCGCCTGCCTCGAGCTGGAGATCACCGAGACCGTCATGGTCAGCAAGGATCCCGGCACCGACGCCGCGCTCCTGGCGCTCCGCGCCCTGGGCATCGGCTTCGCGATCGACGATTTCGGCACCGGCTACGCCACGTTCGACTACCTCAAGCGCCTGCCGGTGCGCACGCTGAAGGTGGACGGATCGTTCATCCGCAACGTGTGCGAGAGCCCCGACGACGCCGCCATCGTCGCCGCCAGCGTGTCGCTCGCGCGCAGCCTGTCGCTCAGGGTCGTCGCCGAGGGCGTGGAGACCGCCGAACAGCACGCGCTGCTCGGAAAGCTCGGCTGCGACGACTGCCAGGGGTATTTTTCCTCGCGGCCGCTCCCGGCTCAGGCGATGGGAAGGCTGCTCGCCTCCAAGTATCTAGGTTTCCCGACAGACCGCCCGCGGCTCACTGTCGCAAGATAGGCGCACCGCTCGGCAACCCAGACAGAGCAAAGAGGCTGAGGAGTCCTTATGCCGTCCGTATTCGCAAGCGTTCTTCGCAACCGGCCTCTCGTTCTGGCCCGGCTCGGCGTGCTGCTCGTGCTTCCCTGGGCCTGGGTGGGATTCGTCGTGCCGCTGCCGTCCTGGGCGCTCGCCCTGTGCGCCGGCCTCTCGGCGCTCGCGTTCTCCATCGGCGTCCGCTTCTTCGTGACGCCCGCGTTCGCCCGGCGCCGGTCGGACGACCCCGGGCTCTCCGTCGACCAGGTCGTGAAGCTGCGCACGGGAGAGTCCGGACAGCCCGGCCTCGACCTGCGGTCCATCACCGGAGAGCTGAGCCGGTTCCAGACGCAGCTCGACAAGTGGGGGGGCGCGTCCAAGAACTCCAGCAGCAAGACCGCCGACGCCAAGGTGGGCATGGGTGAGGTCATCACGCAAACGGAGCAGGCGGTGCTCGCGCTCACGATGAGCTTCCGCGGCATCACCCAGAAGACGCGCCAGCAAATGGAGACCGCGATGTCCCTGCTGCGCCGGAACGCGAGCGAGCTCACCGTCTCCGAGGGAGCCTGGCTGTCCCTGCCCGACTACATCCGCGCCTACGAGACGCAGCTGCAGGAAGTGATCGACAGCATGATCAAGTTCTCGACGGCCTCCGACGAGATGCTGACTCACCAGGGCAAGATACGCGAGCAGTCGGTCATCATCGACGAGCTGCTCGACGAGCTGCGCTCGATGGCGATCCGCATCGGGCGGCTCGCGCTCGACTCCTCGGTCGCCGCCGGCGAGTCCGGCAGGAACCGGGAAATGCTGGTGAAGCTGACCGACTCGATCCGCGAGACGAGCGACCAGGCGCGCGACATGACGCGGAGCGTCCGCGAGAGCCTCGAGAAGATCCGCGACGAGCTCGTCGCCACCTACAAGATCATCAACAAGGCCGCCGACATCGCGAAGGAATCCGCCCGGCGCGCCAAGGCCGACGTCTCCCAGCTGAACGTCACCATGATCGAGAAGACCAAGGAAGTCGAGGTTTCCCTCGCCAAGATCAACTCGCTCGGGCAGGACATCCAGCAGGACGTCAACAACGCCATCGTCGCCATGCAGTTCCAGGACATCACGCAGCAGAAGCTGGAGTACATGCGCGGCAGCATCCTCACCGACGTCATGCAGAACCTCGACGTGCTGTCGGCGGAAACGCAGGAGATGATGAAGCGCGACCTGTTCCGGGCCATCCGCACCGAAGCCGAGCGCGGCCGCGCCGCGCCCGCGCAGGAGCCCGCGCTCCCGGCTCCGGCGGCGGCCGTATCCGAGGGCTCCCGGGCCGTCGAGAAGGTCACTCTCTTCTAGAAAGGGCAGACCCATGGCAAACATCCTCACAGTGGACGACGCCGCGACCATGCGGCAGGTGGTGAGCTTCGCCCTCACCGACGCGGGACACACCGTCGCCGAGGCGTCGGGCGTCGACGAAGCCCTCGCGCGCGTCGCGAAGACGAAGTTCGATCTCGTGATCGCCGACCTCAACATGCCCGGCAAGAACGGGCTCGAGCTGGTGAAGTCGCTCAGGGCCATGCCGGACTTCCGTTTCGCCCCGATTCTCATGCTCACCACCGAGCACCGGGACGAGCTGAAGGCGGCGGGCAAGGAGGCGGGCGTGACCGGGTGGATCGTGAAGCCCTTCGACCCGTCGCTGCTCCTCGACGTCGTCAAGAAGGTGCTGAAGTAGGGGCGCGGGAAGTGACGAAGAAGATCATGGTCATCGACGACTCCGCCTCGCTCCGCGAGAGCGTGCTCGACGCGCTCGCCGGCGCCGGCTACGAGGTCGCGGGCGCGGCGGACGGCAAGGAGGCGCTGGGGATGCTCGACGGCCGCAAGGTCGATCTGATGATCTGCGACGTGCACATGCCGCGCATGGACGGCATCACCTTCGTCAGGGAAGCGAAGCGCCTCCCGGAATACCGGTTCGTGCCGATCATCATGCTGACCACCGAATCGAGCGAGAAGAGCAGGGAAGCGGGACAGATGGCAGGCGCCAAGGCGTGGGTCGTGAAGCCGTTCCGTCCCGAGCAGATCCTGCACGCGGTATCGAAGCTGCTGTCCTAGGCGCACCCGGGGAGAACGACATGGCGATCGAACTCGAGACTTCCGCAGGGGGCCGCTGCAAGGCGCTCGTGCGGGGAAACATGACGATCTACGAGGCCGCCGCGGACAAGCCGGCGCTGCTCGAGGCGCTCGCGAAGGCGAAGGACCTCGAGATCGACCTGTCCGCGGTCGCGGAGATGGACACCGCCGGGCTGCAGCTGCTGGTCCTGGTCAAGCGCGAGTCGCTGAGGACGGGAAAGCGCCTGAGCCTCACCGGGCACAGCGAATCCTCGGTGGACGTCCTCGACCGTTACGGCCTGGCCCCGTATTTCGGCGACCCGGTGGTCATCGCCCGGCCCGAGCGCAGGAAGCGCCGGGCCGCGAGGAGGCGCTCATGAGCATCGCCATCGTCCAGCAGACCTACATCGTCGAGAGCCGCGAGCTGCTGCGCGACATGGAGAGCGCGCTGCTGCGCCTCGAGAAGACGCCGGACGACGCCGAGGCGATCACCGCCGTGTTCCGCGCCGCTCACACCATCAAGGGCTCGTCGGGCGCGGTCAACTTCGACGCGATCGTGGCGTTCACCCATGCCGTCGAGAGCGTGCTCGAGCAGATCCGCTCGGGCCGCACGGCGATCGACGCACGGCTGATCGCCCTGCTGCTCGCCTGCGGCGACCACATGTCCTCGCTGCTAGACTGCCTCGCTGCCGACGACCGAAACGCGGCGTTCGAGCGCATCCGCGAGCGGGGCGAAAACCTCCTCGAGGAGCTCGGGGCGCGCTTCGGCGCGGCGCCGAAGCTTCCCGCGGACTCGCCGCGCGGGACCGGAGCGGAGCGCATCGGCGCCGGCCCCAAAGTCGCGAGCGGCGACTGGCATATCTCTCTCCGCTTCGGACGGAGCCTGCTGCGCAACGGTCTGGACCCGCTCTCCTTCCTCCGCTATCTCGGCAGCCTCGGGAAGATCGGCCAGGTGACCACGGTGCTCGACGCGATGCCCGAGCCCGCCGCGATGGACCCCGAGTCGTGCTACCTGGGCATGGAGCTGAGCTTCAACGGAGCGGTGACCAAGGAGAGCATCGAGGACGTGTTCGACTACCTGCGCGAGGATTGCGCGATCCGCATCCTCCCGCCGTACAGCCGGATCTCCGACTACATCGACCTCATCGACGCCCTGCCCGAGGGCAAGACGCGGCTGGGCGAGCTGCTGGTGAGCAGCGGCGCGCTGACGCAGCGCGAGCTCGACGAGGGCCTGCGCCTGCAGCGGCTGCAGGGAGACGGCGCCGCCGCCGGGGCGGCGCAGAAGATCGGCGAGATCCTGGTCGGACAGGGCGCGGTGCCGAACGAGCTGGTGAGCGCGGCCCTGGAAAAGCAGGACCTCATCAAGAAGAACAAGGCGATCGAAAGCAGCTTCGTCCGCGTGCGCGCCGACAAGCTCGACGAGCTCATCACGCTGGTCGGCGAGCTCGTCATCGCCAGCGCCGGGACCGCCATCGCCGCGCGGCGCGCCGCCGACGTCGACACGATCGAGGCGGCGGCGACGACGGGGCAGATGGTCGAGGAAGTGCGCGACCGGGCGCTCAAGCTGCGCATGGTGCCGATCGGCGAGACCTTCGCCCGCTTCACCCGCCTCGCGCGCGACCTGGGCCGGGAGCTCGGCAAGGAAGTGGAGCTCGCGCTCGCCGGCACCGAGACCGAGCTGGACAAGTCGATGGTGGAGAAGATCGCCGATCCGCTCCTGCATCTGGTGCGGAACGCGATCGACCACGGCATCGAGGCCGCCGCGCTGCGGCGCGAGCGCGGCAAGCCGGCCGCCGGCCGGCTGCGCCTCAACGCGTACCACGACTCGGGAAGCATCGTGATCGAGGTCTCCGACGACGGCGGCGGCTTGGACCGCGGGAGGATACTCGAGCGCGCGGTCGAGCGCGGCCTGCTCGCGCCGGGCCATGTGCCGGGCGACGAGGAGATCCACCGCCTGATCATGCAGTCCGGGTTCTCGACCGCGAAGGCGGTCAGCAACATCTCCGGCCGCGGGGTCGGGATGGACGTGGTCCGGCGCAACATCGAATCGCTGCGCGGCACGCTCTCGATCGACAGCGTCGAGGGGAAGGGCACGACCTTTTCCATGCGCCTGCCGCTCACCCTCGCGATCATCGAGGGCTTCCTGGTCGGCGTCGACCGGTCCTCGTACGTGGTGCCCCTGGAGATGGTGGTCGAGTGCCTCGAGCTCTCGGCCGAGGACCGCGCGCGGATCGGCGAGAGCGGCTACATCAATCTTCGCGGCGAGGTGCTGCCGCTGCTGCGCCTGCGCGACGTGTTCGAGGCGCAGGGCGACGCGGCCCGGCGCGAGAACATCGTCGTGGTGAGCTGCGCGGGACAGCGGGCCGGATTCGTGGTCGACACACTGCTCGGCGAGTTCCAGACCGTCATCAAGCCGCTCGGCAGGCTGTTCGAGCGGCTGTCAGGCATCAGCGGCTCGACCATTCTCGGCAACGGGGAGGTCGCCCTCATCCTCGACGCGCCGGCGCTGGTGCAGCGCGCGGTGGGCTCCGAGGCCGGAATCGGATTTTCGAAAGCGCAAGAGCAACTCCAACCCCAGCAGTAGACAAACGGGAGAATCGTCATGTTCAAGAACCTGAAGCTTGCTGTGCGCCTCGGCGGCGCGTTCGCTTTGATGGTGGCGTTCATCATCTGCGTCGGCGTGGTGGGCTGGTCCGGCGCCGTGACCCAATCGGCCGCGGCCCAGAAGCTGGTGGACGGAGACGTCGCCTACCTCAAGGCCATCACCTCGATACGCTACCGGCTGATCATGCTGCGCAGGTTCGAGAAGGACATCCTGATCAACCTCGCGGCGACCGAGAAGGTGCGCGAGTACAAGAAGAAGTGGGACGAGTCCCGGACCCGCACCGGCGAGCTCGTCCAGCAGGCGAGCCAGCACGCGCCGAACGACGAGGCCAAGAAGCGGGTGGAAGGGATCGGCCAGGCGCTCGTGCGCTACGAGAACATGGTGGGCGAGATCACCACGGCGATCCTCGCGGGCGAGCTGAAGTCGACGGTCGAGGGCAACCACAGGCTCGAGGCGGTCAAGGACGACATACGGACGCTCGACGTCACGATGGAAGATCTGTACGTCGCCGTCTCCAAGGAGATCCAGGCGATGAAGCCCCGCCTGATCGAGGTGGAGCGGAACATGACCATGACCCTGGTCGTGGTGCTGCTCGTGACGCTGCTCGTGGCCTCCGGGCTCGCGATCTGGATCACGCGCTCGATCACCGGGCCGCTGTCGCAGGCGGTGGGGGTCGCGGAGCGGGTGGCCGCGGGCGATCTCGCCGTGACCATCCAGAGCGCCTCGAAGGACGAGGTCGGGAAGCTGCTGGATTCGCTGCGCGACATGACGGGCAAGCTCTCGCAGGTCGTGGGCGAGGTGCGCTCTTCCGCCGAAGCGCTGTCTTCGGCCTCCGAGGAAGTGAGCGCGACCTCGCAATCGATGAACCAGGCCGCGAGCGAGCAGGCTGCGAGCGTGGAGGAAACCAGCGCGTCGGTCGAGCAGATGACCGCCTCCATCACGCAGAACGGCGAGAACGCCAAGGTCACCGACGGCATGGCGGTGCAGGCCGCCAGGCAGGCGACCGAGGGCGGCGTGGCGGTGGAGCAGACCGTCGCCGCGATGAAGGACATCGCCAAGAAGATCAGCATCATCGACGACATCGCCTACCAGACCAACCTGCTCGCGCTCAACGCCGCGATCGAGGCGGCGCGCGCAGGCGAGCACGGCAAGGGCTTCGCCGTGGTGGCGGGCGAGGTGCGCAAGCTCGCCGAGCGCAGCCAGGTGGCGGCGCAGGAGATCGGCGAGATGGCCGGCACCTCGGTCGCGGTCGCCGAGAAGGCGGGAAAGCTGCTGGTGGAGATGGTGCCCGCGATCAAGAAGACCTCCGACCTGGTGCAGGAGATCGCCGCGGCCTCCCAGGAGCAGTCCTCCAGCGTCGGGCAGATCAACACCTCGATGACGCAGCTCAACCAGGTGACGCAGCAGAACGCCTCGTCGTCCGAGGAGCTCGCCGCGACCGCCGAGGAGATGAGCGGCCAAGCGCAGAACCTGCAGCAGCTGGTGGCGTTCTTCAAGGTAGAGGGCGCCGAGCACGCCGCGCCGCGCGCCGCGAGGGCGCCGGCGAAGCCGGCC
>DATEGT010000259.1:0-6510 GCA_035280025.1 Burkholderiales bacterium | reverse complement strand
GCGCTCTCGCTGGGCTGGAGGCTGTATACGTACCGCCTGGGCAACATCCCCATGTTCGTGCCGCCCGGGCACGTGCTGATGCTGCTCCTCGGGCTGTCGCTCGCGCGCGTCATGCCGCAAGGCGTGGCCTGGGCGATCTTCGGCGGCGCGGCCCTGTACTCCCTCGCGACAGCCGTGACGGGGGTCGACACGCTGGGAGCCGCGCTGTTCCTGATCCTCGCGGCATCGGCGCTCGGCATGCCGGGGCAGCGCACGCTCTACGCGAGCACCTTCGTGCTGTCGCTGCTGCTCGAGCTCTACGGCACCTGGCTCGGCAACTGGAGCTGGGCGCGCCACGTTCCGGCGACGACGCTGGTCACGACCAATCCGCCCGGCGTGGTCGGCGCCTTGTATTGCGCGCTCGACGCCGCGGTCGCCGCGGCCTCGATGCTGCTCGCGAGACGCTGGAGCGGCCGGTGAGCGCCGGTTTTTGATCTGGATCAAGGGCACTGCACGGGACTAGAATACCGTCCGTCCATGACCTCCGGAGCTTGCCGGCCACGCCCATGATCACACGCCTCATCGCGCTCTTCGCTCTCCTCGCAGCGACCTCGTTCGCTCCGGCCCGCGCCCAGACCGCAGACCTGAGCGGCAAGGAGGTCGTGGAGGCCGTGTGCGCCAAGTGCCACGCTTCGGGCGCCAACGGAGCGCCGACGATCGGCGACAAGCAGGCCTGGAGCAAGCGTGCGGCGCGCGGTCTCTCCGGTCTGACGGCGAACGCCCTCCAGGGCATCCGCAAGATGCCCCCTCACGGAGGCAACCAGAGCCTCTCCGACATGGAGATCAAGAGAGCGGTCGCCTACATGGTCAACCAGTCCGGCGGCAAGTGGGCCGAGCCGATCGACAAGAAGGCGCCGCCCGCTCCGCGGACGGGCGAGCAGATCGTCAAGGCGCAGTGCATCAAGTGCCACGGCGAGGGCAAGGGCGGCGCGCCGAAGATCGCCGACCGCGACGCCTGGATACCCAGGCTCAAGGACGGCCTCGACAACACCGTGCGCTCGGCGATCAACGGGCACGGCGGCATGCCGGCCCGTGGCGGGATGGCCAACCTCACCGACGCCGAGATGCGCAGCGCCGTGATCTACCTGTTCCGGGGCCCCGCCAAGTAGGTCCTCAGCGCTTTTCTTTCGCCTTCGAGTACCACTCGAGGATCTGCTCGCCGTTCCAGTGGAGCACGCCTTTGTGCTTCGCGATCGCTTCGTACACCTTCTCGAGGTACTTGATGCGGAACGGCTGGCCGCTGATGTAGGGGTGGATCGCGATCGCCATGATCTTCGGACGCTCGGCGCCCTCCTTGTACAGGCGCTCGAAGCTGTCGAGGCACTTCTGCGTCCAGTACGCGGCCTCGTGGTGCTGGACGATCATCATCGGGATGTCGTTGCATTCGACCGTATACGGAAGAGTGACCAGCGGCCCGTTTGCGGTCGAGATCTCCGTCGGCTCGTCGTCGTAGACCCAGTCGCCGACGTACCTGATGCCGGCCGCGGCCAGATTCTCCGGCGTCTCGTAGGTCTCGGTGAGGCCCGGTCCGAGCCAGCCGACCGGGCGCTTGCCGGTGAATTTCTCGATCGTGTCGAGGCAGCGCCCGATCATCGCGGGCTGGTCCTTCTCGTTGTGGATCGGGCCCTGCTCGTAGCTGTGTCCCATGAATTCCCAACCCGCGTCGAGGCAGGCTTTCGCGACGCGCGGGTAGTCGACGCACACGCGCGCGTTGATCGCGACCGTCGGCTTGATCTTCAGCCGCCGGTAGAGCGCGTGGAAGCGCCAGAAGCCGACGCGCATGCCGTACTCGTGCCAGCTCCAGTTGGGAACGTCGGGCAGGAGCGAGGCGCCGGTCGGCGGCGGCAGCACCTGCCGCGCCATCGGCCGCGCGATATCCCAGACCTCCAGGTTGACGATGGTCCAGACGACGATGCGCTTGCCGGCGGGAAGCCCGAGCCTGGGCCGGTCGACGATCGCCGAGTAGGCGACGCGCTCGCGCGGGATGGTCATTTGCGTTTCTTCGCCTTCTTCGCCGCCCTGCGCGGCGCCTTCGCCTTCACCTTCGACTTCGGCGGCGCCGGCAACTCCAGCCGCAGCATGCGGATCGCATTCCCGAAATAGACCTTGCGCCGGTCGTCCTCCTCGAGCTTCAGGCCGTCGATCGCCTTGATCACTTCGCGGATGAAGAGCGGCCCGCCCTCCGGGTCGAAGGGGCAGTCGGTGCCGAAGAGCACGTGGTCCGAGCCGTAGAAATCCAGGCCGCAGCGCGTCGCCGATCTCGAGCCGTTCACCGAGGTGTCCGCGTAGAACATCCTGAAGTAGTCCACCGGCCGCTTCGCCATGCGCTTCAGGATCACCGTGTAGTCCTCGTCCGAGGTGCGCGAGCCGAGCTGGTCCATGCCGTAGCCGATGCGCGCGTCGAAGAAGGGCGCCATCGCGCCCAGGTGGTGGGTGATGATCTTGAGATCGGGGAGCTTCTCCAGCATCCCGGAGAACACCAGCCGCGCCATGAACACGCTGGTCTCGTAGGGCCAGCCGAACAGCCAGTAGATCTCGTACTTCGACTTGGCCTCGCTCGGATAGTCGGCGAACTTGGCGGTGCGCGTCGGGTGCACCCAGATCGGCAGGTCGTACTTCTTCACCATGCGCTCGAAAATCGGATAGAACTCCGGGTCGTCGAGCGGCCGGCCGTTCACGTTGGTGAAGATCTGTATGCCCTTGGCGCCGAGCTCGCCGATCGCCCGGTCCATCTCGCGCAGCGCTTCCGGCACGTTGTTCATCGCCAGCGACGCGACGAAGGCCGGGAATCGGTCCGGATGCGCGGCGACGATCTCGGCCATGCCGTCGTTCGCCAGCCGCGCGAGCTCGGGCGACTGGTCGTGCGGCGCCAGGAACTCGATCGCCGGCAGCGACAGTGTGAGGATCTGCTTGTAGCCGGGAAAGCGCTCCATCATCTTCAGGCGCGCGTCGAGGTCCCAGAGGACGGGGATGTTCAGCCAGCGCTTGATCTGCGCCGCGAGCGAAGGGCTCTGCGCGGCGATCTCCTTCATGCGCTCGAAGAATGCCCTGGGGAAAATGTGCGGAAAGATGTCGACCTTGAGATCGGAGCTCATGAGTCCTCGGATTGCGATTCGGTTGCGCGCGGTATTGTGCCTCAGCCGGGCGCGGCCTGTCTCCCTCACGCGCCGCCGTCCAGCCGCTCCACGAAGCGCGACATCGCCTCGATCACGGCCGCGGGCTGGTCGCGGTGCGGAGAGTGGCGGCAGTCGGCGAGGCGCAGCAGCTCGATCGGCCCGCCGGTCTGCCTCGCGATCGCCTCCAGCTGCGCCATGGTCCCGTACTCGTCGTCGAAACCCTGGATCGCCAGCACCGGGCAGAGCACCCGCGGGAGCATCGCCTCGATGTTCCAGCCCCGGAATTCCGGGTGCAGCCAGATGTCGTTCCATCCCCGGAAGGTCTTCGCGGCGTCGGCGTGATAGCGGCCGAGCTTCTGCGGCAGGTCGGTGGTCTCGAACGCGGTCTTCGCCTCCGCGATGCTCTTCACGCTGATGTCCTCGACGAAAACGTGGGGCGCCATCACCACGAGGCCCGCGACCTCGCGGTGCGCGGCCGCGTGGATCAGCGCGATCGAGCCGCCGTCCGAATGCCCGACGAGGACCGGATCCGCCACCTCGAGCCTGCGAAGGAGCTCCGGCAGGACCTCGAGCGCCTCGACGTGCATGTAGTCGACGCCCCGCGGCCCGCGCAGCGCGTCAGACCGGCCGTAGCCGTAGCGCGAATAGACCACCGCGGCGCAGCCGGTCGCGGCCGCCGCTTCCCTCGGAAAGTCGCGCCACATCGCGACCGAGCCCAGGCCCTCGTGCAGGAACACCAGGGTGCGCGCGGAACCGGGAATGCGCTGGACTTCGAGCTTGCGGCCCCGGACGGCGACGAAGGAGAGTTCGGGCTGCGCGGACAAGACGTCAGTGTACCTAAAGCTTCTGCGGTTTCCAGTAGCCGGTGAGCTCGAGGTACCCGCGCCCGGCCTTCTCGTCCGCCCGCTTGGCCCGGACCGCGCCTTCCCAGTAGACGTTGCCGGTGCTCGCGCGGGCGTCCATCTCCTGGTCGTCCATGAGCGGCTCCACGTCGATCACCAGGGGCCCGGCCTCCACCCGCACCGCGACCGGATACTCGGTTCCGGTCCGCGGCGAGCGCCAGCGGCGCAGCGCGGAGAAGCGCACCTCCGCGGGCTTGAGCACCCGCACCCTGCCGTCCGCGGCGCGCACGCTGCCGCCCGCCCAGAAGCTGCCTCCGTCGCGCGAGCGGATGCGGAACGCCATCAGCGCCCCGCCGCCCTCGAGATTGATCCCGACCCAGTCCCAGCCGACCGCCTCCTCGGACAGCGGCTCGCTCGACCACTCGTGGTCCAGCCAGGCCTCGCCCGAGACGCGGCGCTCCGCGCCTCCGGTCGAGACGCTCCCGGTCACCGCGAGGTGCGGCTGGCTGTAGTAGTAGCTCGCCTGCCCGGCCCCCGGCCCCTTGCGGCTGAAGCCGCGCTCCCCTTCGGGCAGGATCGCCTGGGTCGATGCGAACTGCAGGCGATAGCGGAAATCCCGCGCGGCGACCGCGGCGGCGTAGCCGCCCGCGTCCGCCTTCAGCGACCAGTCCTCGATGGTCACGTCGGTACGTCCCTCCTGCGCCTCCGCGAGGCCGAAACCGGCGCGCGCCGCGCGCTGATCGTGGAGCAATCTCCCCGAGCCGGGATCCGCGAGCGCCGCGTGAGCGAACAGCAGCTGCTCCGGCGCGAACCGGCTCGCCACGCCTTCGGCGACGCGCGGCCGGTTGCGGAAGAATGTGATCTGGACGCCGAGCTCCCGGCCGTCGTCCGCCTTCAGCCAGCCCGTGATGTACCACCACTCGTTGCGGAACTGCGGGTGGCTGCCGTAGTCGCGCGGAAATTGCAGCGACACGCCCGGGCGCACCGGTGGATATTCGCCCGCGCCCCGGGCGAGCGCCGGCAGGCAGACAAGCAGAGCGAGCAGCGCGGCTCTCACCAGTCCTCCTTGACCGCGCGCACCGCCTCCGCGCTCATCGCCCGGCGGCCGCTCGCGATCGCGGTCAGCGTCGCCATCGTCAGCATCACCGCCACGAACTCGGCGAGCAGCCGCCAGGGCACGTGCAGCTCCATGCCCCAGTGAAACGACTGGGGATTCACCACGTCGATGAGCACCAGGCTGATGAGCCAGCCGAGCGCGAGGCCCGCGGCGAGACCCAGCGCGCTCACCAACAGGCCTTCGCCCGCGAGCATCGCGCCGATCTGCCGGCGGGTCATGCCGATGTGGCGCAGCACGCCGAATTCGCGCCGCCTCGCGAGCACCAGCGCGCCGAAGCTCGAGGACAGCCCGAACAGCCCGATGACGACGGCCACCAGCTCCAGCGCGTAGGTCACGGCGAACGTGCGGTCGAATATCCTGAGCGAGACCTCGCGGATCTCCTCCGGCCCGCTCATCTCGACGCCGGCGCCTAACGGAAGGCGCTCCTCGATGTCGCGCCTGACGTTTTCCGGATCCGCGCCCGGAGCGAGCCACATCGCGGCGTCGTCGGCGTAGGCGTCGCCGGTGCGGCGGACGTACTCGTAGCGCTCGATCAGCACTGCCCCCTGCTGGCGCGCGTAGTCGCGCCAGACGCCGGCGACCGTGAAGCGCACGCGCCGCCCGCCCAGAGGAATCTCGATCACCTCTCCGGGCTTCCAGCCGTAGATCGCCGCGGCGATCTCGCTCACCCACGCGGGCGGAGGCTCGCCCGGCGCGACCGGGTGCGGCGCGCCGAGCAGCGGCGGCACCCTGCCTTCGGCCTCGACCGCCCTCGCGAGCAGCGTGATCGGGGGCCTGTCCGGATCGATCGCGAGGCGCTGGGTACGGAGGAATTCGACCCGGCGTATTCCGGGAACGCCCGCGATCGCCTGCTGCTCCCCCGTCGAGAGGTACGCCGTATCCGAGCCGGGCCCCGTCCTGAGGTACAGGTCCGCCGGGAGGATGCGCTCCAGCCACTCGTCGAGGGACTGACGGAAAGACGCGACCATGATCGCCATCGATACCATCAGGCTCACCGCCGCGACGATGGCCGCCAGGCTCACCCCCGCCTGCCCCGGCGCGCCGCGCAGCTGCGCGAGTCCCAGGCGCAGCGACCCGGGACCGAGCGCCGGCGCCAGCCGGAACCCGAGCACCGCGATGCGCGGCATCAGCATCACCGCGCCCACGAGCAGCAGCGCTATCGCGAGATATCCGGCGAGCGGGAGCCCGCCCACCGGCCCGGCCCGGGTGAGCGCCGCGCCGGCGAGCATCACCGCGACGCCCGGCCATGCGCTCTGCAGGCGCGCAAAAGCGCGCGCCTCGTCGCCCGCTTTCAAGGCGGCCGCGGGGGCGGCGCCCGCGGCCTCCAGCGCCGGCGCGAGGCTCCCGAGCACGGCGGCGAGGACTCCGAGGACGAAGAACAGCACGAGCGAGATCG
>DATEGT010000258.1:0-2868 GCA_035280025.1 Burkholderiales bacterium | reverse complement strand
CGCGGTGGTCGCGGCTTGCGAGCGCAACCTCCAGGTGTGGGAGATGTACCTGAACGGCATCGGCGAAGCGGGAGACGCGCCGCCGCGAAGATCGACTGACTAGGAGGTCACCGCATGAAATCGTACTGGCTCAAGCCCGATGCCGGAAAAACCGCGATCGAGTTCCGCGATGTCCCCGAGCCCGCGCCGGGTCCGGGGCAGATCCTCTTGAAGATGCACGCGGCGGGACTGAACCGCGGGGAGCTGATCGTCGGTCACGCGGTCAAGGCGGGCGGGCCGGCCAAGGCCGCGGGAGGGGAAGGCGCGGGCGCGGTGGCGAAGCTCGGGGAAGGCGTGAGCGGGTTCAAGGCCGGGGACCGCGTGATGGGGCGCTGCAGCGGGGCGTTCGCCGAGTACTCGCTCATGGACGCCCGCGAGGCGCTCGCGATGCCGAAGAACCTGTCCTTCGAGGAAGCCGCGTGCATCCCGCTCGTGTTCATGGTCGTGCACGACATGCTCATCGCGCAGGGCAGGCTCAAGGCGGGCGAGTGGCTGCTCGTGACGGGCATTTCCTCCGGCGTCGGCGTCGCGGCGCTCCAGACCGCCAAGGCGCTCGGCGCCAAGGTGATCGGCACCTCGGGCTCGCAGGAGAAGCTCGACAGGCTGAAGGGCATGGGCCTCGACATCGGCATCCGCACGCGCGCCGGCGACTTCGCGAAGGCGGTGATGGACGCGACCGGAGGCAAGGGCGCGAACCTCGTCGTGAACAACGTCGGCGGCTCGGTGTTTCCGGAGACGATCCGCGCGCTCGCCTACGAGGGCCGGCACGCGACCATCGGCTACGTCGACGGGGTGCTGCACGCGGACATCGACATCGAGGCGCTGCACACCAAGCGCCTCACGCTCTTCGGCGTCTCCAACCGGCTGAGGACGCCGGAGCAGCGCGCGGTGACCGTGCGCGGCTTCGCGGCGGACATCCTGCCCTTCATCGCTTCGGGGAAGATCAGGCCGGTGATCGACCGCGTCTTCCCCTTCGCCGAGCTTCCCGCGGCCAAGGCCTACATGGAATCGAACGCGCAGGTCGGCAAGATCGCCGTGCGCATTCCGGGCTGAGCCGGTCTACTGCTCCTTCGGTATCCCGGCGTCCCGGATCACCTTGCCCCAGGTGTCGTACTCGCTCTTGATGTGCCGCGCGAGCTCCTCGGGCGTCGAAGGCGTCGGCTCCTCGCCCTGCTTGAGGATGGCCGCGTGGACTCCGGGATCGTTCAGCGTCTTCACGATCTCCCGGTTGAGCCGTGCGACGATGTCCTTGGGCGTCCTTGCCGGCGCCACGAACGCGTACCAGTTCGTGGCTTGGTAGCCGGGGTATCCCTGCTCGGCGATGGTCGGAACGTCGGGCAAAGCGGCAGAGCGCTTCGGGCTGGTCGCCCCGAGCGCGCGCAGCTTGCCGGTCTGGACCTGCGGCGTGGCGGTGGTCGCGGAGGCGAACACGGACGGGATCTGCCCGCCGAGCAGATCGCTCATCGCCGGGCCGCCGCCCTTGTAAGGAACGTGGACGAGGTTGGTTTTCGCGGTCAGCCGGAAGAGTTCGCCCGCGAGGTGCCCGGCGCTGCCGACTCCGGAAGTCCCATAGGCAATGCCGCCGGGCCGCGAGTTCGCGAGCTTCACGAACTCGGCGAGCGTCTTCGCCGGCACCGACGGATGCACGACGAGCACGTTCCCGGATTCGGTCGCCATAGACAGCGGCGCGAAATCGGTGAGCGGGTTGTAGGGCAATTTCGAGTTGAGGTGCGGCGCCACGGCGAGCGCGGCGATCGTGGCGAGCAGGATGGTGTACCCGTCGGGCTCGGCTTTGGCGGCGATGCCCGCGGCGATCGTGCCGCCGGCGCCGGCGCGGTTCTCGACGACCACGGTCTGGCCGAGGTACCCCCCAAGCGTCTTCTGCATGACCCGGGCGACGGTGTCGGTCCCGCCGCCGGGGGCGAAACCGACCAAAAGCGTGACTGGACGGCTGGGGTAGTTCTGCGCGGACGCGCTGCCGGCCGCGGCAAGAGCCGCGGCGGCCGCGGCAAGGGCGATGACGATCCTCATGCTCCTTCTCCTCTCTCTATTTTCCCTGGAATGCGGGCTTGCGCTTCTCCATGAAGGCTCTGCGGCCCTCGACGTAGTCCTGGCTCTCGAAGCATTGCTTCACCAGCGCGGCGCAGGCTTCCGCGTCGTACGCGGTCGACTTCAGCAGCTCGCGCACGATGCGCTTGCTCGCGCGGATGGTGAGCGGGGCATTCTCCGAGATCATCGCGCAGTACTCGAGGACGAGCGCTTCGAGCTCGGCGGCGGGCGCCACGCGGTGCACGAAGCCCATGTGCTTCGCTTCCTCGGCCCTGAACTGCCGGCCGGTGATCAGCACTTCGCGCGCGAAAGCGGGTCCGACGGTGTCGACCAGGTTCTTCAGCGACGAGGCGCGGTAGCCCAGCCCGAGCTTCGCCGCGGGGATCCCGAGGCGCGCGTCGTCGGCGGCGATGCGGAGGTCGCAGCACAGGGCGATGTTCACGCCCGCCCCGAGGCAGTAGCCGCGGATCATGGCGATGATCACCTTGTCGCAGCTCTGCAGGCGCTCGGCGACCTTGCCTGCGATCTCCTCGTAGCGCTGGACGCCCTGGGCGGTCGAGCGCTCCTTCTCGTACTGCGAGACGTCGGCGCCGGACACGAAGGCCTTGTCGCCCTCGCCCTTGAGCACGATCACCCGCACCTCGGGGTCCTGCTCGAAGCTGTCGAGTACTTTCGGGATCGCCTCCCACATGTCGATCGAGACCGCGTTCCTGCGCGCGGGGTTGTTGAACGTGAGCCAGCCGATCGAGCCCTGCTTCTCGGCGACGATGCGCTCGGTCA
>DATEGT010000257.1:0-23541 GCA_035280025.1 Burkholderiales bacterium | reverse complement strand
CTGAAGCGGCTGCTGCGCGATCCCGCGATGAACCGCGCTGCGGTCATCATCAACGAGTTCGGCGAGGTCGGGATCGATCACGAGCTGGTGGCGTCCTCCTCGGAGTCCATGACGCTGCTCTCGAACGGGTGCCTGTGCTGCACCGTGCGCACCGACCTGCAGGAGACGCTGCGCGAGCTCTTCATCAAGCGGCGCGCCGGCGAGGTGATCGATTTCGACCGCGTGTTCGTCGAGACTACCGGCCTTGCCGACCCGGTGCCCGTGCTGCACACGCTGCAGACCGACGGAATGCTCGGCGCGCAGTACCGCCTGGATTGCGTGGTGACCCTGGTCGATGCGGTGAACGGGGCGCGCAACCTCGACGATGCGCCCGAGGCGGCGAAGCAGGCCGCGGTCGCCGACCGCATCGTCATCACCAAGAGCGACATCGCGCCGCCGGCCGCGGTCGCCGATCTGGAAGCGCGCCTCGCGCGGCTGAATCCTTTCGCCGCGCGCACGACCGCGGTCGGCGGCGAGCTGGACATCGAGTTCCTGCGCGACGTGGGACCCCGGAGCACGCGCGCGACGAAGGATCTCGATCGCTGGCTCTCGCCCTCGGGAGAGCCGCGGCCCGGAGGCGCGTATCTCGGCGAGCGCCTGCGCACGGGGGCGCACGACGCCTCGATCCGCTCCTTCTGCCTGTGGTTCGACGCGCCTTTCTCATGGGACAGCTTCGCTGCGGCGGTGCAGGTCCTGACGTCCCTGCGCGGCAGCGACTTGCTGCGCGTCAAGGGGCTGGTGAACGTCGCGGGCGAGGCCGGACCGGTGGTCGTGCAGGGCGCGCAGCACGTGTTCCACCCGCCGGTGACGCTCGAATCCTGGCCGGGGGACGACCGGCGCTCGCGCATCGTGTTCATCACGAGGAACCTCGAGCGCGAGTCGGTCGAGCCCCTGTTCGCCGCCGTGGGAGCGCTCGCCGCTCCCTAGACCCCGATGGCGCGCACCCGGGTCGCGATCGTCGGCGGCGGTCCCTCGGGGCTGATACTCGCGATCGAGCTCGGGCGCCGCGGCGTGCCCTGCCTGCTCCTCGAGGAAGACGCGGGCCCGCCCACCCTTCCCAAGGCGAACGCGACCACCTCGCGGACGATGGAGCACTACCGGCGGCTCGGCTTCGCCGCCGAGATACGCGCCCTGGGACTTCCCGGGGATTACCCGCAGGACATCACGTACTTCACGCGCTACGCCAGCTACGAGCTCGCGCGCCTTCCCGGGCGCAGCCGGCGCGAGGCGCTCGAGGCGCGCGAGGGTGCCGACTCGCGCTGGCCGACTCCGGAGCCGCTCCACCGCGTGCAGCAGATGTACATAGAGGCGATCCTTAAGAGCCGAGCTGAGAAATGGCCCGCGGCTGATGTGCGCTTTGGCTGGCGTGCTACCGGCATCGAGGAGCGCGGGGACGTAGTGAGAGTCAGCGCGGAAGAAGTCGCGACCGGGAGAACCGAGCGCGTCGTCGCGGACTACGTGGTCGGCTGCGACGGCCCGAGGAGCCTGGTGCGCTCGGGGCTCGGCATCGGGTATGAAGGACTGTCGCGCGAGGAGCGCGATTTCATGGGCGGGAGGATGCTCGCGGTCTACATCCGCTCGAGCGCGTTCTACGACGCGGTGCGCGCCCCGCGCGCTTGGCAATACTGGGCGGTGAACGGCGAGCAGCGCGCCCTGATGAACGCCATCGACGGCCGGGAGCTGTGGGTGCTCCACGTCCAGCTCCCTCGCGACGGCGCCTATCCCGCGAGCTACGCGCGGGAGGCGCTGGTGCGGGCGACCGGCTGCGAGTTCGCGTTCGAGATCCTGGGAATCGCCGAGTGGACCGCGGGGTTTACGCTCGTGGCCGAGCGCTTCGGCGACGGCCGCGTCTTCATCGCGGGCGACGCGGCGCACCTGTTCACCCCGACCGGGGGCCAGGGGTACAACACCTCCGTCGACGACGTCTCGAATCTCGGCTGGAAGCTTGCGGCAGCCTGCCAGGGCTGGGGCGGAGCGGGCCTGCTCGAAAGCTACGAAGCCGAGCGCAGGCCGATCGCGCAGCGCAATACGCGCTTTGCGCGCGCCATGGCCGACTCGATCGGCAGGATAGCCCTGCCGCCCGAGCTCGAGGAGAAGGGAGCGCGGGGCGACGCTGCCCGCGCCGGGCTCGGCGAGCTGCTGCTGCGCCACGCGGCCACCGAGTTCGAGATCCCGGGCATCCACCTGGGCGCGTTCTACGCGGGCTCTCCCGTCGTCGCACCGGACGGCTCGCCACCGCCGCCCGACGACTGGCACCGCTACGTTCCGAGCGCCGTGCCGGGGGCGCGCGCGCCGCATGCGTGGCTCTCGGACGGCGTCTCGATCTTCGACCGCTTCGGCCGCGATTTCAGCCTGCTCCGGTTCGACCCGGCGCTCGACATCCGCGCGATCGAAACGGCGGCGCGCCGCCGCGGCGTGCCGCTGGCCGTGGTCGACGTCGCGAGCCGCGAGGCGCGGGACCTCTACGCGCGCGATCTCGTCCTGGTCCGCCCCGATCATCACGTCGCCTGGCGCGGCAATGCATTGCCGCGCGACGTCGATGCGCTCGTCGCCCGCTGCACGGGACACCTGCTATGATCGCGCTTCGCACGCCCGGGTCGTTGCCATGAACGCCAAGGAAAACATCTCAGGAGTCCGCGCCGAAACGCCCGTCGCGGGGCCGGAGCAGAAGGAGGTCTGGGGCAGCGACGCGATCGCGGCGGTGCTGCGCGCCGTCGACATTCCCTACCTCGCGCTCAATCCCGGCGCGAGCTACCGCGGCCTGCACGACTCGATCGTCAACTACCTCGGCAACGCTCGCCCGCAGATGCTCCTGTGCCTTCACGAGGAGTCCGCGGTCGCGATCGCGCAGGGCTACGCCAAGGTCTCCGGGCGAATGATGGGCGCGGTGGTGCACTCGAACGTGGGCCTCATGCACGCGAGCATGGCGATCTTCAATGCCTGGTGCGACCGCGTGCCGGTGCTCGTGCTCGGGGCGACCGGCCCCTGGGACGCCGCGAAGCGCCGTCCCTGGATCGACTGGATCCACACCGCGTCCGACCAGGGAGCGCTGGTGCGCGATTACACCAAGTGGGACAACCAGCCGGCGTCGGTTCCCGCCGCTTACGAAGCGATCCTGCGCGCAGCGCAGATCGCAAACACCGCGCCGCGCGGGCCCACCTATGTCAACCTGGACGCGGGCCTTCAGGAAGCGAAGGTCGGGCCGATGCCCCCCTTGCCGGACCCGAAGCGATACCGGCCCGCGGAGCCCGCGCACCCCTCGGCGAGCGCCGTCGAGGCCGCGGCGAAGATTCTCTCGGCGGCGAAGCACCCGGTGATCCTCGCCGGCCGCGTCTCCAGGAGCGAGGCCGCATGGAAGGATCGCGTCGCGCTCGCGGAAAAGCTGCACGCGCGAGTGTTCACGGACATCAAGCTCGGCGCGGCGTTCCCGACCGACCACCCCCTGCACGCCGCGCCGCCCGCGACGTTCCTCTCGCAGGACGCGGTGAAATTGCTTCGCGAGGCCGACGCAGTGCTCGCGCTCGACTGGGTCGATCTCGCCGGAGTCCTGAAGCAGGCATGGGGCGCCGAGCCCGTCGGCGCGAAGATCGTACAGGTTTCCCCCGATGCGCATCTGCACCGCGGCTGGAGCATGGACTACCAGGGCCTGCCGCCGGTCGACCTCTACATGATGTGCGAGCCCGATGCCGTGGTCCCGGTTCTTCTCGGTGCGGTCAGGGCGCGACCCGCGGCGATCCCGGCGCAGCCGCAGATCCTTCCCGCGGCCCCGGACAAGGTGACGATCCGCACGCTCGCCGACGCGCTGAACGCGGCGGCGAAGGACCTCGACATCTGCTTGACGCGGCTGCCGCTCGGCTGGAACGGAGCGTATCGCCCTTTCCATCACCCTCTCGATTACATCGGCTCGGAGGGCGGCGGCGGGGTCGGCGCGGGACCGGGCATCACGGTCGGCGCGGCGCTCGCGCTGAAAGGCAGCGGCAGGGTGCCGGTCGCGATCATGGGCGACGGCGACTTCCTGATGGGGAACACGGCGCTGTGGACCGCGGCGCATTACGGCATTCCCTGCCTCATTCTCGTCGCCAACAACCGCTCGTTCTTCAACGACGAGCTGCACCAGGAACGCGTCGCGAAGGAGCGCAGCCGTCCGGTCGAGAACCGCTGGATCGGGCAGCGCATCAGCGGACCGGACATCGACCTCGCGATGATGGCGCGCGCGCAGGGCGCCGAGGGAATAGGCCCGGTGACCCAGGTCGCCGAGCTCGCGCCCGCGGTCGAGAAGGGCCTGCGCCTGGTGCAAGAAGGCGCGGCGTGCGTCGTCGACGTGCGCGTCGCGCCGGGCTACGATACGAACATGAGCGGCTCCGGAGCGAGCCAGAAGCGCTGAAAAACCGGGGAGGATCCATGCAAGCGCGTATCATCGTTGGCCTGACGTGCGGCGGCGTTCTCGCACTCTGGGCGGGCGCCGCGCCCGGCCAAACCGGTCCCTGGCCGAACCACTCGATACGCTTCGTCGTTCCCCTCCCTCCGGGCGGCTCGCCCGACTACCTTTCCAGGCTGCTGGCAGAGCGCCTGCAGCCCGTGCTCGGCCAGCCCCTCGTCGTCGAGAACAAGCCCGGCGCCGCCGGCAACATCGCGCGCGACTTCGTGGCGAAGGCTCCCGCCGACGGCTACACCATCCTCATGTCGGAATCGGCGCACGTGATGAGCGCCGCGGTCGTCGCCAGGCTGCCCTACGATCCGATCAAGGATTTCGAGCCGATCTCGCTGGTCGCGACGATACCGTTCGGACTGACGGTGAACTCGAAGATGCCGGTGCACACCTTGAACGAGTTCATCGAATATGCGAAGAAGTCGCCGCGGCCCCTGACCTACGGGACGGCGGGGGTCGGAGCGCCGCATCACTTCGCGGTCGAACTGCTGCGCTCGATGACCGGAATCAACGTCGTGCACGTTCCGTACAAGGGCTCGGCGGGAATCATCCCCGCACTGCTCTCCGGAGAGATCGATTTCACGATCGCGGCGGAGAATTCGCTCCTGCCGCACTACAGGTCGGGAAAGCTGCGGCCGATCGCGATCGCGGCTTCGTCGCGCGCGGCGATCCTGCCCGACGTTCCGACGATCGCGGAAGCCGGTCCGCTGCCCGGCTACGCGGTCAACGTGTGGCTCGGAGTGATGGCGCCCGCGGGAACACCGCGGCCGATCATCGACCGCCTGAACGCCGAGGTCAACAAAGTCGTGCGTGACCCTCAGGTCGTGAAGGAACGGCTGAACACGGTCGGCCTCGAACCGGTGGGGAGCACACCGGAAAAGCTGCTCGAGGTGATGAAGACGGAGCTCGCGAAGTACGCGAAGCTCGCGCGCGAGGCCAACATCCAGCCGGAATAGCGCTCCGGATTCCGCTTCGGGAAACTACGCCGCGGCCTTGCGGTTGGTTTCGAATCCGGGCTCGCTGCCGAGGAGCGCGGCGGGTTTCTTCAGATTCTCCTGCCACAGCAGCGATTCCATGTAGATGTTCAACGGCTGGTCCTGAACGGTCAGCTCGTAGACGTGCTCGTCGTTCGAAGCGTGGTTGTGAACAGCCCATCCCGGCGCCGAGAGCATCAGATCGCCCGGGCCCCAGTCGTAGCGGTTGCCGGCGACCGTCGAGTAGCCCGTTCCCTGGAAGTAGTAGTTGATCGCCGCGGAAACGTGGCGGTGCGGGCGGTCGACGATCTTGGGCGGCCGGATCGTCATGGTGGCGAAGAAATTGGGCGTGATGCCGTTGGTGCGGCCGGTGACCGGATTGTACATCATGTAGAGCCTACGCCCGACGTAGTCCTTGCCGAGCGCTTCGAGCTTGTCGAGTTCGCGCTTCACCTCCTTCCAGGGAAAGTGCAGCGGCTTGGACACCACCGCTTCCGGGTTGATGAGGATCTCGTAGGGCATGAGCATGCCGCCGTCCGCCCCGATGCGGATCATGCCGTACGGGCTCCTGCGGCGCGGGTCGCTCGCGCCTTCCTGCGCGTCCCCGGCCGAATGCGGCTCCGCTGGCGGCTCGTCCTCGGGCAGGTAAACCTGCATGTGCTGGAGCAGCGGCACGTTCGAGTAGGTCAGCCTGGCCTGGAGATCCGGCCCGTCGTTGACGTGCCGGTAGACGGCGTACGAGGGATGATTCCATACGTCGTACCGGGCGAAGGCGATGCGCCTGCCGGCGACCAGGGTCGAGCCCGAGCCGCGGATGCAGAAGTTCACCTCGGTCGCGTTGTGGCGGAACGCCGCGGACTTCTCGCCGGGCTTCAGCACCGAGAGCTTCACCTGGATCCCCGGGGCGAAGCCGGGCGCGCCGGCCTCGGCGAACGGGTGAACGATCAGCGATTCGCGCCTGCCGTTCGCGGGCGCAGGCAGGCTTGCGAGGCGTTCGACCTCCGCGTCGATCTCCGCCTTGGTGACCACGATCGGAGCCCAATAGCTGTTCTCGTCCGCGGCCTCATGGCCCACGCGGTCGACGAAGCGGCCCCGCATCTCCCGAAAGTCCTTCCTGAAGTCGTTCATGCGCTCTCCCGGCTCGAGGATGGGATCGTACTCCCTAGACGGGGCTCTTGCCGCGGCCCCCCGCAAGGCGAGGCTTGACCTTCTTCGGCTGGGGAAGAATCCTGCCTATGCCCCGTTCCCGGGCCCGCCGGACCAGCTCCACGCCGAGCGCGAGATCCGAAATTCCCATCCCCATCGCCTTGAAAACCGAGATGTCGTCCGAGTCCGAGCGCAGCCGGCCCCGATCCACGAGGTTCGACAGCGGCATGACCCCGGCCCAGTCGCCGGACGAATACCGGGTCATGAATTCCCGCGAGAGCTGTTGTACCCCCGGGAGATTGTCGACGGCGACGAGCGTAGCGCGATCGAACACGTCCTGCGCGAACTCCTCGCGGTCGGGCGCGATCGCACCGACGGCGTTCAGGTGCGCGCCGCGCTCGAGCATGCCCGCCCCGAGGAAAGCCTGCGCCGCCCGGGTCACCAGCGTCACGATGTGCGCGCCTTTGCACGCGTCAGCGGCCGATGCGCATGCCGCGGTTTCTACGCCGAACTGCTCGCGCGCTTTTCTTGCGAAATCGTCCCGCGATCCGGGGCGCGGGCTGTAGACCTGCAGCCGCTCTATCGGCCGCACCGCCAGCATCGCCCCGACCTGCGCGAGCGCCTGCCTGCCCGTGCCGGCGAGGGCCATGATCCTGGCGTCCTTTCTCGCCATCCAGTTCGCCGCAACCCCCGAGATGCCCCCGGTGCGCAGGTTGCCCAGAGCGAAGGCCTCGATCACCGCGACGAGAGACCCGTCCTCGGCGCTCCACAGGACCAGCAGCGGGCAGGTGCCGCCTTGCGTGTGCGCCCAGGTCTTCGTGCCCACCAGGGTCCCGAGTTTCCCGCCGATTGCGTGCAGGTTGTTCTTCCCGTACTGCAGCAGTGTCTTGGTCATGTTGCGCGCTTCGCCCCGCGCCTCCTCGCGCAGCGCGGCTTCCAGCGCGGCGATGGCCTCGCCGAGGTCCATCAGCTGAACGACTTCGGCTTCGGTGATCCAGATCGCGTCGGTGCCCACGTCACACTTTGAAAGAGGTCAGGACCTGCCGGGGAAACAGCTCCTCGAGCGCGAGCTTCCGATGGCACACGCCCTGCTCGAAGGCGAAATCGACGAAGGCCTGCAGCGTCCGGCGATTCCTCTCCAGCCCGTAGGGCCAGAAGTCTTCGCCGAACAGCGCTTTCATGCGCTCGGCGTACGGCGCGAGCCAGGCGAACGGGGCGTGCGACGCGGTAATGTCGGAAAGGCGCCCGATCGAGCGGCGCTTCGCCTCTTCGAAGGCTTTGTACAAGTTCATCGCGAGCCATGGGTGCCGGGCCAGCACGTCTCCCCTGACCACGATGACGTGCATGATGGGGAACACCCCGGTTTCCCGGAAGTACTCCTCCTCGGCCCTTTCGTAGTCCGCGAAGAGCCGCCGGATTCCCTTCCCAAGGCCGCTGGGCGGGCGCGCCGAGAGCACGGCATCCAAATCTCCGGCGAGCAGCATCTCGTTGAGCGATCGTCCCGGCTCGGGGCGGAGCCGCACGCCCTCGGGCAATTTCAGCTTCACCTTCTCGACCCGGCCGGGCTCGTTCACGCCTGCCTGCACCCAGTCCACGGCGTCGAGCGGCACGCCGACCTGGTGGGCGAGGTATCCGCGAGCGTAGATGACCGCCGTCTGCGCCCACTCCGGGACTCCGACGCGCGCGCCTTTGAGCTGCTCGGGGCGGTTGATCCTGCCGCCGTCGCTCACGTAGATCATCGACTGGCGAAACACGCGCGACGGAAACACGGGAATCGCGCTGACACCCTCGTCGTTCTGCGACCGGAGCGAGACGTACTTCCCCATGGACATCTCGGACACTTCCCACTCGCGGAAGTGGGTGAACCGGAAGAAGGCTTCTTCCGGGGACAGCGTGAGCACGTTGAGGGTAGCTCCCTCGACGGGCACGCGGCCGCTCGCGAGATCGCGCGTGTGCTCGTAGTCGCCGATGGCGAGCGTCAGCGCAATTCTCTCCATGCCCTATCCCTTCAGCAAGACCGCGCCGTTTTCCACCTTCACCGGGTAGCAGCGGATGTCCTCGGTGCAGGGCGCGCCGGTCGCCTTGCCGCTCGGGATGTGGAACTTGCCCTGATGCAGGGGGCACTCGATCTCCTCTCCCTCGATGAATCCGTCCGCGAGGCTCGCCTGCCCGTGGGTGCAGGTGTCGTGGGTCGCGAAGATCCTGCCGCCCAGGTTATACAGGCAGATCGGCTCTTCGCCGAGATTCACGAGCAGGGTTCCTTCCTCGGGGACATCGGAGGCGGTTGCGACTTTGATCCAGGTTTCCTTCATGTCTCTACAGGGGATAGATAAGGCTGTTGGGGACGAGAACGCTGTCGAAGATGCAGAGCTTTTCGAGGAATTTTAGCTTGCCGTCATCGACGACCAGCTTGTCGCGGTACTGGCCCGCGTTGAAGACTCGCGTGAGGTCGTCCTGCAAGGTCTCCAGGGCAAGGTAGTTCGCCCGCACGTCGAGCACCGCGCCGGTCCAGCCGAGCGCGCGGATACCGCTCACCATCCGGCGCACGTAGCGCGGCGCGTAGACCGCGGTCTTCCGGATCGCTGTGACCCGGTCGGCCAGGTAACCCTTGCTCTCGCAGAGCCAGGTCGCCAAAGGCAGGCCCCGTTCGAAGTTGTCGCGCGGCACGATCTTGTACACGCAAGAGTCCGTGAAGAACTCCGGCCACTCGTCGAACCGCTCCTCGTCCAGGCAGGCGGCGTAGTTTGCGTAGAGCGTCTCGAGCTCCATGCGAAGCTCGGAGGCATCCAGCGCGAGGTAGCGGTCAACCGCGCTCACAGTTAAAGGCACGAACGTTCGATTTCATCTTTTTATCTATGTATAACAAGGCTCTAGAGTTCCATCACCCCACGGTAGTAGTCGTAGAAGGCCCTGATCACGGACTCCGTGACCATATGAGGCTCGTCCTTCCACTCGCGTCCTCCCATCTCCATCACCCCCGCTGCATTGGGGTATGGGCCGACGCCGTCCTGCGAGAACTTCATGACCTCGCTGTCGTCGATCGAGACGAAGCCCGCCGGGCCCATGAGATTGGCTTGCCGCAGGCGGCGCCGGGTCATGGTTTCATCGTCGTCGGCATAGCCGAAGAAGGTCCACGCGAGCTCGAATTGGTCCGGGCCACGAGTGACGAGCTGGCGCATTGCGAGAGTGTTCGACTGTTGCTGGATGATCAGATTCGGCCAGAGCGTGGTCATCACGACGGTGTATTCCGGAAATTCCCTCACCGGGTCGAGCAACGTCGGATCGTGCAAGTGGAAGTTGTCGATGAGGGATCTCATGTCGGCGTTGTCGTCGGTCTTCCTCGGCTCGCCCCGCCAGGAGATCAGTGCGCCGTGACGGCCGGTTGAGTCCATCTCGACTTTCGAAGGCTGGTCGGCGCGAAACAGGCCGAAGCTCACGAGGAAAACGTGCAGGAGGCTAGCGTGGTATGGGTCCTTGATGTTCTCGAACATCAGCTTCCAGTTCGCGGGTATCAGTTGGCGCGAGTAGCCGAGCACGGTGAGCTCGCGGCCATCGAAGACCCGGTCGTACAGCGCGAGCATCGACGGGCCGAAATACTCGTCGAGCGGCTGCATGTCCGGTGCGAAGGAGGCGAAGACGACGCCGTGACGCCGGGCGACGCTGAGTTTTCGCAAGCCGTGGTCCCTGGGCTCGAAATCCGCCGGCATGCCGCCTTGCTTCTTCACTCCGCGCCGGAACGGCACGCCGATCAGATTGCCCTTCAGGTCATACGTCCACTGGTGATAGGGACACATGAACTCGGAAGTGTTGCCCAGGTGCCGCTGGCAGAACTGCACTCCGCGGTGGGCACAGCGGTTCTCGACAACGTTGATCGAGCCTTCCTTGTCGCGGACCACGACGACCGGCTTCTCGCCGATGAACGTCCTCTTGAAATCGCCGGCCCGGGGAAGCTCGGCCTCCAGGGCGACATAGCTCCAACTCCGGCCGCAGAACACGCGCTCCTGCTCGAGCGCGTAAATCTCCGGGTCGGAGTAGATCCAATACGGTATACGGGTGACGCCTTCTTTCGGCCACGCTCGATGCGCGTCCATCGGTGCTCTCTCCGGAAAGCTGCTGGCGGCTGTCAGGATAGTCGCTTGCGGCGGAATCTGGACAGGAGGTCGTCGAGATGGTGGGGATTAGAGTAGGCCACGATCAGCCTGCCCGAGCCTTTTTTCCCCGGCTTGATCTGGATCGTGGTTCCGATCTCCTCCGACAGTTCCTCCTCGAGCCGGGCGATGTCGCGGTCGGCAGCGATCCCGCGCCGGGCTTTCGCCGAGGGATGCAGGACGGCGTTGACCAGCGCTTCGGTCTGTCTTACCGAAAGGCCTCGCGCGGCGACGCGCCTCGCGATCGCTTCCTGACGGCGTCCTTCCAGCGGGAGAAGCGCGCGAGCGTGGCCCATCTCCAGCCTTCCGTCGAAGACCATGGCCTGAACGAGCTTCTGCAGGTTGCGCAGCCTGAGGAGATTGGTCGTCGCAGTGCGCGAGCGGCCGATCGCCTCCGCCGCTTCTTGGTGCGTGAGCTTGAACTCGTCGATCAGGCGCTGCACGCCATTGGCTTCCTCGAGCGGATTGAGATCCTCCCTCTGGATGTTCTCGACCAGGGCCATGGCGAGCGCCGCCGAGTCCGGCACTTCCCGAACCAGCACCGGGACCTCCTCGAGTCTCGCGATCTTCGCCGCGCGCCATCGCCGCTCGCCGGCGATGATTTCGTAGCGATCCTCCTCGACCGGCCGCACCAGGATCGGCTGCATGATCCCCTGCTTCCTGATCGACGCGGCGAGTTCCTCGAGCGAGGCATCGTCCATCTTGGTGCGCGGTTGATAACGGCCGCGTCGCAGTTGCTCGACGCGAAGCGTCGCCTGGCGCTCGACGGCGGGCGCGCCGTCTGAATCCCGATCGAGCAAAGCATCCAGGCCTCTGCCCAGTCCCTTCAGCTTCATTGCGCCACCGCTGCAAGCCCGTTGCGCGCCAGGATCTCGCCGACCAGTTCGACGTACGCCTGGGATCCCTTGCATTCCCGGTCGAGTTTGACCGCGGGCGCTCCGTAGCTCGGCGCTTCCGCGAGGCGCACATTGCGAGGGATCACGGTGGCGTACACCTTGTCGCCGAAATGCTCCTGCAGCTGAGCCGACACCTGCTGCGCGAGTGTATTTCGCGGGTCGTACATCGTGCGCAGCAGACCCTCGATGTCGAGTTTGGGATTCAGGCTCTGGCGCACCTTCTTGATGGTATTGACCAGATCGGAGAGACCTTCCAGCGCGTAGTACTCGCATTGCATGGGTATCATCACCGCGTGAGCGGCAACTAGCGCGTTTACCGTGAGCATGTTGAGGGCGGGCGGACAGTCGAGCAGGATGAAGTCGTACTGAGCGGAGAGCGATTTGAGCGCGCCTTTCAGCCGCGACTCGCGATGCTCGAGACCGACGAGCTCGACCTCCGCGCCGGCGAGATCCCGGTTGGCCGGGATGAGGTCGTAGCCCCCGGCTTCGGACTTTTGCCGCGCCGAGTCCGCGGTGGCCAGCCCCAGCAGAACTTGGTACACGGAGAGCTTCAGCGCACGTTTGTCGACGCCGCTGCCCATGGTGGCGTTGCCCTGCGGATCGAGGTCCACGAGCAACACGCGCATCCCGGATTGCGCCAGGCCCGCCGCCAGATTCACGCTGGTCGTGGTTTTCCCGACTCCACCCTTCTGGTTCGTGATCGCAAGGACGCGTGTCATGCGCGCTCGATGAGAACCAGATGCCGCTGCGCGTCCATTCCGGGAACTGCGAGCGCGTGTACTGCGCGCACGCGGAACTCCGCTGGAATCCGTTCGATTTCCCCGCGAGGATGCACACCCTTCATCGCGGCAATCACCCCGCCGGGCGCGAGCAGGTGCCCGACCCACGCGACGAGCTGCGCAATCTCGGCCAGGGCGCGGGAAACGACGCAATCAAACTGCTCCGCGGGCCGCCACGATTCGGCGCGCTCGCATACCGTGCGCGCGTTCTTCAGCCCCAGCTCCGCAATCGCCTGCCTGAGAAAGGCACATTTCTTGTGATTGCTGTCGAGCAGGTCCATCTCGACGCCGGGCTTCGCGAGCGCGATGGGAATTCCTGGAAACCCCGCCCCGCTACCCGCATCCAGAATCCGCCTTCCGTGCAAAAGGGGCACGACCGCTAGACTATCAAGTAAGTGTACGCTTACTGCTTTGGCGCCATCTCTAACGGCGGTCAGGTTGTGGACCTTATTCCACTTCTCGACCAGCTCGAGGTGTCCCAGGAGACGGAGCTGCACCTCGCGGCTCAGCCCTAGGCGCAAGGCGCTTACGCCCTGCTCGAGCTGCCTTGCGAGCTCATCCTGCCTCGACCCCGCGACCAACGCCGTCATGCCGCGGATCTCTCACGAGGCTTCGAGCGGCGCTTCAGATGGACGAGCAGGAGCGAGATTGCAGCAGGGGTGATTCCCGATATTCGCGAGGCCTGACCTATTGTCTCCGGCCGGTACTGACTCAGCTTCTGTCGCACCTCGATCGAGAGCCCGCGCACCTCCCCGTAGTCGAGATCGCTGGGCAATGCCAGCGATTCGTAGCGCTCGCGGCGCTCAATCTCCTCGCGCTGGCGCACGACGTAGCCCTGGTACTTGGCTTGTATCTCGACCTGCGCGGCAACGGCAGGATCGACCAAGCGACCCGCGCCTCCGGGAATCCCGGCGAGAGCGGCGTAGCTCACTTCGGGCCGCTTCAGCAGATCCATCAGCGAGTATTCGCGCTCGATAAAACCGCCGAAAATCCGCTTCGCGACCGCCGGCGGCAAGGAGCTCGGACCGACCCAAGTCGATTTGAGGCGTTCCTGCTCGCGCGCGATCGCGTCGCGCTTGCGGTTGAAAGCATCCCAGCGCACGTCGTCCACGACACCGAGCCGTCGGCCGCTTTCCGTGAGGCGCAGGTCCGCATTGTCCTCGCGCAAGATCAGGCGGTACTCTGCCCGGCTCGTGAACATGCGGTAGGGCTCGCTGACGCCGCGAGTGACGAGATCGTCGACCAGGACTCCAATGTATCCTTCATCGCGCCCCGGACACCATGCCGGCTCGTCCGCCACCAGGCGCGCCGCATTGATGCCCGCAAGAATGCCCTGCGCGGCGGCCTCTTCGTATCCGGTCGTCCCGTTGATTTGCCCGGCGAAGAACAAGCCTCCAATCGATTTCGTCTCGAGCGAAGATTTCAGATTGCGCGGATCGTAGTAGTCGTACTCGATGGCATAGCCCGGGCGCAGTAGGTGCGCGTTCTCCAGCCCGCGAATGCTTCGCACAAGGGCGACCTGCACGTCGAAGGGAAGACTCGTCGAGATACCGTTCGGGTAGAACTCATTGGTCGTGAGTCCTTCCGGCTCAAGGAAGATCTGGTGGCTCGATTTCGCAGCAAAGCGATGAATCTTGTCCTCGATTGATGGGCAGTAGCGCGGGCCGATGCCCTCGATCACGCCCGTGTACATCGGCGAGCGATCGAGCCCGCCGCGAATGATGTCGTGCGTGCGGGGATTCGTGTTCGTTATCCAGCAGGGCAACTGGCGGGGGTGCATCCCCTGCGCTCCTAGAAAGGAGAACACCGGCACCGGCTGGTCGCCCGGCTGGGGTTTCATGACTGAAAAATCGATGCTGCGGCCGTCGAGCCGCGGCGGAGTTCCAGTCTTGAGACGCCCGACCGGAAGTTTCAGCTCTCGAAGCCGCGCCGCCAGGCTGAGCGAGGGCGGGTCACCGGCGCGACCTGCCTGATAGTTGGACAAGCCGATGTGCACTCGCCCCGACAAGAACGTCCCCGTGGTGAGCACGACCGCACGAGCGGAGAAGCGCACTCCGAGCTCCGTCACCACTCCGGCCACACGCTCCCCGTCGAGCACCAAGTCGTCGACAGCCTGCTGAAATAGGGTCAGGTTCGGCTGATTCTCGAGCCGCGAGCGGATTGCACGCTTGTAGAGAATCCTGTCGGCTTGGGCGCGGGTTGCGCGCACGGCCGGACCCTTGGATGAATTGAGAATGCGAAATTGGATCCCTGCTTCGTCGGTGGCGAGCGCCATGGCTCCGCCGAGAGCATCGATCTCTTTGACCAAATGACCTTTTCCGATTCCGCCCACCGAAGGATTGCACGACATTTGTCCCAAGGTTTCAAGGTTGTGGGTGAGCAGCAGAGTCTTTCGCCCGGCGCGAGCGGCCGCGAGAGCTGCTTCAGTGCCGGCGTGTCCGCCACCGACCACGATGACATCGAATTGGGCTGGGAATTGCATCGGAGAAGCGGGGGATTCTAAGGCCAAACGCAGCGGGAAAACAGGCGTTTCTCCTCAACCAGACCTTCTGGACACCAGCTTACATCGCTGTTTCACGTGGAACATCCACAAGCTATCCACCAACATCACACAGTTTGTTCCCGGCGCCTTCCAGGGTTTATCCAATTCGATTGGCCAACAAAAAGCCGCCCTGTGCGACGGCTTTTTCATTGGTGCCGAATCCCCGCTCAACTCAACGAACGCTCCAGCTGAGAGCGGCGCGAAGCCAGTTCCTCGGGCAGCCGAGCGCCGAGCATTTTCAGCAGCTCGTCGTGGAGCTTCAGCTCGCGCTTCCATTCCGGTGTGTCGATCGAGCTCACTCGTTGATACTTGTCGCCGGTGAAGCTCTCCAGTCCCGTCCATTCCAGGTCCGAGAACGCGGGAACATGACCGATGGGTGTTTCCACTCCCTTCGCCTTGCCCAAACAGCGCTCAACTATCCATTTCAGCACTCGCATGTTCTCTCCGTACCCCGGCCAGATGATCTTGCCAGAGGAGTCGGTTCGAAACCAGTTGATGCAGAAGATACGCGGGCGCTTGGGTACCGAGCGGCCGAGCTTGAGCCAGTGGCTGAAGTAGTCTCCCATGTTGTAGCCGACGAACGGGATCATCGCCATGGGATCGCGCCGAACCACGCCGACTTTGCCCGTCGCCGCCGCGGTGGTTTCCGAGCCCATGGTTGCCGCGGCGTAAACGCCAGAGTCCCAATCGAAGGTCTCCGCGACAAGAGGCACGGTATCGGAACGCCGGCCACCGAACAGGAAAGCCGCGATCGGGACCCCTTGCGGATCCTCCCAGGCGGAGTCGATCGAGGGGCACTGAGACGCGAGCACGGTGAAGCGCGCATTGGGATGCGCTGCCTTCCTGCCGCAACCGGGTGCCCACTCCTTCCCCTGCCAGTCGGTCAGGCGATCGGGCGGTGTCTCGGTCATGCCTTCCCACCAGACGTCCCCGTCAGGCGTCATGGCCACGTTAGTGAAGATCGTATTCTTCTCGATCATCTTCATGCAGTTGGGATTGGTCTTCGCCGAAGTGCCGGGCGCGACGCCGAAGAAGCCCGCCTCTGGGTTGATCGCGTAGAAGCGACCATCCTTCCCTGGTTTGATCCAAGCGATATCCTCGCCGACGGTCGAGACCTTCCACCCCTTGAACGCCGGCGGCGGGATTAGCATGGCGAAATTGGTCTTGCCGCATGCCGATGGGAACGCGGCGCTTATATAGATCTTCTCTCCGCCGGGAGGCGTGACCCCGAGGATCAGCATGTGCTCCGCAAGCCATCCTTGCTCGCGCCCCATGATCGACGCAATGCGCAATGAAAAGCACTTCTTCCCCAAAAGGGCGTTTCCACCATACCCGGAGCCGAACGACCAGATTTCCTTGGTCTCGGGGTAGTGCACGATGTACCGATGCTCCTTGTTGCAGGGCCACCTCACATCCTTTTGCCCCGAAGCTAAGGGTGCGCCTACGGAATGTACGCAGGGCACGAAATGCCCGTTCTTTCCGAGAATCTCCCATACCTTGGTCGACATGCGCGTCATCACGTGCATGCTGACCACCACGTACGGGGAATCGGTCAGCTCTATGCCGATATGGGAAATATGCGAACCCAGCGGCCCCATTGAGAACGGAACCACGTAGAGAGTTCGTCCCCGCATGCATCCCTCGAACAGCTTGCTCAAGGTGCCCCGCATTTCGCGTGGATCGACCCAGTTGTTCGTCGGACCTGCGTCTTCCTTCCGTTCCGAGCAGATGAAAGTCCGGTCCTCGGTCCGAGCCACGTCGTTCGGGTCGGAGAGCGCGAGGTAGCAGCCGGGGCGAAGCTTGGGGTTGAGCGTCTTGAGCATCCCCGACTGCACCATTTCGCCGCACAAGCGGTCGTACTCCTGCTTCGAGCCATCGCACCACTGAATCCGGTCTGGCTTGGTAAGGGCCGCGATCCGAGCTACCCACTCCTTGACGCCAGCATGCTGAACGTAAGGAGGGGCACCGGCATCAATAGCGGCAACGTGGGGCTGATTCATTCAGGGGCCTCGCGAAAAGCGGCTCGATGGCACGGCAAACGGCGCCATTCGGCCAGGCAGATGGATAAGGGATCAGACTTTATCACGATCCGAGGAAAACTGAAAAAGTCGATATTAAATAATCAGTTAAACGTAACGATCCTATTCGATTCAGCCGTCCCAGGCGCGTTTCAGCCACCTCGCGAGCCGGAAGGTCGGGGCCGTCGTCGTCACCAGGATCAGCACCCGAGTCACGTGCGCCGCAGTTACCAGCGGGACGCCGAGCTGGAGCACCTTGGCAGTGACGCACATCTCGGCCATTCCTCCAGGCGCCGTCGCAAGCACCATGGTCGCGGGCGGCACCGAACCGAGAACGGCGAGACCCCAAGCGGCCAGGGCCGAGGCCATCATAGCGAGCGCGACCGACAGGCCGACCAAGGCGATGAAGCGCGGCGAAGTGCGCAAGGAGTCTCGCTCGAAGCTCGAGCCGAGCGCGCAGCCGATCAAGAGCTGCGCCGCGTTGGACATCCAGGTCGGTATCGCGGAAAGGCTGACCCCGCTCAGGGTCAAGGCCACCGTCACGGCTAGCGGTCCCAGCATCCAGGCGTTCGGCATGCGCAGCTTCGCCAAGAACCCGCCCACCGCCGCGGCCATGCCGAGCAGGGCCAGGAGGGCCAGACCATCCACGGAGAGTTGCGCAGGTCGGTAGACGTCGCCGCCGCGCAGACCGAGGGCGGTGAACGCGAAGGGCACGATCACCACGACGATGAGAACGCGCAAGGCCTGCGCGAGGACCACCCTGTCGGAACGAGCGCCGAATCTCTCCCCCAGGATCGTCATTTCCGCCGCGCCGCCGGGAACGCTCGCGAAAAGAGCCGTCGTGGCGTCGAGTCCCGCGCTGCGCATGAGAAACCCGCCGCTGGCATACGCGAGCAGCACGGCGAGCAGCGCCGCGGCCAGCAGCAGGTACCAGTGCGCCGCGACCTCGCCGGCGACCGCGGGAGTGAAATACAACCCGAGCGCGCAGGCAATCGTCAACTGGCCTGCGGCCCTGCCTCCCCGCGGGGCCGCAATGTCCACCCCGAAGAACTTGCCGAGCGCCATCGCGAGCAGGGGCCCGATCATCCAGGGCAACGGCGCGTGCAGCGCGCCGAAGAGCGTTCCGCTCAGGCCGGAGATCGCGAGCGCGCCGACGACCGGTGCGTATTTCACCGGCTCGCCTACTTCCCCACGCAGAATCGCGAGAAGATCTCGCCGAGCAGCTCGTCGGCGGATACCTCGCCGGTGATCGCGCCGAGCTCGCGCTGCGCGAGACGAAGCTCCTCCGCGAAGATCTCGGTGCGCGCGGCGCAGCGCCTGCCCCGTTCGAGCGCGGCGGCGGCGCGCTCCAGGGCGAAGAGATGCCGCTCACGCGCCATGAAAATATCTCCGCCTTCCGACTGCCATCCGGCGAGCCTGAGAAGAACGCCTCGCAGACTGTCGATTCCGGCTCCGGTCCTCGCCGAAACACGCACGTGCCAGCCCTCCTCTTCCTCCTGGGCGCCGGGCGACCTGCCGGAAAGATCGATCTTGTTGAACACGATCACGCGAGCGAGCTTCGCCGGAAGCCTTTCCACGATGATCTTGTCGGCCGCAGCGACGCCCTCGCGCGCGTCGACCACCAGCAGCATCGCGTCCGCCCGTCCGATCGCGTCCCACGTGCGAGCGATGCCGATCGCCTCGACCGGATCGTCCGTCTCGCGCAGCCCCGCGGTGTCGATGATGTTTATCGGCACGCCCTCGATCTGAACCGTCTGGCGAACGGCATCCCGCGTCGTTCCGGGGATTTCGGTGACTATGGCCAGATCCTCCCCGGCAAGGCGGTTGAGGAGGGAGGACTTGCCCACGTTGGGCTGTCCCGCGAGAACGACCTGGAGCCCGCTGCGCAGCACGCTTCCCTGGCGCCCGAGCGCGAGCGCCTGTCCGAGCTGGTCTTCCAGCCGGGCAAGACGCTCGCGCGCGTCCTCGCGATCCAGCGGATCCAAGTCTTCTTCGGGGAAATCGAGTGTAGCCTCCACGAGAGCCCGAAGCTCGACGAGTTGCCGAACGAGTCGTCGGATCCGATCCGAAAACTCCCCGCGCAGCGACCGCAGGGCACATCTGGCCGCCGCCTCGGTCGCAGCGTCGATCAGATCGGCGATGCCCTCCGCCTGGACGAGATCGAGTTTGTCGTTCAGGTACGCGCGCCGGCTAAACTCCCCGGGCTCGGCGAGGCGCGCCCCCAGCTCCAGGCAGCGCCGCAAGACCAGTTGCAGCACGACCGGTCCACCGTGACCCTGGACTTCAAGCACGTCCTCGCCTGTATACGATGCCGGCGCGTGAAAGAACAGGGCGATCCCGTCGTCGAGCGGTTCGCCCCCGGCGCCCCTGACGGTCACGCGAGTCGCAGTGCGCGGAGCCGGCGTGATTCCGAGAAGCCGCGATGCGAGCCCCTCCAGGCGCTTTCCCGAAATACGAACGATCCCGATGCCGGCCCTGCCCTGCGCAGTCGCGATCGCGGCGATGACGTCGGAATCGGACGGTGCTGCCATGGCTGCAGCTCTGGTTTCGTCGGCCCGGAATCGGCCGCGCTCCTTCAGCGTCTACCGCTACTTGCGGTCCTTCCTGTCTCCCCCGATCAGCCGCGTGATCTGCCACTGCTGCAGGATCGACAGAATATTGTTGACGAACCAGTACAGAACCAGGCCCGAGGGAAAGAAGTAGAACATGACCCCGAAAACCAGCGGCATGATCATCATGACCTTCGCCTGGACCGGATCCGGCGGAGTCGGATTCATCTTGGTCTGCACGATCATCGAGACCATCATCAGCGTGGGAAGCACATACCAGGGATCGGGAGCCGACAGATCCTGGATCCACAGATAGAAAGGCGCGTGGCGCAGCTCGACGCTCTCGAAGAGAACCCAATAGAGCGAGATGAACACCGGTATCTGCACGACGATCGGCAGGCATCCGCCGAGCGGATTGATCTTCTCCGTCTTGTACAAATCCATCATCGCCTGGTTCAGCTTGACCTTGTCGTCCCCGTATTGCTCGCGCAGCTTCATGAGCCGGGGCGTGACGAGCTTCATCTTTGCCATCGAGCGATAGCTCGCCGCCGAAAGCGGAAAGAAGATCAGCTTGATCGTCACGGTCAGCAGGATGATCGCGAGGCCCCAGTTGCCGAGCCAGCCGTGAAACATCTTGAGGACCCAAAACAAGGGCGCAGCGATCACGGTGAGCCAGCCGTAGTCGACCACCAGTTGCAGCCCCGGCGCGACCGATTGAAGGTGATCCTGATCCTGTGGCCCTGCATAGAGCGGTACGTCCACCCGGGCCACCGCCCCCGGCGCTATCGGTCCCACGGGAATGATCACGCCGATGGAATACAGATCGTTTTCGAGCTTGCGCGTGTAGAACTCGCGCGGCGTTTTTTCCGGAGGCAGCAGAGCCGCGACGAAATAGTGCTGGATCATTGCGATCCAGCCGTTGTCCGAGGTCTTCGGATAGGAGACCTTGCCCTTTGCGATGTCTTCGAACGTGACCTTCTGGAACTTCTCGTGCTCGGTATAGACGGCGGCGCCCGTGTACGTCTTCGTCATGTAAGGATCGCCGCCCGGAGACTCGCCGTCGCGCGTGAGCTGGAAATACACGTCGGTGGTCAGCGGCTGGGAGGCGCCGTTCGCAATTTCCTCGGTAACATCGATGCGGTAGCTTCCGCGGTGAAACGTAAGCGTCTTCGTCACCTTGACGCCTTGCGGGCTGCGCGCTTCCAGCTTTACTTCGAGCTTGTCCTGTCCCGCACCCAGGGTGAATTCCTTGCCCTGCGCGCGGAACAGCGTCTTGTGATTGGGCAGACCCGCTCCGATCAGCCCGCTTTGGGCGGCGTAGCGGTGCTCGGGCCCGAACAGCACGATATTCTTGGTAGCCTCTCGCGCGTCCTTCTGCCGCAACAGCTCCAGATAGCTGATGTCTCCGCCTTGGGTGTCGATTTCCGCGAGCACGGTATCGGTGGTCACCCGCAGCCGCTCACTGGAACCTGGGGCCGCCGCAGCGGACGGGACCTCCGGCCGGGTTGCAGCGGACGCCCCGGGCCGCTGGCCGGCCGTCGGTACAGCGCTCTGGGCGGCGGCCCCGACCGGCACAGGCGGTTTCGTCTCCTTCTGCCACGCTTCCCAAAGAAGCAGCAGGGAGAAGGAGAAAACGACGAAAAGAATGAGGCGCTGGGTGTCCATGGGACCTACCGCTACGGAACCGGGTCGTGACCGCCCGGATGCCAGGGATGGCAGCGCGCGAGCCGCCTCAGGGCGAGCCAAGCGCCCCGGGTCGCGCCGTGACGCTCCAGCGCCTCCATCGCGTACGCGGAGCACGACGGATAGAAACGGCAGTGCATGCCCAGCACCGGACTTACGAAATATCGGTATCCGGCGATCAGGGAAGACAGCAGCCTGCTCATCGCGAGCCCGCCAAGCATTGTTCGACTTCGCCCAGAGCGACCTTCCTTGCGCTCACGCGGATCAGTATGTCCCTGCTTCCAAGGACCGTCTGGCGGGTGCGAAACAGCTCCCGCAGCATGCGCTTCACCCTGTTGCGGTCGACCGCGCGCGGAAAAACACTCTTGGGAACGATCAGACCGAGCCTTGGAACCCCGAACGGATTGGCCCGCAGAAGCACGCTGAAGCCCGGACGCCTGAGCGCTTGCCCGCCAGCGAGCAGCGCGGCGATATCGGTGGTCCCGAGACGCAGCCTCTTACTATAGCGCCGGCGAACGCTCAAACGCTCAACCGGGCGCGACCCTTGGCGCGACGGGCCCGAATCACGGCTCGGCCTCCGCGCGTGCGCATGCGCACGAGAAACCCGTGTGTGCGCTTCCTACGGACGACGGAGGGGTGAAAAGTACGTTTCATTGCGAGAGTTTTCTATGGCGGACGGAACCCGCGATTAGACTGGATATGCAGTGGAATTGTCAACGACGCGAGCGCCGGTACATCGAGAAAGCGCGCGCAAAAAAGGCGCTTCCGGCTGTGGATAACTCGCCGTGAAGCGAGTAAAATCCAAGCGCAGTTTTCCTCGAATCCAGCCGAATAAATTCCATGCAGGGTTTCTGGGCTTCGTGCCTCAGTCGATTAGAAAAAGAGCTTCCTGCTCAGCAGTTTAACACCTGGATCCGACCGCTGAAGCTCGACGTTTCAGCGGCGCCTTCGGGCGAGCTGCGCCTGCTCGCCCCCAACCGTTTCGTGCTCCAGTGGGTCAAGGAGCGCTTCACCCCGCGAATCGAGGCCCTCGGCGCCGAGTTCTTCTCCTCTCCCATCCGTGTATCGCTGACGCTCGAGGCCCCGGGTCCCTCGGACCTCGCGACGCTCCCCGTACCCGCGGCGCGCGCGGCCAAGGTTCCCGCGCCGAAGCCGGCGCACGATCGCTCGAGTCTCATCCCGGAGTTCAGCTTCGACGGCTTTGTCGCCGGGAAGGCCAACCAGCTGGCGCGCGCCGCGGCCCTCCAGGTCGCCGAGCACCCCGGCACCTCCTACAACCCACTCTTCATCTATGGCGGCGTCGGTCTGGGCAAGACGCACCTCATTCACGCCGTCGGCAACCACGTGCTCCAGCAGCACCCGAACGCCCGCGTGCGCTATCTCCACGCTGCCCAGTACATTTCCGACGTCATTCGCGCCTACCAGCAGAAGTCTTTCGACGACTTCAAGCGCTACTACCATTCGCTCGACCTGCTGCTCATCGACGACATCCAGTTCTTCGGCAACAAGAGCCGCACGCAGGAGGAATTCTTCTACCTGTTCAATACGCTGATCGAGGCGCACCGGCAGGTGGTCATCACCTGCGACACCTTCCCGAAGGAGATCGAGGGCATCGAGGAGCGCCTGATCTCGCGCTTCGGCTGGGGCCTCACCGTGGCACTCGAGCCACCGGAGCTCGAAATGCGTGTCGCGATCCTGCTGTCGAAGGCAGCTTCGGTCGGCGTGCGCCTCGACGAGCCGGTCGCCTTCTTCGTCGCGAAGCACATCCGCAGCAACGTGCGCGAGCTCGAAGGCGCGCTTAAGCGCATCCTCGCCTACGTGAACTTCCACGGCCAGGAGATCACCCTGCCGACAGTCAAGGAAGCGCTGCGGGATCTGCTCGCCGTGCACAATCGACAGGTCTCGATCGAGAACATCCAGAAGACCGTGGCCGAGTACTACAAGCTGCGCGTCTCGGACATGCATTCGAAGAAGCGCTCGCGTGCGATCGCACGGCCGCGCCAGGTGGCGATGGCGCTCGCGAAGGAGCTCACCCAGCTCTCGCTTCCCGAGATCGGCAGCAATTTCGGCGGGCGCGACCACACGACCGTCCTGCATGCATGCCGGCAGATCGCGAAGCTGCGCGAATCGTTTCCCGACCTCAACCACGACATGAACGTGCTGCTGCAGGTGCTCAGAAGCTGAGCTGAAAGGGTATTTTCGCGGTATAATTCGTGGACTGTGCGGCCGCGCCAGGAATCCAGAAAGAAGTCCCCAAACGATGCACCGCGGACACCGCGCTTATACGCAGGATACGGTCGCAGCAAGTCCCTGAGTCGGTTGCGCAAATCGAGGTTTT
>DATEGT010000256.1:0-24625 GCA_035280025.1 Burkholderiales bacterium | reverse complement strand
GTCAACGGCGCCGCGTTGCGCGGCGTTTTTCGGGTATGCCGCGTCTCGCCTGCCCCGAGGAAGCGCGCGCCACGCTGCACGTCGTTCAGCGCGGGCGCGGGCGCCGCCTGTGCTTCTCCTGCGCGAAGGATCGCGCCGCCTATCTCGCGGCGCTGCGCCGGGGCTCGGAACGGCAGTCCTGCGCTGTCCACGCGTACGCGCTCATGGGCAACCACGTTCACCTGCTGTTCACCTCGGAGCGCGCGCGGGGCGCTTCGCGCCTCATGCCCGACGTCGCCGCGAGCTACGCCCGGTATCTGTCCGGCGAGTACGGCCACGAAGGCGAGGTCTGGGAGCAGCCCTACGACGCCTCGCCGGTGCATGCGCGGGCTCACCTGCTCGCCTGCATGCGCTACATCGAGGAGAACCCGGTGCGCGCCGGGCTCGCGCCGTCGCCCGGGGCCTGGCGGTGGTCCAGCTACCGGGCGAACGCGCTCGGCGAGGACGACCCGCTGGTCACGCCTCATCCTCACTACTATGCGCTCGGCCGCTGCTCCGCCGAGCGCGGCGCAGCCTACGCGGCGCTGACCGAAGGCGCACGGCAATAGCGCTATCATCCGCGCATGGCCGCGGACCGAACGCTCGAGCGCTGTGCCTGGCTGTCGCTCGCTGCGGCGGTCGCGACGATCGTTCTCAAGACGCTCGCCTGGCATGTCACCGACTCGGTGGGCCTGCTGTCGGACGCGCTGGAGGCGCTGATCAATCTCGCCGCGGCGCTGCTCGCGCTCACGATGCTGCGCCTCGCCGCCACGCCGCCGGACGCGAGGCATCCCTACGGGCGCTTCAAGGCGGAATATTTCGCGAGCGGCGCCGAAGGCGCGCTGATCGTGCTCGCGGCGGCGAGCATCGCGTACGCCGCCGCTCCGCGGCTCGCCTCGCCGCACCCGATCGACGCTCCGGGGCTCGGGATCGCGCTCTCGCTCGCGGCTACCGCGATCAACCTGGCGGTGGCGCTGGTTCTCGTTTCCGCCGGGCGGCGCCTCCACGGCATCGCCATCGAGGCCGACGGGCACCACCTCATGACGGACGTGTGGACCTCGGTGGGCGTCGTCGCGGGCATCGTGCTCGTGGCGCTGACGGGTTGGCTGATCCTCGACCCGCTGATCGCGCTCGCGGTCGCCGCGCACATCGTCTGGACGGGGTTCGTGCTGATGCGGCGCTCGTTCGCCGGGCTGCTCGACGCGGCGATACCGGCGGAGGAGCTCGCCGATATCGAGAAGATCTTCGGCGAGTACCGGCGCCGCCATCAGGTGGACTTTCATGCGCTGCTCACCCGCCAGGCCGGCGCGCGGCGATTCGTGTCGTTCCACCTGCTCGTGCCGGACGACTGGCCGGTGGACCGCGCGCACGCGCTGTCGGAGGAGATCGAGGAGCGGATCCGCTCGCTGGTTCCCAGGGCGATTACGCTCAGCCACATCGAGCCGATCTCGCAGCCCGCGTCGTACGACGACATCAGGCTCGAGCGCTGGTAGGCGAATGAAGCGGATTCTCGTGGTCGGAGCGGGAGCAATCGGGGGCCTCTACGCCGCCTGCCTCGCCAGGGTCGCGGACGTGGTGGCGCTCGATACGAACCGGGCGCACGTCGACGCCATCCGGCGGCAGGGCCTCAGGCTCACCGGCCTGAGCGACTCCGTGACGAAGCTCGCCGCCTTCGCGCACCCCGCGGAGATGGGCTCGCACCGGTTCGACGCCGTCGTCATGTTGGTGAAGTCGCAGGCCACGGAGACCGCGTTCCGCTCCCTGCGCCCCGTGCTCGAGGGGCGGCCGGTGCTCGTCACCTTCCAGAATGGCATGGGGAACGAGGAGCTGCTCATGTCGCTGTGCGACCTCGACGCGGCTCACGGCGTCTCGTTCGAGGCGGCCGCGTACGAGGGACCGGGCCGCATCCGTCACCTCGTTCACGGGGAGGAATCCTGGCTCGGTCCGGCGCGGGGAGCGGTGGAAGCGGTCGCCTGGCTCGGCGAGCTGATGACGAAGTCCGGTCTGCCGACGAAGGTGATCGCCGATCCGCGCGGAGCGATCTGGGGCAAGTTCATCTTCAACAGCGTGATGAACCCGATCGGCGCGATCGTCCAGGGCGTGAACGCCGCGCGCTACGACGTGGCGGAGATACGCGCGCTCATCGACGACATGGCGGCCGAATGCGTCCGCGTCGCCGAAGCGCTGGGGATCAGGCTCGAGTTCGATCCGATGTACCTGGTGAAGAAATTCCGCTCGGGCGAGATGCCCTTGAGCAAGCACGCGGGCTCGATGGCGCAGGACCTGGAGGCCGGACGCGAGACCGAGCTCGAAGCCATGACGGGATACATCGTCAGGAAGGCGAGGGAACTCGGCGTGCCCGTGCCCGTCACCGAGAGCGTGTACCGGATGGCGAAGGGCGTGGAATACGCCGCCCGCGCGAAGCGCCAGGGCGGGTAGGGCGGCGCGCCCCTGCGGCTACGGCACCGGCTGCACGATGAAATTGTTCTCGCCGGAAATGAAGACCGCCTTCCCGTCGGGCGTTATGCTCAGAACGATCGGGAGGCATGCACGCGCACGCCAGGCGCGCGCAGCGCCGGATCGATTTCATGGTGTTGCCTCCCCGGAGGGCGCGCTCCGGGAATTTGTCGGATAATCAAAGGCCGCGAGGAGGCAACATGAGAACAATTGGTCAGGGAATTCTGGCGGCGGCGCTGCTGTTTACAGCGGCCGGGCCGCTTGCTCAGGGTTATCCGGCGAAGCCCATCCACGTCATCGTCGGTTTCCCGCCCGGAGGCGGCAACGACATCATCGCGCGCATGCTCGGCGCGAAGATGCAGGAGGCCTGGGGCCAGCCGGTGGTGATCGACAACAAGCCCGGCGCGAACTCGATCATCGCCTCCGAGTTCGTCGCGAAGAGCGCGCCCGACGGCTACACCCTGCTCGTCAACGCGACCGGCGGCATGTCGGTCAACCCGGTCCTGTACTCCAAGCTGCCGTACGATTCGCTCAGGGATTTCGTCCCGATCAGCATGGTCGGCACGTTTCCGCTGGTGCTCGCGGTCAATCCGTCGCTGCCGGTGAAATCGGTGCCGGAGCTGATCGCCTACGCGAAGGCGAATCCGGGCAAGCTCAACTACAGCGCGGGATCGACCTCGTTCCAGGTCGCGAGCGAAATGTTCAAGCAGATGACCGGCACCGACGTCAGGCACATTCCCTACAAGGGCAGCGCGGCCTCGATCACCGCCGTGATCGCGGGCGACGTGCAGATGACGATCGTCGACACGCCGCCGCTCGTGCCGCAACTGAAGTCCGGCCGCGTGAGGGCGCTCGCGGTCACCTCCGCGAAGCGCAGCGCCGCGATGCCCGACCTCCCCGCCGTGGCGGAGTCGGTGCCCGGCTACGAGATGGTGCTGTGGATAGGCCTGTTCGCACCCGCGGGGACGCCGCGCGAGATCGCCGGCAAGCTGACCGCCGAGGTCGCGGGCATCGTCAAGATGCCCGACGTGCGCGAGCGGCTCGCGGGCCTGGGCGTGGAGCCGATCGGCAACACGTCCGAGGAGACGGCCGACTGGATCCGGCGCGAGATCGCGAAGTACGGCCCGGTGGTGAAGGCCGCCGGCATCAAAGCCGAGTAGCTAGTCTAAGCTCGCGACGCAGTCGATCTCGACGTTCACGCCCTTGCGGTGGGGCGTCGCCCCGACGCAGGTGCGCGTGACCTTCTCGCCCTGCAGGAACTCCCGGAACGTCTCGTTGAACGCGGCGAAGTCGTCGGTGTTCCGCAGCACCACGCGCATGTTCACGACGTGCCGGAAATCCAGGCCGGCGGCGGCGAGAACGCTCTTCAGGTTGGAGAGCGTCTGCCGGGTCTGCTCGCGGATGTCCGGGCCCACGACCTCGCGGGTCTTCGGGTCGAGCGGCCCCTGGCCGGAGACGAACAGCAGGTTCCCCGCGCGGATCGCCTGCGCGAGCGGCGAGGGCGTTCCCTTGTCGGTGAAGCCCGTGGTGGGCGCGGCCTGCGAGCTGACGATCTGCTTGGGCATGACCGCTACTCGAACGCCGCCCTGACCTCCGGCGGTATCGGGATCGCCTTGAGGCGCGCCGGATCGTCCGCGCGCGGCGCCGCCCAGACGCGAATCTCGTAGCCCTCGACGGCGCGCTGCCCCCGGTTCAGCACCGCGTGGCTGATCTTGAAGGTCTTGTCGTTCCACTCCGTGATCCGGCTCTCGACCACGATCTCGTCGCGGAACCTGGACGGCGAAAGGAACTTCGCGTGGGCCTCGACGATCGGCAGGCCGAGGACGCCGTAGCGCTTGCCGAGCGAATCCCAGTCCAGGCCCACGGAGTCCCAGAAGAGCCGCGTGCTCTCGTCGAACCAGATGAAATAGTTCGGATAGAAGACGATCTTCGCGGGGTCGGTGTCGCCCCAGTGAACGACGACGTTGTGGCGGAAGGTTTTCACGGAAAGGCGGCGGGCGCGATGCTGCGAACGGGCGTCAGCATACATTAGAATAGGCTTCGAAACGCAGCCGGGATCAGACGAGGAGCGAGCCCATGGCGGATCCGAACAAGACCCGAGTGACCATCCTGACCGGGACTTACCGCGTCAAGGGCTACATCGAGCTCATGCCCGGAGCCCGGGTGACCGACTACCTGGTCGAGGCGAAGGACTTCATCGCGGTGACGGACGCCGAGGTCTGGGAGATCGGCGACCGCAAGATCATGAGCGCGCCCTTCCTCAACGTCAGCCGCCAGCACATCCAGATCGTCACTCCCGGGCACTGACATGCCGATCGGCACGGTAGCGCTGCTGCACCCGGGCGAAATGGGATCGGCGATCGGCGCCTGCCTCGTGCGCCGTGGCGTCCGGGTCGTGTGGGCCTCCTCGGGACGCAGCGCCGAGACGCGCTCGCGCGCGCTCGCGGCGGGGCTCGAAGACGCGGGATCGATGGAGCGCGCGCTCCGAGTCGCCGAGCTCGCGCTCTCGGTGTGTCCGCCGCACGGAGCGCTGGAGCTCGCGCGCGCGGTCGCCGGCCACGGCTTCGACGGCGTCTTCGTGGACGCCAACGCGATCGCGCCGGAGACCGCACGAAGCGTCGGCCGCATCGTCGAGAAGGCGGGCGCGAGCTTCGTCGACGGCGGCATCATCGGGCCGCCGCCCGTCGAGGCGGGGCGCTCGCGGCTGTATCTCTCGGGAATACGCGAGGCCGAGGTGGCGGCGCTCTTCGCCGGCAGCAACCTCGAGGCCGTCGCGCTGCGCGCCCCCGCGGGAGCGGCGTCCGCGCTCAAGGCCTGCTACGCGGCCTGGACCAAGGGAGCGACCGCGCTCCTCGCCGCGGTGCGCGCGCTCGCCCAGAGCGAAGGCGTGGAGGCGGCGCTGCTCGCGGAGTGGAAGCTCTCGCAGCCCGGGCTGGACGAGCGCTCCGAAGCGGTGACCGTGCAGGCGCGCAAGGCCTGGCGCTGGGTCGGCGAGATGGAGGAGATCGCGGCGAGCCTCCGAGCCGCCGGCCTGCCCGGCGGGTTCCACGACGCGGCGGGCGATCTCTACCGCAGGCTCGAAGGATTCAAGGGCGGCGACGCTCCGCCGGCGCTGTCGCAGGTGACAGCGATGATCCGGCGCAGCCCGAGGCGCAAGAGCGCCAGGCCCGCAACCCGGAGCGCGGCGCAGCGCGCGACGGCGAAATTCAAGTTCGGCACCGCCGCGCTGAAGCGCGACGCGGCCAGGCGCCTGCGCACGCTGAAGCGGGCATAGCGGCTACGCCGGGCGCGTCGGCTCGCCGAGCGGGCGCTCCGCCCGTCTCTGGCAGCCGATGCAGCGGGTCGCCGTGGGGTAGGCGCTCAGCCGCGAGAAGGGGATGTCCGCGCCGCAGTCCTCGCACACTCCGTACTCGGGCTCGTGCAGGCGCGAAAGCGCGCGCTCGACCTCGCGCAGCTCACGCACGTCCCGCTCGATCTCCGCGACCTCGATGACCGACTCGACGTCGGCGACCGCTTCGTCGCGGATCTCCTCGAGATGGTTGGCGAGTCCTATCGCCTCCCCGTTCCCGGACCGGCGCAGGGCCCCGGCGATTTCGCGGCGCATCACCGCCGCCCGCTGCTTCAGCCAGTCCTGCAGCGCCTCGCGCTGCTCGATGGTCAGATAACGCATTTGCAATCTCCTCGGAAGCAAGCTTGGACGCGCGCGGGCCGGGGGGACTTGATCCAGGTCAAAACCCGGGGGACTCCGGCGCGTACTCTGCTGACTCATGTTCGAGGGACGAAGGCCATGAAAGTTCTGCTCGCGGTGGACGGATCCAGGCATTCGCTGAAGGGCGTGAGATACCTGATCGGCTCCGCGGCGGACTATCGCGAAGCGCCGCGGGTGGAGCTGGTCTACGTGCACCTGCCCGTCCACAGGTACCCGCAGATGAAGTGGTTCGTCAGCAACCGGCAGATCCGCCAATACTACGAGGACGAGGGCAGGGCTGCGCTCGCCCGGGCGAAGAAGCTTCTCGGCGCCGGCGGCATCCGCTACGAGGCGCGCATCCTCGTCGGACCGATCGCCGAGACCATTGCGCAAGAAGCGAAGCGGACGCGCAGCGACCTGATCGTCATAGGCACCCGCGGAATGTCGGCGGCCGCCAACCTGCTCCTCGGCTCGACCGCGACCCGGCTGCTGCACCTCTCCGAGGTCCCGGTGCTGCTGGTCAGGTGACCTCCGCGAATAGCCGTCCGCGTCCCCCGGCCGTCAGGCGGCCACCCCGAAAACCGCTCCGACTCCGGCCGTCAGCGCCATCGCGAGCGCGCCCCAGAAGGTGACGCGCGTCGTGGCGATGGCCGCGGACGCGCCGCCGGCGCGGGCCGACAGCGATCCGAGCAGCGCGAGAAACAGGAGCGAGCCGGCGGACACGCTCCACACGAGCGAGGACGCCGGGAAGAGGGCGACCAGCAGCAGCGGAAGGACCGCGCCGATCGAGAAGGTCGCCGCGGAGGCGAGCGCCGCCTGCACCGGCCGGGCGGTCAGCATCTGCGAGATTCCCAGCTCGTCGCGCGCGTGGGCGCCGATCGCGTCGTGCTTCATCAGCTGCGCCGCCACCTCGGCGGCGAGCGCGGGCTCGAGTCCGCGCTGGACGTAGATGGAGGCGAGCTCCGCGTGCTCGTGCTCGGGATCGGCGGCGAGCTCCTTCCTCTCGCGGGCGAGGTCGGCGTTCTCGGTGTCCGCCTGCGAGCTGACCGACACGTACTCGCCGGCGGCCATGGACATCGCGCCGGCGACGAGTCCCGCGACGCCGGCGACGAGGATGCCGCGCGAGCTGGCGCCCGCCGCCGCCACGCCCACCACGAGGCTCGCGGTGGACACGATCCCGTCGTTCGCGCCGAGAACGGCGGCGCGCAGCCAGCCGATGCGTTGCGTGCGGTGTCTTTCGATGTGTCTCATGTGGCTCCGCCCTTTAGGATATTTCGGTTTCGTGAACGCACTATAGCGCCCAATCTCCCGGAACGCTGGAACCTCTGACGAATCTTCACCAAACGTTTACGAGGGTGTCACAAACGGCGCCCACACTTTCTCTGGCGCCGGACGGGATCCGGCGTTATTTCGACGCAAGACCGACCATTCAGAGAAAGGAAGCATCGATGAAAATGAAAACCCAGTTGCTGGCGGCCGCCATCGCCCTCGCGGGCGCGGCACAGGCCCAGGCGGACGTGCAATTTGGCGATGGGCGCAAGGACGACGATCACCGCGCGGGAAAGGTGTTCGTGATCGCGATGGAGAATCACAATTGGACCCAGCCCGGCACCCAGGCCAGTCCCCAGCAGATCTTCAGGAATCCGGCGGCGCCGTTCGTCAACGGCCTGGTGAACGGCACCTCCGGGATCAGCGACCAGGTGTCCTTCGCGAACGCGTACCTCAACGCCGCCGCGGGCGACCATCCGTCGGAGCCCAACTACATCTGGGCCGAGGCCGGCGCCAACTTCGGCGTGAACAACGACGACAACCCCTACCACGCGGACTGCAGCCCGGACACCGTCCAGGCCACCGATCAGCATCTGAGCGCATTCCTGACGGCGGCCCGGAAGTCGTGGAGATCGTATCAGGAGGACACTGACGTCGACGCCACCAACACTCCGCTTCCGATGAGCGCGTGGACCGTTCCGCTCTTCAGCACGAGCGGCGTCTACGCCGCTCCCGGAGTCAACGCGTACAACTATTCCAACCAGTTCAACTACGCGGCGAAGCACAATCCGATGGTGTACTTCACCGACACCAGCGGCGGGTGCGATACGAGCGCCTCGAATCCGATGAGGCTGCACTATGCCCCGCTGCAGCAGCTCGCTCTCGACCTGGCGAGGAACACGGTGGCCGACTACAGCTGGATCACGCCGAACCAGTTCAACGACCAGCACACGACGCTCGCCGGCGGCTACGGGCAGTATCCCAACAGCGGCAGCACCGCCGACTCCGCCAGGATCGCGCAGGGAGACAATTTCCTGGCCCGCATCGTGCCCCTGATCATGGCCTCGGACGCCTACAAGGACCACGGGATCATCGTCCTGTGGTGGGACGAGAGCGAAGGCGGGGACGATCCGAGCCGCACTCTGCCCTTCATGATCATCTCGAAGGACGCGCACAGGAACGTCGACGGAAAGCCGTATTCGAACACGATCCAGTACAGCCACTCGTCGTTCGTGCGCACCATGCAGGAAATCTTCGACGTCGATCCCCGGCACGGGTACCCCTGGCTGGGCGATGCGAACAACGCGACCGACCTGTCCGACCTGTTCGAGCGGGGCGCGATCAGGTAACGCCGCGCAGTCGCTTCAAGCTCGAGGGCATGCACCGGACGGTGCATGCCCTTTTTGTCAGGCGCCCGGCACCGTGTCTGCGGGCGTGCCTTGATGAAAACGCAGCCGCCAGCCGGTCCCGGTTTCGAGCCACAGCGACGACCTCGAGGTCCGCGTTGCCCGTTCGCACGGTGCGGCAGGCAAAGTCCATGGGCCGAATCCTGGTGCTCCCCTAGGGCTTGCGAACGTCGATCTTTTCGCCGACGTCGATGACCGTCAGGTCCTCGCCCAGCTCCACGGGTCCGGAATAGGTCTTTCGCGTTGGCGCGATCAAATCTGATTCCGTGGCAGACGGGGGGATGATGTGTGAATACACGGCTAACCTCGGCTTCGCCTTCGAGAAGACCTCCCCCGCTTGCTCCGGACTGATGTGCCCGTCGAGAATCTGATTCACCCGGCCTTGCGGTATGCGCGCCCTAAGCAGGGCCTCGGGCGACACAACCTCGTGAACCAGGAGATCGACGGATCGGGCGTGCCGGATCAAGTTCTCCGAGACCCTGGTGTCTCCGGACAGAACGACCGAACGCCCCGCATAGTCGATTCGGTAACCGAAGGCAGGCTTGACCGGCCTGTGGTCGACCTCGAACGCGGTGATCTTCACACCACCTCTCTCGTAGACGACCCCCTCGTCGACGTCCTCTGCAAGGACGGCAACGCCTTCCGCCGACGAGCGGTCGTCGGCTTGTCGGATCCGGATGTCGGCTCCGAATGCCTGCTCGAGGTACGCCATCATCTGCTTGGTGCCTGCTGGACCCCAAACGCGCAGAGCCGATTTCCGGCCCGGCGGGACGAACGACCCGGTCAGCCACAAGTCGGGGATACCGACCAGATGATCCGAGTGCAGGTGCGTGAGAAACAGTCCCTGCACATCGAGCCACCGAACGTTCAGCTGTCCAAGCCGCTGCAGGGCGCCGCGACCTGCGTCAAAGAGGAATTTCTGGTTCCCGGCTTCCACCAGGATGCTCGGCCCGAATCGATTCATGGCCGGGGTCGGCGACCCGGTTCCCAGCAAGGTGACTTTAAGCGATTGACCTTGGGCCGCCAGTGGAATAAATGTCATCGCGGCTAGCGCGATCTCGATGGTTGCCCGGAATAGTCTTGGACGCCATCCCGCACCTAGCGATGCGGTGGCAACCGCGACAGCGTTAAGTCGCTTCACGAATTTCCTCCCTGAAAGGAACGCACTCGACTCCGCAAGTGCGGCTGCGGCCTCGATGTCCCAACGTTCACGGCCGCCGGGCCGACAGATGAAGGATGCCACGGCGAGCGCTGCTTCGTAGGCTCCGGGCTCCCGGGGCAGTCTACGCTTTGCGGCCGGCGCGCGCAAAATCGCGGGATCCAGCCCGGTTCCGACGGCGCGGCATGGTTTGAAGCGGATCAAGCGCCGCCCCGGAGCACGGAGCGATAAGGGCGCACACGAGACTTCGGGACGGTGCCTCGGCTTGATCTGCGTCAACCGTAGCCGCGTCGGCGCGCATAGGCTGGTGGCGTGTGTGCTGTCAAGGAGAAAACGCCATGATGTCCCGACAGATCTATTGCTGTCCGGTGCACCCGGAGATGCGCAAGCTCGGACCCGGAGTGTGCCCGAAGTGCGACGCGAGCCTGCTTGCGGAAGGCTCGAGCTACGCCGTCGCCCTGCGCATCGTCCAGGACCCGCTGATGCTCCTCAACCTGGTCGGTTGGGCGACCCTAGCCATGTCGATAGTCGCGCTGTTCGTGATGCGCGGGTAGGCGGGATGGACAACGCCCTGAAGCTGAAGCTGGTGGGCGAATCGGCGCTTGCGGCGGAGCTCGACGCGCAGCAATGCGCCACGCTCGCGGGCATGATCGCGGTGCGCGATCTCGAGGACGAGGAAGTGCTCGTCGAGGAGGGTGCGAGCGACGATCAGCTCTACGTCGTCGTGAGCGGCGCCCTCGCCGTCGCGAAGCGGGTTCAGCCGGGCAAGAAATGGGTCAATCTCCAGGTGCTTACGAAAGGCGACCTCGCCGGCGAACTCGCCTTCATGGGCGAGGATCCGCGGTACGCGGCGCTGCGCGCGGCCGGGCCGACGCGGGTGCTGTGCCTGAAGCGCGAAAGGCTGGAGTCGTTGCTCGGCAGCGACCCGATCATCGTCTACAGGGTGATGCGCGCCATATTCCGCGTCGTGCACGGCATCCTGCACCGGATGGCGCTGCAGGCGAGCGAGCTCACCAACTACATATTCAAGCAGCACGGCAAGTACTAGCCGAGTGGAAGGGGATCCGGGACGCATTCTCGCCGCGCTGCGCGAGCCGCGCAGCTACCCGCGCGGCGCCGACCGGGTCGAGGTGATCGAAACCCACATTTCCCGCGTTTATCTCGCAGGGAACTACGCCTACAAGGTCAAGAAACCCGTCACGCTGGGCTTCCTCGATTTCGGCACCCTGGCGGCGCGCCGGTTCTTCTGCGAGGAGGAACTGCGCCTGAACCGGCGTACGGCGCCCGAGCTGTATCTGGGCGTCGTGCCGATCGTGGAGGCGCCAGGCGGCGTACGCGCGGGAGGCGAGGGCGAGCCGCTCGAGTACGCGGTCGAGATGCGCCGCTTCCCGCAGGAAGCGCTGGCCGACGGCCTCGCGCGCCGGGGCGAGCTGGGCGCGCGGCAGATCGACGCGATAGCCGAGGCGATTGCCGCCTTCCACGCCTCGATTCCGGCGGCGACCGGGGAAAGCTGCCACGGATCTCCGGAGCGGGCCATCGCGCCCGCGCTGGCGAACTTCGAGCGGCTGGGCGCGCTCGGGCCGGACGACGGCGAAACGCAAGCCCTCGGCGAGCTGCGCGCCTGGACGCGGCGCGAGAGCGAACGCCTGCGGGACGTCTTCGCCGCGCGGGGGCGCGATGGCTTCGTGCGCGAATGCCACGGCGACCTGCACCTGGGGAACATCGCCGTTCTCGAAGGCGGGCCCGTGCTCTTCGACTGCATCGAATTCGACCCCGCGTTGCGCTGGATCGACGTGATGAACGAGGCGGCGTTTCTCGCGATGGATCTGCTCGAGCACGGCCTCGCCGCGGTCGCGTGGCGGTTCTTGAACGCCTATCTGGATGCGACCGGAGACCACGCCGGCGTGCGCGTGCTGCGCTACTACCTCGTCTACCGCGCAATGGTGCGGGCCATGGTCGCCCGCATACGCGAGCACCAGCCGGGCAGCGCCGCCGCGCAGGGCCGGGCGCACCGGGAGTTCGGGGATTATCTCGCCCTGGCGCTCTCGCTTTGCAAGTCCGGCGCGCCAGCGCTCATGCTGATGCATGGCCTCTCCGGATCCGGAAAAACCACCGTGTCGCAGACCTTGCTCGAAGAACTCGGCGCCGTCCGCGTGCGCTCCGACGTCGAGCGCAAGCGGCTGCACGGCCTCGCCGCCGGGGCACGAACGCACGCCGTCACCGGCGGCGGGATCTATGCGGCCGAAAGCACGCGCTTGACCTATGGGCGGCTCGCGCAGGCCGCGCGCGCCGTCGTGGAATCGGGGCACCGGGCGATCGTGGACGCCGCCTTCCTGCGGCGCTCGGAGCGCGACGCTTTCCGCGCCCTCGCCCGGGAGCTCGGCGCGCCGTTCCTGATCGTCTCGTGCGAAGCGCCTGAGGACGTGCTGCGCGAGCGCGTTCTGCGGAGAGAAGCCGCGCTGAGCGACGCTTCCGAGGCGGGCGTCGCGGTGCTCGAACGCCAGCTCGCGTCGCACGAGCCCCTCAGTGGGAGCGAGGTCGGCGGCGCCGTCAGGATCGAGACCGCGCGGGGCGAGGCGGCGATCGCGGAGGCGATCCCGGAGATCGCGGGCAGGCTGGCGGCGCAATGAGCTCGCTGCTCTCGCTCATTGCGGCCGGCTCGGCGGCGCGCTGATGCCCGACCCGTTCGCGCCGGTCGAGATCGGTTCCAAGGAGGCTCGCCAACCGCATGTCATGGCGCCGATGAGCCGCTACCGCGCCGACGCGGCCGAAGCCGCGTTGGACGATCTGCGCCGCGGCGCCCTGAACGGCGCAGCCGTGCCGTGCCCTGGGGCCGGGGTTTGACCTGCGTCAACCGGCGCACGGTCGCTGCGGCTATGCTGAATGCAGACTCGCCCAAAGGAGATATGCATGTATGCACACATCCTCGTACCCACCGACGGCTCGCGCCTGTCGGACAAGGCGGTGAAGCACGCGGTGATGATTGCACGGGCAGGGGGCGGCAGGATCCTGCTGTTCCACGTCGTGGCGCCGTATCAGATGCCGGTTTACGCGGAGGGGATGCAGGTGCCGACTCTTCCCCGAGAGGCGATCCTCAAGACGTCCGCGCGCAGGGCGGCGCGCATCCTCGCTACGGCGGAAAAGCGGGCGAAGGCGGCGAAAGTCCCCGTGGGCAGGGCATGGGCGATCAGCGGCTCCCCGCGCTATGCCATCGCCGAGATCGCGAGCAAGCGCCGGTGCGACCTGATCGTGATGGGCTCGCACGGGCGGAGCGGCCTTTCGCGGCTTCTCCTCGGAAGCGAGACGCTGGGCGTGCTGCCCAGGGTAAAGATTCCGGTGCTGGTCGTGCGCTAGCTCCTCGGCAAGGGAGATGGACTACAAGACGATTCTCGTGCACCTCGACGCGGGCGCCCGCCGCTCGGAGCGCCTGGAGCTCTCGTTCGCGCTCGCCGACCGCTACGACGCGCACCTCGTGGGGCTGTTCGCGCTCGGCGCCATGAACCTGCCTTCGTTCGTTCGCCCCGACGCCTCGCAGCTGCTGATCGCCGAGCAGGCCCGGCAGCGCGCCGAAGCGGCTTCCCGGGCCGAGGCGGAATTCCGGGCGGCCGCCGCGAGACACGGCAACGTCAAGGCGGAATGGCGCGTCTCGCATGAGGACGCGCTGAAGGCGATGCGGGTGAACGCGCGCTATTCCGATCTGGTCGTCGTCGGGCAACGCGAACGCGACACCGAGCGGCAAACCGGGATCACGCCCGGGTTCGTCGACGAGCTGGTGCTCTCGTGTCCCCGCCCCGTGCTCGCCGTTCCCTACGCCGGGGATTTCTCCGGCACGGGAAAAAGGGCGCTCGTCGCGTGGAACGCGTCGGCCGAGGCGTCTCGCGCGGTCGCCGGCGCCCTGCCGCTGCTTGCGAGTGCTGGCCGCGTCGACGTGATCGTCTTCCACGCCGGATCCCCGGGGGACCACGGGGAGGAGCCGGGAGCGGACGCAGCGCTCTACCTGGCGCGCCACGGAGTGAAGGCGTCGGTATCGACCTACGGAGGTCCCGGGATCGACATCGGGTCGCAGATCCTCACGCGCGCCGCGGACATGTCGGTCGACCTCATCGTGATGGGCGCGTACGGGCACTCGAGGCTGCGCGAGCTGGTGCTCGGCGGGGCGACGCGGACCCTGCTCGATTCGATGACCGTGCCGGTGCTGATGGCACACTGAATGGATCTGTTCGGAAGTCTCGTTCGGGTGTTGTTGCCGGTCGCGGTCTTCCACGCGACGGCCTTCGCAGCGGACGAATCCGCGGCTCGCGGCCGGAAGATCTTCGAGAGCCGCTGCGCGACCTGCCACGAGGGATCGCCGCCCTCGACCGCCACGCTCGGCCCCGGCCTGGCCGGCATCTTCGGGAGAAGAGCCGGCGGCGGACCGTCCGGCGTGCACTCTCGCGCCCTGGCGGAGTCGGGGATCGTCTGGAACCGCGACTCGCTGCGCCGCTATCTATCCGACCCGGGGCGCGAAGTCCCCGGGACGATCATGCCGGTGCGCGTAGAGGATCCCAGGGAGCTCGAAGACCTGTTGAGCTACCTGGAAACGCTGCGCTGATGCCGCCTCGCGGCGCTCGGCAGGGGCTCCTATTGATCTGGATCGAGAACAGCAGGCCCTGCGCACAACGGGAACATTGACGCCGCGAGCGCGCGATGCGGTCGCCTCGCGCACGCCGGCGGCTCTCCGGAGAATCAGGGCTCCGGGTTCGCCGAACCGCTGCCTAGCGGCGGCTGATCAGCATGCCGATCAGCGCGCCCACCGCCGCGGCGGTCCCGATAATCGGCCACGCGTGCGCGCGGACGTATTCGTCGGTCGCTTGCGTGGTGGCCTTCGCCTTTTGCACCGCCAACTCTTCGGTCGCGCCGATTTTCTGCTTTGCGGCCTTGATGCTTGCCTGGACGCGGGCCCGCGCGGCGGCAACCTGTTCACCCGCCTGGCCTGCCGTCGCCTGAAGGAGCTTCTCGGTATCGTCGATGACGACGCCGAAATCTGTGACAAGCCTGTCTTTCGCCTCGATGACGTTTCCTGTGTACATGATTGACTCCTTTCTGTCCGTTTGACCTGCCTCTTCTTTTTGAGGCTAGCAGGGTGCGATCCGGGCCGGTTGATCCAGACTCACTGGACCTTCAGTTCCTTGCTAGAGCCGTTCGCCTTCTTCGGCAGCTTCAGCTCGAGCACGCCGTCGGCGTACTTGGCCTCCGCCTTGCCGGCGTCGATGTCGGATCCCAGCGTGAAAGTGCGCGACTGCTTGCCGTAATAGCGCTCGCTGCGCACGAGCTTCTCGCCCTTCTTCTCTTCTTTCTCCTTCTTCAGCTCGGCCTCGATGGAGACCTGGTTGCCGTCGATCGCGACGTGGATATCGTCCTTCTTCACGCCGGGAATCTCGGCCTTGACGCTGAAGGCGGCGTCGGCCTCTGCGACGTCCACCTTGATGCGCGGCTCGAAGTCGCCCTCGCTCATCCAGGGACGTACGCGAAAGCCCTTGAATAGATCATCGAAATTCGCCAGCGGCTGAAAACGCGCCAGCTCCTCGAAGGGGTCGAAACGGGTGATGTTTGCCATGACGTTCTCCTGTAGGTTTTGCTCGGTCACTCCCTTTGCGAAGGGGGACAAGTCACATCATCTTCGTTCGCCGGGGCGGGTTCTTGATCTGAGTCAAATTCTCTCCATCCGGGCCGCCTAAGCTGCATTCAGAAAACCGGAGAAAGCATGAACCTTGAACGGATCTGCAATCGAGAAATCGTGACGACGACCACCGAGAAATCGGTGATGGGGGCGAAGACGATTTCGGACCTGCTGCACATCCAGCTCAACTGGATGACCGCCAACCTGGAGCGCTCCGTGGCCTACTGGAACCAGATGTTCCAGGCCGCCGCGGAAGCGAATGCCAAGCTGGCCGAATACCTGCGCGAGTACGAGGAGCCGGGGATCGGCGCGCAGAAGAAGCGCGGCGCCCGGTAGCACCGGGCTCTCGTACTGGGCCGCGCTTTCCGCCGTGAAGCCCGGGCGCGATGTTCTTGTGATCGGCTCGGGGGTCGGCGGGCTGACCGCGGCGGCGGCGCTTGCGCGCAGAGGCCGCGGAGTGCTGCTCCTGGAGCAGCACTCGCAGCTCGGCGGTCTCACCCAGACTTTCCGCCGCGGCGAGTACGCGTTCGCGACGGGCGTGCACTACGTCGGCGGGGTGGGCGACTCGCCCGGCCCCGAGGGGCGGTTCGGGCGCCTGCTGCGTCGCTATGCGGGCGACGATCTGTGCTTCGCCCCGGTGGGCTCGCCCTACGACATCGTCCGGCTTCCCGGATTCGAGTTTCCCGTCGAAGCACCCCTTGCGGCCTACCGCGCACGCCTCGAGGCCGAGTTCCCCGCGGACCGGGCGGCGATCGACGCGTACTTCGCAGCCTGCTCCGACGCAGAGCGCGCGAGCGTAGCCCTGTTCGGGGCCTTGGCGCTGCCTGCGCCCCTCGCCGCGGTGCTGCGCTGGCTCAACGCCGGGCGCGTGCGCCGGGCGCTGGAGCCGTCGGCCGCGGACAAAGTCCGCCGCGTCCGCGACCCGCGCCTCGCAGCGGTGCTCACTTCGCGGTGGGGCGACTACGGCGTGCCCCCCGAGCGGGCACCCTTCGCGGTCCACGCCCTGGTGACCGGCAGCTACTACGGCGGGGCGTACTACCCGGTTGGAGGGCCGGCGAGAATCGCGCAGTCCTTCGCGCGGTCCATAAGGGCCGACGGCGGCGAGCTGCGCACCGGCTCGCGCGTCGCCGAAATCCGCCTCGAGGACGGCCGCGCGGCCGGCGTGCGCCTCGAGAACGGCGAAACCATCGAAGCAAGGTGCGTCATCTCCGCGATCGGTGCGCACAACACTGTGGCGGCGCTGCCGGACAGCGCCGCTCCCGCGTGGCGCGAGTCGCTGGCCGCTTTCGGAGCGAGCCTGTCGTACATCGCGCTCTATCTCGGGCTCCGCGGCGACATTCGGGCAGGCGGCGCCACCGCCGCAAACGTCTGGGCGTACGAAAGCGACGACATCGGCCGCGTGTGGGAGCGGCCCGGCGACGAGGATGCTCCGTCGATCTTCGTGTCGTTTCCCTCGCTCAAGGATTCCGCGCACGGAGATCCAAGGCGCCACACGGCGGAGGTCGTCGCCCTGTGCCGCTGGGATCCGTTTGCAGCTTGGACCGGGAGTTCGCCGGGCCGCCGCCCCGAGGAGTACGAGGCCACCAAAGCGTGGATCGCCGAGAGCCTGCTCGCGCAGTTCAAGCGGCATTTTCCCAGGCTCGGCCCGTTGGTCGATTTCCACGAGCTCTCCACGCCGCTGTCGCAGGCGTCCTTCGTGGGTGCAGACCGCGGCGCGATGTACGGCATCGAGATGTCGGCGCGGCGGCTGAAGAGCAGCGCGCTGCGTGCCCGCACGCCGGTCCCGGGGCTGTACCTCGCGGGACAGGACGCGGCGAGCATGGGAATCCAGGGGGCGTTCATGGGCGGATTCATGGCGGCCGCGGCGATCGAGCCGCGGTTGTGGCTGGAGATGGGGAGTTGATCGCATGCCCCTGACGTGGGAAGGGACTAGCGCCGGGCTTTTGACGTGGATCAAGTAACGCGCGATCCCGGCTGGCACAGTCTTGGTGCGCAAAGCAGTCAGGGGGCGGGACGTGGCGACCTTACGCACCAAGCAGATCTCCGTCGTAACGATGAGCACGGCGTCGTTTACGGTGTGCTTCGCGGTCTGGATGATGTTCGCGGTGATCGGCATACCGATCAAGAAGATGCTGGGCCTGAACGAGACCCAGTTCGGCCTGCTCGCCGCGACGCCCGTGCTGACGGGCGCGCTCATCCGCCTGCCTCTGGGTATGTGGACCGACCGGTTCGGCGGGCGTATCGTCTTCTTCGTGCTCATGCTGTCGACAGTGGTGCCGATCTGGCTGATCGGCGAGGCGAGTGCGTACTGGCATTTCCTCGTCCTGGGGCTGTTCGTCGGCTTCGCGGGCGGCTCGTTCTCGGTCGGCATCGCCTATTGCGCGCGCTGGTTCGACAAGAAGCACCAGGGATTCGCCATGGGTATCTTCGGCGCCGGAAACTCCGGCGCCGCGCTCAACAAGTTCGTGGCCCCGGCCATCCTGGTCGCGTTCGGCTGGGCGATGGTGCCCAGGGTCTACGCGGCCGCGATGCTGGTAACCGCGCTCGCGTTCTGGTTCCTGAGCTATACCGACCCCGGGCACGCCGGCGGGGGCGAGGTAAGGCTGCGAGAGCAGCTGAAGGCGCTCAAGGACCCGAACGTCTGGAAGCTGTGCCAGTACTACTCGATCGTGTTCGGCGGCTACGTGGCGCTGTCGCTGTGGATGACCAAGTACTACATCACCGAGTACGGCTTCGGCATCGAGGTCGCGGCGCTGCTCGCAGCCTGCTTCTCCCTGCCGGGCGGCGTGCTGCGCGCCGTGGGTGGGTGGATGTCCGACCGCTGGGGCGCGCACCCGGTGACCTGGTGGGTGTTGCTCTTCTCCTGGGCGTGCCTTTTCTTCCTTTCCTATCCGCAGACCGACCTGGTGATCAGGACCGCGACCGGGGAGATCAGGTTTCACGTCGGACTGAACCCCTGGATGTTTACCGTGCTCATGTTCCTGATGGGCATCGCTTGGGCATTCGGCAAGGCCTCGGTCTTCAAGTACATCTCCGACGAATACACGCACAACATCGGCGTCGTCTCGGGCATCGTCGGGCTGATCGGCGCGCTCGGCGGCTTCCTCCTGCCGATCATGTTCGGCGCGATGGTCGACCTCACCGGCGTCAACAGCTCGATCTTCATGCTGATGTGGGGCGTGACGCTCGTGTCGCTGGTGTGGATGTACTGGACCGAGATCGTTCCCCAGCGCGCCCGCGCGGCGACCCAGGGAGCCTGACATGGCAAGAACCCTCACCGTCTGGACGCCCGAGGACAAGCAGTTCTGGGCGCAGCAGGGGCAGGCGATCGCGAACATCAATCTGTGGATCTCGGTCCCGGCGCTGTTCCTCGCGTTCGCCGTGTGGCAGCTTTGGAGCGTGGTCGCGGTGAACCTGAACGCGCTCGGCTACAAGTTCACGCCGAACCAGCTGTTCTGGCTGGCCGCGGCGCCCGCGCTCTCCGGCGCGACCCTGCGCATCTTCTATTCGTTCATGGTGCCCGTTTTCGGCGGCCGGCGCTGGACCGCGATCTCGACCGCCTCGCTGCTCATCCCCGCGGTCGGCATCGGCGTCGCCATCCAGCATCCGGGTACGAGCTACGCGACCTTCCTCGTCCTTGCGCTGCTGTGCGGCTTCGGCGGCGGCAACTTTTCCTCGTCGATGGCGAACATCAACTTCTTTTTCCCGAAAGAGAGGAAGGGCTCGGCGCTCGGGGTGAACGCCGGCCTGGGGAACCTCGGCGTCTCGGCGGTGCAGTTCATGACGCCCCTGGTGGTTGCCGCGGGCGTCTATGGGCCGCTTGCGGGCGGACCGCAGATGATCGTCAACCGGCTGGGGGACACGGTGCACGTGTGGGCGCAGAACGCCGCCTTCGTGTGGGTGCCCTTCATCGTGATCGCGAGCATCGCCGCGTGGATCGGCATGAACGACCTGGCGAGCGCCAAGGCGTCGGTCGCCGAGCAGATGGTGATCTTCAAGCGCAAGCACAACTGGATCATGTGCTGGCTCTACCTCGGAACCTTCGGCTCGTTCATCGGTTACTCGGCCGGCTTTCCCCTGCTCATCCGCAACCAGTTCCCGGACGTGAGCGCGCTCGCCTACGCCTGGATCGGGCCGCTGGTGGGCGCCGTGGTCCGGCCCTTCGGCGGCTGGCTCGCCGACAAGCTCGGCGGCGCGGCGGTGAGCCTGTGGAACTTCGTAGTCATGGCCCTGTCGGTAGTAGGAGTCCTATGGTTCCTCAAGAGCCACAGCTTCGCCGGGTTCTTCGCCTGCTTCATGCTGCTCTTCCTCACCACCGGGATCGGCAACGGATCGACCTTCCGCATGATCCCGATCATCTTCCCGCCGAAGGAGGCCTCGCCGGTTCTCGGCTTCACCGCGGCGATTGGCGCCTACGGCGGCTTCTTCATTCCCAAGAGCTACGGAACCTCGATCGAGCTGACCGGCGGGCCGCAGGGGGCGCTGTATCTGTTCATCGTCTTCTACCTTACCTGCATCGCGCTCACCTGGTGGTACTACGCGCGCAAGAACGCGCCGATGCCTTGCTGAAGAGAGTCTGCCCATGAGCCATTTTCTCGACCGGCTGAAATTCCTCACCGTCTCGACGGAGAAATTCTCCGGGGGGCACGGCGAGACGCGCACCGAGGATCGCGGCTGGGAAGATGGCTACCGCAAGCGCTGGCAGCACGACAAGATCGTACGCTCGACGCACGGCGCCAATTGCACCGGTTCGTGCTCGTGGAAGATCTACGTCAAGGGCGGAATCGTCACCTGGGAGACGCAGCAGACCGACTATCCGCGCACGCGCCCCGACATGCCCAACCACGAGCCGCGCGGCTGCTCGCGCGGCGCGTCCTACTCCTGGTACCTGTACTCGGGCAACCGCCTCAAGTACCCGATGGTGAGGAGCCCGCTCCTCAAGCTGTGGCGCGAGGCGAGGAAATCGAGCGACCCGGTCGCCGCCTGGCGCGCGATCGTCGAGAACCCGAAAGCCGCAGCGACCTACAAGAAACAGCGGGGCCTCGGAGGGTTCCTGCGCTCGAGTTGGGACGAGGTCAACGAGATCGTCGCGGCGGCGAACGTCTACACGGTCAAGCGCTACGGCCCGGACCGCGTTATCGGATTCTCGCCGATTCCCGCGATGTCGATGGTCTCCTACGCCGCCGGCAGCCGCTATCTCTCGCTCATCGGCGGCGTGTGCATGAGCTTCTACGACTGGTACTGCGATCTGCCGCCCGCCTCCCCCATGACATGGGGCGAGCAGACCGACGTGCCCGAGTCGGCCGACTGGTACAACTCGAGCTTCATCATGATGTGGGGCTCGAACGTGCCGCAGACGCGCACGCCCGACGCGCACTTCATGACCGAGGCGCGCTACAAGGGGACCAAGATCGTCTCGATCTTTCCGGACTACGCGGAAGGGAGCAAGTTCGGAGACCTGTGGCTGCATCCCAAGCAGGGCACCGACGCGGCGCTCGCGATGGCGATGGGTCACGTGGTGCTGAAGGAGTTCCACGCGGCGGGGAAGAGCGAGTATTTCCGGGAGTATTGCCGCCAGTACACCGACATGCCGATGCTCGTTCGGATCGTCAAGCAGGGCGACCGGTACGTGCCGGAGCGCTTCCTGCGCTGCTCGGACTTCCCCGACAGTCTGGGCGAGTCGAACAATCCCGAGTGGAAGACGGTGTGTTTCGACGACGCCTCCGGCAAACTCGCCGTGCCGCTGGGCTCGATCGGCTTCCGCTGGGGCGAGAAGGGGAAGTGGAATCTCGAACTCAAGGACATCAAGCCGCGGTTGTCGCTTCTCGAAAGCAAGGATGAGGCCGTCGAGGTCGCCTTTCCCTACTTCGGAGGCATCACGCACGAGCACTTCCCCTCGAACGAGCAGGCCGACGTCCTGATCCGGCGGGTCCCCGCGAAGAAGGTCGGCGAGCACCTCGTCGCCACCGTTTACGACCTGCTGCTCGCCAACTACGGCGTGGGCGCCGCCAAGTCCTTCGACGAGGACGTGCCGTATACGCCGGCGTGGCAGGAGAAGATCACCGGCGTCCCGCGCGAGCAGGTGATCACCGTCGCGCGCCAGTTCGCCGACAACGCCGACAAGACTCACGGGAAATCCATGGTGATCATCGGCGCCGGAATGAACCACTGGTACCACATGGACATGAGCTACCGCGCGATCATCAACCTGCTCGCGATGTGCGGCTGTGTCGGCCAGTCGGGGGGCGGCTGGGCGCACTACGTGGGGCAGGAGAAGCTGCGTCCGCAGACCGGCTGGACCGCGCTCGCGTTCGCGCTCGACTGGACCCGCCCGCCGCGGCAGATGAATTCCACGTCCTTCTTCTACGCGCACACCGACCAGTGGCGCTACGAGAAGGTCTCGGTTGCCGAGATCCTCTCGCCGCTCGCCGACGCGAAGCGCTACTCGGGCAGCCTGATCGACTTCAACGTCCGCGCGGAGCGCATGGGCTGGCTCCCTTCGGCGCCGCAGCTGCAGAGGAATCCGCTCGAGATCGCGAAGGAGGCTGCCCGCGCCGGCGTCGACCCCAAGGATTACGTAGTGCGCGAGCTGAAGAGCGGCAAGCTCAGGATGAGCTGCGAGGACCCGGACCACCCGGACAACTTCCCGAGGAATCTGTTCGTGTGGCGCTCGAACCTGCTCGGCTCCTCCGGCAAGGGCCACGAATACTTTCTCAAGCACCTGCTCGGGACGACGAACGGGGTCCAGGGCAAAGACCTCGGCGAGACCGGCGACCAGAAGCCCGAGGAAGTAACCTGGCGCGACACGACGGGCGAGGGCAAGCTCGATCTTCTCGTGACGCTGGACTTCCGCATGAGCACCACCTGCCTGTACTCCGACGTGGTGCTGCCGACCGCGAGCTGGTACGAGAAGAACGACCTGAATACCTCCGACATGCATCCCTTCATCCATCCGCTCTCCGCCGCGGTCGACCCGGTATGGCAGTCCCGGAGCGACTGGGACATCTACAAGGGCATCGCGAAGAAGTTTTCGGAGATTGCGGCGAGCCATCTCGGCGTCGAGAAGGACGTCGTCCTCACCCCCCTCATGCACGACACGCCGGCCGAGCTCGGCCAGGCCTTCGAGGTCAGGGACTGGAAGAAAGGGGAATGCGAGCCCTTCCCCGGGAAGACCATGCCGGCGATCACCGTCATCGAGCGCGACTACCCGAATACCTACAAGCGCTTCACCGCGCTCGGGCCGCTGATGTCGAAGGTGGGCAACGGCGGCAAGGGGATTGCCTGGAACACCCAGCACGAGGTCGAGCTGCTCGGAGGCCTGAACTACAAGGTGACCGAGGACGGGCCGACCCGGGGACTGCCGAAGATCGAGACCGACATCGACGCCTGCGAGGTGATCCTCGCGCTCGCCCCTGAGACCAACGGCGAGGTGGCGGTGAAGGCCTGGGCTGCGCTCTCGGAGGCGACCGGGCGCGAGCACGCGCACCTCGCGCTTCCCCGCCAGGACGACAAGATCCGCTACCGCGACGTCCAGGCGCAGCCTCGCAAGATCATTTCCTCGCCCACTTGGTCGGGGGTGGAGTCGGAGCACGTGTCGTACAACGCCGGCTACACCAACGTGCATGAGCTGATCCCCTGGCGCACGCTCACCGGCCGCCAGCAGCTCTATCAGGATCATCCGTGGATGCGCGCCTTCGGCGAGACGCTGTGCGTCTACCGTCCGCCGGTGGATACGAAGAGCGTGCGTCCGATACTCGGGAAGCGCGCGAACGGCAACCCCGAGGTGGTGCTCAACTTCATCACGCCCCACCAGAAGTGGGGCATCCATTCGACCTACACCGACAACCTGCTGATGTTGACGCTGTCTCGCGGCGGGCCGATCGTGTGGATTTCCGAGGTCGACGCGAGGAAGGCGGGCATCGCCGACAACGACTGGATCGAGGCCTACAATCTGAACGGCGCGCTCACCGCGCGCGCGGTCGTCAGCCAGCGCGTCGCCGCGGGCATGGTGCTCATGTACCACGCGCAGGAGAAGATCGTCAACACGCCGGGCTCCGAGATCATGAAGACCCGCGGCGGTATCCACAACTCCGTCACGCGCACCTGCCCCAAGCCTACGCACATGATCGGCGGCTACGCGCAACAGAGCTACGGCTTCAACTACTACGGCACCGTCGGCTCGAACCGCGACGAGTTCGTCATCGTGCGCAAGATGGCGGCGGTGGACTGGATGGACCAGCCGAAGAAGGAGGCCGTATGAAGATCCGCGCCCAGATCGGGATGGTCCTCAACCTGGACAAGTGCATCGGCTGCCACACCTGCAGCGTCACGTGCAAGAACGTCTGGACCAGCCGGCCGGGAATGGAATACGCCTGGTTCAACAACGTCGAAACCAAGCCCGGCATCGGCTACCCCAAGGACTGGGAGAACCAGGAGCGCTGGAAAGGCGGCTGGGTCAGGAACGGCAACGGCAAGATCCGCCCGAAGCAGGGCGGCAAGCTCGCGGTGCTCTCGAAGATCTTCGCCAACCCGCACCTGCCCGAGATCGACGACTACTACGAGCCGTTCACCTTCGACTACGAGCACTTGCACGATGCGCCGAAGATGGAGGCGGCGCCGGTGGCGCGGCCGCGCTCGCTGATCACCGGCCAGAGGATGGAGAAGATCGAGTGGGGCCCGAACTGGGAGGAGATCCTCGGCGGGGAGTTCTCCAAGCGCTCCCAGGACAAGAACTTCGACGACGTGCAGAAGGAGATCTACGGCGAGTTCGAGAACACCTTCATGATGTACCTGCCCAGGCTGTGCGAGCACTGCCTCAATCCGACCTGCGTCGCCTCCTGCCCGTCGGGCTCCATCTACAAGCGCGAGGAGGACGGCATCGTCCTCATCGACCAGGACAAGTGCCGCGGCTGGCGCATGTGCGTCTCGGGCTGTCCGTACAAGAAAATCTACTTCAACTGGCAGAGCGG
>DATEGT010000255.1:0-55394 GCA_035280025.1 Burkholderiales bacterium | reverse complement strand
GTGGTACGAATCGCCGAAATGGGGCGGAGCCTCGTTCAGCGCGCTCTGGTCTCCCGGACAGAACCGCTCGGAGGACAACAGCATCAATGCCAGCGGCGAGCCGGATTGCACGGGAGGAGGGGGAGGAATAACCAAGGACGGTTTCCCCGGTCCCTGCGGTGACGGCTCTTTCGGTAACGCCTACAGCGTGGCCGGCGTGTATCAGACCGGTCCTCTCTACGGAACCTTAGCGTACGAGTTGCACCGGCAGGTCAACCGCACCGGCGACAATGTCACGGAGGTCGGTGTCGGGGACGAAGCGGCAATGAAGGTTGGGGTCCAGTACATGTTCCCGACCAACACCGTGGTCAATTTGGTTCTAGAGAGGCTGACCCGTCACGCTCCCAATGCGGACTTCAACGAGCGGCAGCGCAACGGCTCGTGGCTCGCATTGACGCAGAAGGTCGGGGATAAGGACGAGGTGAACCTCGGATGGGCGCATGCCGGAAAGACCCCGGGACAGCCCGGGGGCGGGGACAGCGGGGTAACCACCGCCCCCGGGTCGGTCGACAACGCGTCCAACATGTACTCGCTCGGCTACAAGCATCATTTCGACAAGAAGAGCAACTGGTATGCGGTGTACGCCCGCCAGGCGAACAAGGCCGGAGGGCACTTCGACCTCGGCGCGAGCGGCCACGGCATCACCACCGATTGCAAGGATGCCGCGGGCCTCTGTTTCACCGGCGAGACGCTGCAGGCGGTATCGGTGGGCTGGATGTACTCTTTCTAGCAGGCACGGAAGAAGTCTCCTCTTCCGGTTTTCGTGGTAGGTTTGGCGGGCGTCGCAAGGCGCCCGCCTTTTTGTTTCGCAGGGGTCGAACTTGAAGCGAATCGGTCTCACGCTCGCATTGGCTGCCGGCCTCCTTGCTGCGAGCTCGTCCGCGACGGCGTTTATCTTCCGGATGGGCGATTCGGTCTGGGTGGACGGCAAGAAATACAGCTGGGAAGAATGGAAGAAGATCCGCGACGACCCGGAGCTCGCGAAGCAGTCCCAGCAGCACGAGGCGGCGGCAGGCGCGGCTTCGGGCGCCGGGCCGAGAGCGGCCTCGTGCACCACGGCGATCTACTACGACGAGTTCCCGAGCGACGACGAGAAGTTCCAGTGCACCGCGGGCCTGGGCGCGCTCACGCGCGGGCAGATCCAGGAGAAGGGCTGGAAAGTCGATTTTGTCGAGAAAGTCCCGCCCCCGGCCGGCGAGCCCGCGAAATCGCCGCGCGGCCTGCCGCTCAACCTCTACAAGCTCGTGATTTCCCGCGCCTCGACGCAGGAGCAGCCTTCCCCGTCGCCTGAGGCTCCGGCTCGCCGGCCTCGGTCGCCGCCGAGAACCGACACGCTTTGCGTGGACGATTGTCTGGGCAACGGCGGGACCAAGGACTTCTGCGCGGACCGGTGCACCAACTAGGGTGCCCGGATCAGAGTTTCTTCAAGCGGTACAGCAGCTCCAGCGCCTCGCGCGGCGAAAGCTCGTCCGGGCTGACCGCGTCGAGCGCCTCGCGTAGCGCATCCGGCTCGGACGCCGGCGCGGGCTCGGCTTTCCCCGCAGCGAATAGATCGTTTTGCCCGCCGCGCGTCAGGCTCGCGTCCTCGAGCATCTGCAGGTAGCGGCGCGCGTTGCGCACGACGCTCTTCGGCACGCCGGCGAGCTGCGCGACCTGCAGTCCGTAGCTCTGCGACGCAGGGCCTTCCTCGACCGCGTGCAGGAACACGATCGTGTCTTTGTGCTCGACCGCGTCGAGGTGCACGTTCGCGGCCTGTTTGTACTCGAGCGCGAGCCGGGTCAGCTCGAAGTAGTGCGTGGCGAAGAGCGTGAGCGCGCGGTTCTTCTCGAGGAGCTGCCGCGCGATGGCCCAGGCGAGCGCGAGGCCGTCGAAGGTGGAGGTGCCGCGCCCGACCTCGTCCATGAGGACGAGGCTCCGCTCGGTCGCGTTGTGCAGGATGTTCGCCGATTCGGTCATCTCGACCATGAAGGTCGAGCGCCCTCCGGCGAGATCGTCGGCCGCGCCGACGCGCGTGAACACCTGGTCGATCGGCCCGAGGCGAGCCGCCTTCGCGGGAACGAAGGCGCCGACGTGCGCCATGAGCACGATCAGCGCGGCCTGGCGCATGTAGGTCGACTTGCCTCCCATGTTCGGGCCGGTCACGAGCAGCAGCTGGCGCGCGGGCGAGAGGCGAACGCCGTTGGGGACGAACTGCTCGATCTGGGCCTCGACCACCGGATGCCGCCCGGATTCGATCTCGACCGCGATATCGCCGGTGAACTCGGGACGGCAATAGCCGCGCCTGTGCGCCGTCGCGGCGAAGCAGGCGAGGAGGTCGAGCTGCGCCAGCGCCCGCGCGACGCGCTGCAGCGCCGGGACGTGCGCCGCGAGCGAGGCCAGCAGCTCGTCGTAGAGCGTTTTCTCCAGCGCGAGCGCGCGATCGCGCGCCGACAGCGCCTTGTCCTCGAAAGCCTTGAGCTCGGGCGTGATGTAGCGCTCGGCGTTCTTCAGAGTCTGGCGGCGGCGGTAGTCGGCGGGAGTCTTGCCGGCGTGCGCGTTGGTGATCTCGATGTAGAAGCCGTGAACGTTGTTGTACGCGACGCGCAGGTTGGGTATGCCCGTGCGCGCGCGCTCGCGGGCCTCGAGCTCCGCGAGGAACGCTCCGGAGTCGGTCTGCAGCGCGCGCAGCTCGTCCAGCTCCGGGTTGTATCCCCCGGCGATCACGCCGCCGTCCCTCACCATCGCAGACGGGTCCTCCATCACCGCGCGGCGGAGAAGGGCGAGGCTCTCCCCGGGAACGTCGAGATCGTCCAGCAGCTTCGAGAGCAAAGTCGCGCCGCGAGGAACCCCCGGAGCGAGCTCGGGAAGCAGCGCGAGGCTGTCGCGCAACGAGGACAGATCGCGCGGGCGCGCGTTCCGGAGCGCGACGCGCCCGGTGATGCGCTCGACATCGGCGAAGCGCCGCAGCAGCTTGTGGACGCTCGGATGCGCCTCGGCGAGCGCGGCCACGGCGTCGTGTCGCGCCGCAAGCGCCGCCTGATCCCTCAAGGGATGATGCAGCCAGTGGCGAAGCAAGCGGCTGCCCATCCCGGTCGCGCATTCGTCCAGCACCGAGAACAGCGTCGGCGCCAGCTCGCCGCGCAGCGTCTCGGTGAGCTCGAGGTTGCGGCGGGTCGCGGCGTCCATGCGCACGTACTCGCCCGCGCGCTCGGCGACGACCGCTGAGACGTGCGCCAGCGCCTGCCCTTGAGTCTTCCCAGCGTACTCGAGCAGGGCGCCTGCGGCGGCGATCGCCGGCTCCAGGTCCTCGCATCCGTAGCCGGCGAGGCTCGCCGCGCCGAGCTGCTTTATGAGGATCTTCCGGCCTGCGTCGAAATCGAAATGCCACTCGGGCAGGCGGGTCACTGCGAAGCCGTTCAGTTCCGTGCCTTCCGCCGCGAGGATTTCCGCGGGTTCGATGCGCCGCAGCTCGTTCTCGAGGAGCTGAGGCGCGATCTCCACGACGCGCAGGTCGCCGCTCGCGAGGTTGAGCCAGGCGAGGCCCACCGCGCCCTTCGTTCTCGCGATCGCGAGCAGGATGTTGTCGGCTTTCTCCTCGAGCAGCTCCGAGTCGGTCAGCGTGCCCGGCGTGACGATGCGGGTGACCTGGCGGTCGACGGGGCCCTTCGATGTCGCCGGGTCGCCGATCTGCTCGCAGATCGCCACCGACTCGCCGAGGCGCACCAGCTTGGCGAGATACTGATCCACCGCGTGATACGGCACCCCCGCCATCTTGATCGGCGCGCCGGCGGAGGCGCCGCGCGTGGTGAGCGTGAGGTCGAGCAGCTTCGAGGCGCGCTCGGCGTCCTCGTAGAACATCTCGTAGAAGTCCCCCATGCGGTAGAACAGCAGGATGTCCGGGTATTGCGCCTTCAGGCGCAGGTACTGCTGCATCATGGGAGTGTGCGCGGCGAGGTCGGCGCCGCCCGAGCGCTCGGGGGAGTTCACGTCTCGTTCGGTTGCGGTCTGCGGGATTCCGTATGATAGTGCACCCATGGACACCCCGGAGGTCCTGCTCCTCGCACGCGCGCAGTTCGGCCTGAACATCGGGTTCCACATCCTGTTCCCGACGCTGACCATCGCGCTCGCCTGGATACTGCTCTACTTCCGCATCCGCTACGCGCGCTCGGGCGACCCCGCCTGGCTCGCCACCTACAAGCTCTGGACCAAAATCTTCGCCCTGACTTTCGCGATGGGCGTGGTGACGGGCATCACGATGTCGTTCCAGTTCGGAACCAACTGGCCGGGGTTCATGCTCAAGGTCGGCAACATCGCCGGCCCGCTGCTCGCCTACGAGGTGCTGACCGCGTTCTTCCTGGAGGCGACCTTCCTGGGCATCATGCTCTTCGGCATGAACCGCGTCCCGGGATGGGTGCACGTCTTCTCCGCCGCCATGGTCGCGATCGGCACGACCACCTCGGCGTTCTGGATCCTCGCGCTCAATTCGTGGATGCAGACGCCCGCGGGACAGGTCGTGCAGGGCGGCCAGATCATCGCCGGGGACTGGTGGCAGGTGCTGTTCAATCCCTCGTTCCCGTTCCGCTTCACGCACATGCTGCTCGCCTCCGGGCTCACCGCGTCCTTCGTCCTGGCGGGTCTTTCCGCCTGGCGGCTGCTGCGCTCGCCGGAGGACGCCTCGGCGCGGGCGACCCTGCGCACCGGGCTCGTGCTCGCCGCGCTGCTCGCGCCGGTCCAGGCCTTCGTCGGCGACCAGCACGGCCTGAATACGCTCGAGCACCAGCCGGCGAAGATCGCCGCGATCGAGGCGATCTGGAAGACGGAGAAAAGCGTGCCGCTCGTCCTCTTCGCGATTCCCGACGAGGACAGGCGCCGGAACGACTTCGCCGTCGAGATACCGAAGGCGGCGAGCCTGCTGCTCAGGCACGACGCCGACGCCGAGCTGAAGGGCGTCGACGCGCTCTGGCCCGACGTCGCGCCGGTCGCTCCGGTGTTCTTCGCGTTCCGCGCGATGGTGGGGATCGGGGTGCTGATGCTCGCCGTCGCCTGGTGCGGCGCCTGGGCGACGCGCGGCAGGCGCCTTCCGTCGCGCCGGATGCTGTGGACGCTGTCGGCCTTCACCTTCTCGGGATGGCTCGCGACGCTGTGCGGCTGGCTGGTGACCGAGATCGGCAGGCAGCCTTGGCTCGTCACGGGGATCCTCAGGACCTCCGACGCGGCGGGTCCGGCCTCGGGCGCGCAGGTCGGCGCGAGCCTGACCGCCTACGTGATCACGTATACAGCGATGTTCCTCGCCTACATGGTCGTGCTCACCCACCTCGCGGGCAAGGGGGTCCAGGCATGAGTCTCGACCTTCCGCTCGCTTTCGCCGCCCTGATGGGACTGGCGATGCTGATGTACGTGGTGCTCGACGGCTACGACCTCGGAGTAGGCATGCTCATGCCCGCGGCCGACGCGCGCGAGCAGGACCTGATGGTGGCCTCGATCGGCCCGTTCTGGGACGCCAACGAGACTTGGCTCGTGCTCGGCGTGGGCATCATGCTCGTCGCTTTCCCCATCGCGCACGGCATCGTGCTGGGCGCGCTCTACCTTCCGGTCGCCTGGATGCTGATCGGGCTCATGTTCCGCGGCGTCGCGTTCGAATTCCGCATCAAGGCCCAAGGCTGGCACCGGGAACTGTGGAACGGGCTGTTCTGGTTCGGCTCCTTCCTCGCCTCGTTCGCGCAAGGCTTCATGCTCGGACGCTACATCACCGGCTTCCATTCGGGCTTCGGCTACACGGTGTTCGCGCTCCTGGTGGGAGCGAGCCTGTGCGGCGGCTACGTGCTGCTCGGCGCGACCTGGCTGATCCTCAAGACTCAGGGAGTCCTCCAGGGCAAGGCCCTCGGCTGGGCGCGCTGGGGGCTCGCCTGGGTCGCGCTCGCGGTCGCCTTGGTGAGCCTCGCCACGCCGTTCGCGAGCGAGACCGTGCAGACCAAGTGGTTCGGGGATTTTCCGAGCCCGCGCACCCTGGCGCTGATGCTGCTGCCGCTCGCAACGCTCGTATCGGGATGGGTGGTATGGTCGAGCACCGGGCGTCTCAAGCGCGGAGAACCGCAGCGCGACTGGGTGCCGTTCGCCGCCGCGGTGGCGATCTTCGCGCTCGCGTTCGCGGGTCTCGCCTACAGCCTGTTCCCCTTCATCGTGATCGACCGCATGACCATCTGGGAGGCGGCGGCGCACCCTTCGGCGCTCGGATTCATGCTCGCCGGCGTGGCGATCGTGCTCCCTTTCCTCGTCGCGTACACCGCCTATGCCTACCGCGTGTTCCGCGGCAAGGCGCACCCCGGCCTGTACGAGTGAAGCCCTAGCGCACCGCCGCCGCGTAGTAGCTCTCGTCGATGTACTTCGACGGGTCGGCGAGATGCTTCTGCGGCTTCGCGAACTCGCTGCGGAGCTTCAGCACCGTACGGCAGCCCTCGAGATCGAGCTTCGCTTTCTTCTGGAAGCCCTCGTTCGCGGCGAACATCGTCTCGTAGGCCTTCTGCGCCGCGGGCCTCGGGGCCGCCGGGATGTGCTTCATGTAGATGGCGACCGCTTCGCCCTTGTTGGCGGGATCCTGCAGCCAGTCCATCGCGGCGACGTAGGAGCGGATGAAGGCGACGAGCTCGCGGGAATGCTGCGCCGCCCAGGAGCGGCGGGCGACGCCGACCGACGCCTGGTATGCCCCGAACGTCGCGGTGGTGTCGCCTAGGCGGGTGTAGCCCTTCGATTCGGGGAGGAGTTCCGAAGGCGAGCTGACCATGGTGCCGGCGATCCGGCCCTCCATGAGCGCCTGGACGCGCGCGGGCGTGCCGCCGAGCTTCTCCACCTTGTAGTCCGCCATCGTCAGGCCGTTCATCGCGGCCAGCTTATAGAGAATGAACGCGAAGCCGGTGGTCGCGGCGTCGACGCCGACGGTCTTCCCTTTCAGCGCCGCGTAGGTCTTGATGTCGGGGGAGGTGACGAAGCGCAGCGAGCCCGAGTAGCCGCCCATGAAGGCAAAGAGGTCCGGCTGCACGGGGAGCTCGGTTTCGCCCTGTCCCTCCTGGTAGGCGACGACGTTGTCGTAAGCGGTGGTGCCGAGATCGTACTTGCCGGACATCAGGTTGCGGATCTGCTCCACCGAGTTCGGCGTGAACGACAGGTTGACGGCGATCCCGTTTTTCGCGAACAGCCCCTTTTCCTGCGCGGCCCAGACGGGCCAGTTGCCCCCGCCGCCGAAGGCGATCACCTCGAGCCGCCTGGGCTCCTGCGCGAATGCGGCGGCGGCGGCGAAAACCAGCATCACGGCGGCGATTCTTGCGTTCATGGCTCCTCCTCTGTTGGGTGGACAGTATAAGGGTTCAGCGACGCCGCTCGCGCGGATCGAGGATTTCGCGCAGCCGGTCCGCGACCAGGTTGATGGCGACGATCACGAGCAGCAGCGCGACGCCGGGAAAGAAGCTGATCCAGTAGCGTCCCGAGAGCAGGTAGTTGAAGCCGTTCGCGATCAGGAGGCCTAGCGAAGGCTGCGTGATCGGGAGGCCGAGGCCGAGGAAGGACAGCGTGGCCTCGAGCGTGACCGCCGCGGCCACCTGCACCACCGCGATCACGAGGAGCGGAGGAAGGCAGTTGGGGAGCAGATGGCGGAAGACGATGCGCGCGTCGGAAAGGGCGAGGGCGACTGCGGCCTCGATGTATTCCCTGCGGCGCTCGACGCGCGCCGCGGCGTACGCCGCGCGGGCGTAGTACGCCCATTGCACGGCGACGAGAGCGGCGACGATCTTTTCCAGCCCTTGCCCGAGCAGGGCGAGCAGGACCAGCGCGATCAGGATCGAGGGGAAGGAGAGCTGCAGGTCGGCGAGGCGCATGATGAGCGCATCGACCCAGCCGCCGAACCAGGCGGCGGCGAGCCCGAGGCTCACGCCGAGGGTAAACGCGAGCGCGGTGCTGGCGAAGCCCGCGACGAGGCTGGTGCGCAGCCCGTACAGGATCGCCGAGAGCATGTCGCGTCCCTGATCGTCCGTTCCCAGCCAGCGCATGGCATCGGAGCTCGAGTGCGAGAGGGGCGGCAGGCGCGAGTCGACGAGCTGCAGCTGGGCGAGGTCGTAGGGATCCTGGGGCGAGATCCAGGGCGCCAGGATCGCGGCAAGCACGAGCAGCGCGAGGATCGCTGCGCCCGCGAGAGCGGTGCGGCTCGCCGCGAAATCGCCGGCGATGCGCCGCGCGGGCGTCACCTGCCGGCCTCCAGGCGGACGCGGGGGTCGAGCCAGGAAGTCAGCAGGTCGACCGCGAGATTGATCGCGACGAACAGCGTCACGACGATGCAAAGGTAGCCGACGATCACCGGCCGGTCGAGCACGTTGATCGAGTCGACGAGCAGCTTGCCCATGCCGGGCCAGGCGAAGATGCTCTCGGTGACGATGGCGAAAGCGATCACCGAGCCGAACTGGACGCCGCTCACGGCGACCACGGGAACGAGCACGTTCCTGAGCACGTGGCCGACGACGACGCGGCCCTCGGTGAGCCCCTTGGACCGGGCGAAGCGCACGTACTCCTGCTGCATGGCCTCGGCGGTTCCCGAGCGCACCAGCCGGGCGACCAGGGAGAGATTGAAGAGCGCCAGATTCGCCGCCGGCAGGGCGAGGTGGCGCAGACCCTCGGTGGAGAGGAAGCTCACCGGAATCCCGGCGAGGTCGATCGTCGGCCCTCGGCCGGACGTCGGCAGCCAGCCGAGCCATACCGAGAACACCAGGATGAGGAGCAGGCCGACCCAGAACGTGGGAAGCGAGAACCCCAGGATGGATCCCGCCATGATCGTCCTCGCCGCCGCCGAGCGCGGCGCGATGCCGGCCCACAGGCCCAGGGGAATTCCGAGGACGAGCGCGATCAGCATCGCCGCGGTCGCGAGCTCGAGCGTCGCCGGCATGCGCTCGAGGATTAATCCGATCGCGGGCACGTTGTAGGCGAACGACTTGCCGAGGTTCCCGGTCGCGGCGTCCTTGAGAAAGAAAAAGTACTGCTCGGCGAGCGGCCGGTCGAGCCCGAGCGCCGCGGTGACGCGGGCGATCTCGCTCTGATCGGCCTGGGGATTGACGAGGATGTCCACCGGGTTGCCGACGGCGTAGACGCCGGCGAACACCAGAAGCGACATCAGGGCGAGGACGAGCACGCTCTGGGCGAGGCGTCGCGCGACGTGGGAGAGCATGCGCCCCTATCTCGCCCGCACGTGGTGGGCGAAGGTGAACTCGTCGGTGCGGGGCGCGTAGGTCAGTGTCCGCTTCATCGCCCAGGTCGCCATCTGATGGTGGAGCGGGATGACCGCGCAGTCGTCCATGGCCGTTCGCATCGCCTCGCGCGCCAGGGCCTCGCGCGCTTTCTCGTCGACGGTGGCGAAGCCGCGCTCGAGCAGGGCGTCGACTTTCGGGTTCGAGTAGCCCGACCAGTTGAATGCGCCGAAACCCTTCCCCGGATCCGCGGTGGCCACGAGCGCCCTGAGCGCGAGATCACCCGAGAATGATCCCCAGCCGAGCATGGCGAAGGCGAGCTCCCCCTTGGCGCCCTTGGGGAGGTAGACGTTCATCGGCATCGCCTCGACGCGCGCGCGGACGCCGGCGCGCGCGAGCATCTGCGCGACCGCCTGGGCGATCTGCTCGTCGTTGACGTAGCGGTTGTTGGGTGCCGACAGCGTCACCGCGAATCCCTCCGGGTATCCGGCCTCCGCGAGCAGGCGCCGGGCGCCTTCGGGGTCGTAGGCTTGCGGCTTCAGGTCTGTCGCGTAGCCGAACACCGGCGGCGATACCAGGTTGGAGGCCGGCAGCGCGGCCCCGTCCATCAGCCGCTCGGCGATCGCCCGGCGGTTGATCGCCATCGAGAGGGCGCGCCGCACGCGCAGGTCGCGAAAGGGATTGCTTGGGAGCGGCCTGCCCGACTTGTCCGCGATTCCGGGCGCGCGTTCGCGCTGATCCAGGTGGAAAAAGATCGTGCGCCACGAAACCTTCTGCGCGGTGTTGAGCGACCCGTCCCGCCGGAGGCGCTCCAGGTCCGCCGTTGGAATCTGCTCGATGAGATCGAGGTCTCCGGAGAGCAGCCCCGCGAGCCGCGCCGGGTCGGTAGGAACGATGCGGAAGATGACTTTGTCCCAGGCCGGAGCTCCGCCCCAGTACTTGTCGTTGCGCGCGAGCTCGACGCGGTCGCCGCGCGCGAAACGCAGGAAGCGGAAGGGCCCGGTGCCGACCATCGCCTTGCCCGAGTCGAAGTCCTCCGGGCGCGCCCCCGCGGCGGCCTTCCGCGAGACGATGAACACCGAATTGAGGTCGTAGGGGACCATCGCGTAGGGCACGGCGGTCTTGAGCCTGAGCGTGTGCGGATCGGGAATTTCCTTGGCGACGATGCGCCGCGTGAACGTCTGGAACTGCCCGTTGGGAACCCGCTGGGTGCGCTCGATCGAGAACACCACGTCCTGGGCGGTGAGCTCGCTGCCGTCGTGGAAGCGGACGCCGCGGCGCAGCCTGAACTCCCAGGTGGTCGGATCGAGCGCGCGCCACGAGGTCGCGAGCCCCGGGATGAGGCGCGCGTTCTCGTCGACGTGCGTGAGCGCGTCGAACACGTGCCAGCCGATGTTGACGTTCGGCTGCAGGTTGAGGAAGTGCGGATCCATCGACGTCACGTCGGCGGCGAGGCCGATGCGCAGCTCCGCTGCGTGCGCGCACGGGATCCACAGCAGGGCTCCGGCGAGCAGGGCGCGAAGCAGGCTCACGGCGCGCCCGTCGCTACTTCGACGCCAGCGGACCGACGATCTGGACGACCTGGCCGAAGATCTTCGGGTTGCCGCATATCACCCGGCCGGATTCGAGATAGCCCTGGTCTCCGTGGAAATCGCCGACGAGTCCGCCTGCCTCCTGCACCAGCAGCGCACCTGCCGCCATGTCCCAGGGCGAAAGGCCCATTTCCCAGAAGCCGTCGAGGCGCCCGGCGGCGACGTAGGCGATGTCGAGCGCCGCGGCGCCGGCGCGGCGGATGCCCGCGGTGCGCGCCGTGATCTCGCGGAACATGGAGAGGTACTCGTCGAGGCCGGCGAGGTCGCGGAAGGGGAAGCCCGTGCCGATCAGCGCCTCGTTGAGCTGGGCGCGCTTGGAGACGCGGATGCGCCGCTCGTTGAGGAAGGCGCCGCGCCCGCGGCTCGCGGTGAACAGCTCGTTCTTGGCCGGATCGTAGACGACGCCCTGCTGGAGCACCCCCTTGTGCCGCAGGCCGATCGACACCGCGTACTGCGGAAATCCGTGGATGAAATTGGTGGTGCCGTCGAGGGGATCGATGATCCAGGTGTACTCGGATTCGCCGGCCGCTCCGGCTCTGGCGCCCGACTCCTCTGCTAGAATCGCGTGGTCCGGATAGGCGCGGTGCAGTATCTCGATGATCGCCGCCTCCGCGGCCTTGTCCACCTCGGTGACGAAATCATTGTGCCGCTTGCGGGTCACGGGCAGCGTTTCGACGTCGCGGGCGGCGCGGTTGATGATCGCGCCGGCGCGCCGCGCGGCCCTGACCGCGATTCCGAGCATCGGGTGCATTTTTCGCCTGGGATTTCTAAAAGAGCGCTGCCGCTGAGGGCCGGATTCTAGTATGAAAGCGAGCGGTCCGCTCCACCGAATCCGCGTCGTGCTCTCGCGGCCTTCCCACCCGGGCAACATCGGCGCTGCGGCGCGCGCGATGAAGACCATGGGAATCGCGCAGCTCGTGCTCGTGCGGCCGAAGCGCTTCCCGGCGCCGGAGGCGCGGGCCATGGCGAGCGGGGCGCTCGACCTCCTCGGATCGGCGCGCGTGTGCGAGGACCTCGACGAGGCGCTCGCGGGAACCGCGTTCTCGGTGGCGCTGAGCGCGCGGCCGCGAGAGCTGTCGCACCGGGTGCTCGGCGCGCGCGAGGCCGCGCGCGAGCTCGTCGGCGCCGCGCGGGGGAGCGAGGTCGCGGTGGTCTTCGGCAACGAGACCGTGGGCCTCACGAACGAGGAGGTGATGTCGTGCAGCCGCCTCGCGCGCATTCCGGCCAGCGAGGGCTACGCGTCCCTCAACCTCGCGCAGGCGGTGCAGGTCATGGCATACGAGATCCGCATGGCGGCGCTCGCGCCGGCCGTGCCCGAGGAGGCACCCGACCCCGCGCCGCACGAAGACCTCGAGCGGCTCTACGCGCATATGGAGCGCAGCCTCGCGGCGAGCGGCTTTCTGCACCCGCGCGATCCGCGCAAGCTGATGGAGCGGCTGCGCCGGCTGTTCGCGAGGGCGGGGCTCGACAAGGCGGAGGTCAGCATCCTGCGGGGAATGCTCGCCGCCTGGGATCGCCCGCGCCGGGAATAGTTGACCAAAACAGTAAGGTTTCCGATAATAGCCGGCCACTTGAGAAAGAGCCGATGTTTGCGAGAATCCGCGAAGACATAGCCTGCGTGTTCGACCGCGATCCGGCGGCGCGCTCGACCTGGGAAGTCATCACCTGCTATCCGGGATTCCACGCTCTGCTGATCCACCGGATGGCGCACGCCTTCTGGCGCATGAAGCTGCGCTGGCTGGCGCGTTTCACTTCGCATTGCTCGCGCTTCCTGACGGGGATCGAGATCCACCCGGGCGCGAAGATCGGGCGGCGGGCGTTCATCGATCACGGCATGGGCGTGGTGATCGGCGAGACCGCCGAGCTGGGCGACGACTGCACGCTGTATCACGGGGTGACGCTCGGGGGCACGACGTGGAACAAGGGCAAGCGCCATCCGACGCTGGGTCGCGGGGTAGTGATCGGTGCCGGCGCGAAGGTGCTCGGGCCGATCGCCGTGGGCGACGGCGCACGAATCGGATCGAACGCAGTGGTGGTGAAGGATGTTCCGCCGGGCGCGACCGCCGTCGGGATTCCCGCGCGCATCATTCTCGACGAGCACGACAAGACCCGCGAGGAAAAGGCCGCCAAGCTGGGGTTCTCCGCCTACGCCGTCACTTCCAAGGCCGAGGACGATCCGTTTGCGAAGGCGGTGCAGGGGCTGCTCGATCACAGCCTCGACCTGGACAAACGTATCGAATTGATTCTCAAGGAGATAGAGTCGCTGAAAGCCGAGCAGGACAGCGCCCTCTCCGCCACTCGCTGGGGCGACCGCAAGATCGCTGGGAAATAGTTGACCAATCTTGTCGGGAACTATATAGTTGACCGGTTTTCTCAGGTATTAGACGCGCAAGGAGCAGCGCCATGAGACTGACCACCAAAGGAAGGTTCGCCGTCACCGCGATGCTGGACCTCGCCATGCACGGCGGCAAGCGGCCGGTCACGCTCGCCGGCATCAGCCAGCGTCAGAGCATTTCGCTTTCGTATCTGGAGCAGCTGTTCGGCAAGCTGCGGCGGCACACATTGGTCGAGAGCGTGCGCGGACCCGGGGGCGGCTACACGCTCGCGCGCGACCTCGCGAAGGTCTCGGTCGCCGACATCATCACCGCGGTGGACGAGCCGCTGGACGCGACGCAGTGCGGCGGCAAGGAGAACTGCCAGGACGAGCGGCGCTGCATGACGCACGAGCTGTGGGCGACGCTCAACGACAAGATGTACGAGTACCTGGACTCGGTGAAGCTCTCCGACCTCGTCGCGCAGCAGGCGGCGAGCAAGGATCCGGTGAAGGTGCTGCAGGACCGGCGCGGCAAGGAAGCCGCGGTAGCGTGATGCGGAAGAGAGCGCGATGAAATTCCCGATTTACCTCGATTACTCGGCGACGACGCCGGTCGACCCGCGCGTCGCGCAGAAGATGATCCCCTACCTCACCGAGCAGTTCGGCAATCCCGCGAGCCGCTCGCACGCTTTCGGCTGGGAGGCGGAGAAGGCCGTCGAGGAGGCCCGCGAGCACGTGGCGGCGCTCCTGAACGCCGACCCGAAAGAGATCATCTGGACCTCGGGCGCGACCGAGGGCGACAACCTCGCGATCAAGGGCGCCGCCAACTTCTACAAGAGCAAGGGCAAGCACATCGTCACGATGAAGACCGAGCACAAGGCGGTGCTCGACACGGTGCGCGAGCTCGAGCGCCAGGGATTCGAAGCGACCTACCTCGATCCCGAGCAGAACGGCCTGCTCGACCTGGAGAAATTCAAGGCGGCGCTGCGTCCCGACACGATTCTCGCGTCGGTGATGATGGTGAACAACGAGATCGGCGTGATCCAGCCGATAGCCGAGATCGGCGAGATTTGCCGCGCGAAAGGCATCATCTTCCACTGCGACGCGGTGCAGGCGGCCGGAAAGATCCCGATCGACCTGCAGAAGCTGAAAGTGGATCTCTTGACCGTGACCGCGCACAAGGTGTACGGGCCGAAGGGCATCGGCGCGCAGTACGTTCGCAGGAAGCCGCGGGTGCGCATCGAGCCGCAGATCCATGGCGGCGGCCACGAGCGCGGGTTCCGCTCGGGAACGCTCGCAACGCATCAGATCGTCGGCATGGGCGAGGCCTTCCGCCTGGCGAAGCTCGAGATGGCCGCCGAGGGCGAGCGCATCCGCTCCCTGCGCGACAGGCTGCTGAACGGCTTCAAGGACATGGAAGAGGTGTATGTCAACGGAGACATGCAGCGGCGAATCCCGGGAAATCTCAACATCAGCTTCAACTTCGTCGAGGGCGAATCGCTGATCATGGCGATCAAGGACATCGCGGTGTCCTCGGGCTCGGCGTGCACCTCGGCGAGCCTCGAGCCTTCCTACGTGCTGCGGGCCCTCGGGCGCTCGGACGAGCTCGCGCACAGCTCGATCCGCTTTACGATCGGCCGCTTCACGACCGAGGAGGAGATCGACTACGCGGTCAAGCTCCTGCGCGCCAAGATCGGCAAGCTGCGCGACCTTTCGCCATTGTGGGAGATGTACAAGGACGGCGTGGACCTGAACACGGTGCAGTGGGCTGCACATTGAGGAGTCGGACATGGCATACAGCGACAAAGTCATCGATCATTACGAGAACCCGCGTAACGTCGGGTCCTTCGACAAGGCGGACGAGCAGATCGGCACCGGCATGGTCGGCGCGCCCGCGTGCGGCGACGTCATGAAGCTGCAGATCAAGGTGAACGAGGCCGGCGTCATCGAAGACGCGCGCTTCAAGACCTACGGTTGCGGCTCGGCGATCGCGTCCTCGTCCCTGGTCACCGAGTGGGTGAAGGGCAAGACGCTCGACGAGGCCGGCACGATCAAGAACACTCAGATCGCAGAGGAGCTGGCGCTGCCGCCGGTGAAGATCCACTGCTCGATCCTCGCAGAGGACGCGATCAAGGCGGCCATCGAGGACTACCGGAAGAAGCACGGCACCGGGAATGCTCCGGCGGCCAAGGCAGCCTGATGATCACGCTGACCGAGCGGGCGGCGGCCCACGTCTCCACATTCATCGCCAAGCGCGGCAAGGGGGTGGGTTTGCGCCTGGGCGTGCGCACTTCGGGCTGCTCCGGGATGGCCTACAAGCTCGAGTACGCGGACGCGGTCAATCCCGAGGACCACACCTTCGAGAGCCACGGCGTGAAGGTGGTCGTCGACCCCAAGAGCCTGGCCTACCTGGACGGGACCGAGCTCGACTTCGCCAAGGAAGGCCTCAACGAAGGATTCAAGTTCAACAATCCCAACGTCAAGGATCAGTGCGGCTGCGGCGAGAGCTTCAACGTCTGACGCCCGCGCTCTGACGGCGAGAAAGAAGGGGCCTCGAGCCCCTTTTTTCGTATCTCCGGCGGAATGAACCTCAACGAAAATCACTTCCAGATCTTCGGCATGCCCGAGCAGTTCGAGGTGGACTTGCCGGCGCTGGATGCGCGCTACCGCGAATTGCAGCGCGAAGTGCACCCCGACCGATTCGCGGCGGCCTCGCAGGCCGAGCAGCGCGTCTCGATGCAGCTCGCGACGCGAGTCAACGAAGCCTATCAGACGCTCAAGTCCCCGCTGAGGCGTGCCGGGTACCTCCTGCAGCTCAACGGCATCGACCCGGAGTTCGAGACCAACACGGCGATGGCCCCGGAATTCCTCGCAGGTCAGATGGAAAAGCGCGAAGAGCTCGAAGCCGCCGCCGCGGCGGGCGACTGGCAGCGGCTGATCTCGCTCTCGGCCGGCCTCCGCACCGAGCAGGACGCGCTGCTCGGGACGATCGAGAGGCAGATCCAGGCGCAGGAATGGGGCGAGGCCGCGACGACCCTGCGGCAGCTCAAGTTCCTCGAGAAGTTCGGCGAGGAGATCGGCGCGGCCGAGGAGAAGATGGAATCCTGATGGCTCTGCTGCAAATCTCGGAACCCGGCGAATCGCCCGAGCCCCACCAGCGCCGGCTCGCCGTGGGCATCGACCTGGGAACGACCAATTCGCTGGTAGCGACCGTGCGCAACGGCATCGCGGTCGTCCTCGATGATCACGAAGGCCGGGGCCTGCTGCCGTCGATCGTGCGCTACTTCCGCGGAGGAGGCGCGGTAGTAGGCCGCGAGGCCGAGCGCGAACAGGCGCGCGATCCCAAGAACGTCATCGTCTCGGTGAAGCGCTTCATGGGCCGGGGCCTGAAAGACGTGGCGCACGCCGAGAACAGCCCCTACGATTTCGTCGACTCGCCCGGGATGGTCCAGCTGAAAACCGCCGCGGGCGTGAAGAGCCCGGTCGAGGTCTCGGCCGAGATCCTCAAGACGCTGCGCGCGCGCGCGGAGGAATCGCTCGGCGGAGAGCTGTCCGGTGCCGTGATCACCGTGCCCGCGTATTTCGACGACGCGCAGCGGCAAGCGACCAAGGACGCTGGCCAGCTCGCCGGGCTCAATGTGCTGCGCCTCCTCAACGAGCCGACCGCAGCGGCGATCGCCTACGGCCTGGACAACGCCGCCGAGGGCGTCTACGCGGTCTACGACCTGGGCGGAGGGACTTTCGACATCTCGATTCTCAGGCTCTCGAAGGGCGTGTTCGAGGTGATGGCGACCAACGGCGACGCCGCGCTCGGGGGCGACGACTTCGACCAGCGTCTCTTCTGCTGGGTGGTCGAGCACGCCAAGCTCGCGCCGCTTTCGGCCCAGGACACGCGGCTGCTGCTCGTGAAGTCGCGCGCAGCGAAGGAATTTCTCACCCTCCACGCTGAAGCGCGGATTTCGGCGACGCTCTCGAGCGGCGAGGCGGTCGACGTGACGGTCGCGCAGAGGGATTTCCAGGAGATGACCCAGCCGCTGGTCGCGAAGACCCTGGCGCCGGCGCGCAAGGCCCTTCGCGACGCGGGGCTGGAGGTCGGTGAAGTGAAAGGCGTGGTGATGGTCGGGGGCGCGACGCGCATGCCTCACGTCCAGCGGGCGGTGGGCGGGCTCTTCCGCCAGACGCCGCTCACCAACCTCGACCCGGACAAGGTGGTCGCGCTCGGCGCCGCGATACAGGCGAACGTGCTCGCGGGCAACCGGGACGCAGGCGAGGACTGGCTGCTGCTCGACGTCATTCCCCTGTCGCTGGGGGTCGAGACGATGGGCGGCCTGGCCGAGAAGGTGATCCCGCGCAATTCGACGCTTCCCGTCGCGCGCGCGCAGGAGTTCACGACTTTCCGCGACGGCCAGACCGCGATGAGCATCCACGTGGTTCAGGGCGAGCGCGAGCTGGTCTCCGATTGTCGCTCGCTGGCGAGATTCGAGCTGCACGGCATCCCGCCGATGGCGGCCGGCGCCGCGCGCATCCGCGTGACCTTCCAGGTGGACGCGGACGGCCTGCTCGCGGTTTCGGCGCGCGAAGCGACCACCGGCGTGCAGGCGGCGATTGCGGTGAAGCCCTCCTACGGCCTCTCCGACGCGCAGATCACGCAGATGCTGAGGGACTCGCTCGACCACGCCCGCGACGATGTGCAGCTGCGCCTGCTGAAGGAGCAGCAGGTCGAGGGCGAACGCATGCTGGAGGCGGTCGAAAGCGCGCTTCGCGAGGACGCCGATCTCGTGTCGGCGGAGGAGCAGGGCGCGGTGCGCGCGGAGCTCGAAGCGCTGAAAAAGACGCTGTCGTGCACCGACCACCGAACCATACGCTCGGCGATCGAGCGCGTTAACCGCGCCACCGAGTCCTTCGCCGGGCGCCGCATGGACCGGGCGGTGAAGCGCGCCCTGGCGGGCAGGAAAGTCGAGAGCCTGTAGCTTCCATGCCGCAGATCGTCGTCTTGCCTCACGCGGAGCTCTGCCCCGAGGGCGCGGTCATCGACGCGAAGACCGGGGTGTCGATATGCGACAACCTGCTCGCGAACGGGATCGAGATCGAGCACGCCTGCGAGAAATCCTGCGCCTGTACCACCTGCCACGTGGTGGTGCGCGAAGGTTTCGACACCCTCGATCCTTCCGAAGAGGACGAGGACGACATGCTCGACAAGGCTTGGGGGCTGGAGGCCAATTCGCGCCTGTCCTGCCAGGCGATCGTCAAGCAGGAGGGCCTCACGATCGAGATCCCCAAGTACACGATCAACATGGTCAAGGAGGCCGGGAAATGAAGTGGACCGATACCCTGGACATCGCCGTCGCCCTTTCCGAGAAGCACGCCGACGTGGATCCGCGCTACGTGCGGTTCACCGACCTGTTCAAGTGGGTCCAGGAGCTGGACGGCTTCGACGACGCCCCCGAGCGCTGCGGAGAGAAGATTCTCGAGGCGATCCAGATGGCCTGGATGGAGGAAACCGAATAGGCCCCATCGAACGCATCCGCTCGCCCGGCTAGAGGCAGCGAAGAATCCGGGCCACGCTTTCCTCCACCGACAGCACGCTGGTGTCCACGCGCACCTCGGGATGTCCCGGGGGATCGTAGCGGCCGTCGACCCCGGTGAAGTCCTTGAGCTCCCCCCTGCGAGCCCTGGCGTACATGCCTTTCGGGTCGCGGCGCTCGCAGATCTGGAGCGGGGTGTCGACGAAGACCTCGACGAACTCTCCGTCAGAGAAAAGCCCTCTCGCCATCTCCCGTTGCGCGCGGAATGGCGACACCAGGGCGACCATGACGCTCAGGCCGGCGTCGACCATCAGCTTGGCGACCTCGGCGACGCGGCGAATGTTCTCGATCCGGTCCGCCTCGGAAAATCCCAGGTCGCGGCACAGGCCCAGCCGCAGGTTGTCGCCGTCGAGCACGCAGGGCCGGCGACCCTGCTCGCGGAGGCGCTGCTCGAGGGCGCTGGCCAGCGTCGTCTTTCCGGCGCCGGGGAGACCGGTGAGCCAGATGCATTTGGGTTGCTGGGCGGGACGCTCCCTGACCTGGCCGGGGCCGAAAACGCGCGGAAGTCCTAGAAAACTCATGAATGCAAGGTTCCAATCCTTCTTCTTGTGCCGCTCCTCCCAAAGCGACGCGGTCAGTTGAGCTGTTGCGTTTCCGTGCTCGCAGCTCGAGACGCGTCGGCTGCACCCCGCAGCCGTACCAGTTCGGCGTCCATGTCGATCCCCGCGACGGCCTTTTCGAAGAGGCCGCAGGCAAATCGATAAAGCTCCAGATCGAAGCGGTTGCTATCCTCCATCGCCCGCAGGGCATCCTCGCCGACCTCGGCACGCGGCGGGCGATTCTTGCCGACGTTATGCGCCTGGAAGCCGCGGAGCTCCCAACGGAACGCGCGTTGAAGGAGGACCAGCGATTCCTCGAAGCGCTCGGTCAGGCCGACGACGGCGAATCGGGCGAGGTTGGACTTGGCGCGCTCGAGCATCCCGGCGTTAACACGTCCGCAGGGCAGGTTCATCTCACCGGCGAGGCGGCGCGTCTGCCCGTTGTCCATTTCCACGAGCCCGCAGGCGCTCACCCATTGCGCGAGCGTGGATCGCATCGCCAGCGCGTGCACCGGGTCGGCGGTCATCCGGCGGTAGTGGTAGTAGTGGGAGATCGCGCGATCGACCGGGTCCCGCAGCAGCGTGAAGCAGCGGGCGCCTGCCGGAAACACCCTGAGGAGCGACAAGTCGAAATGCCCGTGGATCAGGCGAAGCCGTCGCGGGCACCTGAGCGCCGCCTTCAGGCGGTGAATCTTCGACAGCGAGATCAGGGGCTTCGGGACCAGGCGCGCCTGCGGCGCGATCCAGCTCATGCCCCTCATCATGACCTCGTGAAGCTCGTCGGGGGAATACTGCTGGGCGAGTATGGAGTTGAGGGTGGTTCCCGCGGTCTTCGGGATATGGACGAACGCGATCAGGCTGCCGCGATCGCCTTGAGGGTAGTCTGTCTCCATGCTGCGCTCTTGTTGTTCAGGCATCGAGTTTAAGACCAAGTGCGAGCGCGAGAGATTACGAATTTGTAATGTTTGTGCAAGGAAATGAAACCGAGTGCGGGTTTTCCCGGTACAAAATGTAGTGAATTCCCGACACGCGCCTGGGGTAGGACGGCGCGTGCTAGAGTCGCCGCGTGTCGGAGGAGGACAAAAGATGAGACCAGCAGCCCTGCGCCCCGCGATCGCGATTCTCTCCGTGGCCGTGTCCTGGCAGGTGATCGCCCAGGCACCCCAGCAGGGGGTACGCGTGCGCGGTACTATCGAGAAGGTCGACGGCAACGTGCTGTCGGTGAAATCGACCGACGGCCATGCGATGAGGATCGCCCTGTCCGACGACGCGCGGATCATCAGCGTGATCAAGGCCTCGCTCGCCGACATCAAGCCTGGGTCGTTCGTCGGCAGCGCGGCGATCCCGCAGCCGGACGGCAGCCAGAAGGCGCTGGAAGTCCACATATTCCCCGAAGCGATGCGCGGGACCGGCGAGGGCCACCGTCCCTACTTCATACCCAACAGCACCATGACCAACGGCACGGTCGGCAACGCCGTGAAAGGCGTTGACGGCAACACCGTCATGCTCAGCTACAAAGGCGGCGAGAAGAAGATCGTCGTGGCGCCGGGCGTGCCGGTCGTGCGCTACGAGATCGGCGGCAGGGGCGACCTGAAGCCCGGCGCGGCTTTCACGGTCCTGTCCGCCGTGAAGAAGCCCGACGGGACGTTCACGACAAGCCGGGTGAATGTAGGCCGCGACGGCGCCGTTCCGCAATAGCCCGCCGCAGAGAAACAAAAGAAACAAGAAGGATGCTTACCGGAAATCCTTCTGATGCACCGCGTCAATATGATCGATATCGACATGGACGCGAAGGAATTCAAGATGGGCGAAGGCGCGCTGCTGAAGATCAGGGGCCGGAAAGGCGAGCGTCTGAGCGTGCGCTCGGGCGAGGTGTGGGTGACGCAGTACGGCGATCCGAACGACTACCTGCTGAAAGACGGCGACTCGCTGGAGCTGAACGGCAAGGGCACGGCCCTCGCGAACGCGAGCAAGCCCGCGCTGCTCGAGCTGCTGGGAGACGGGCGGGCCGCAGGCGAATCGGGCCGCGCCCTTGCGGGGGTCGCGGCCCTGCTGTGGCAGATGTTCGCCTAGCTATTTCTTGAACACCGCGGCGAAGAACTTCGAGGCCTCGGCCTGCTTGTTCGCCTTCGCGTCGTAGCGCAGGGGCAGGTTAGCGCCACCGCGCAACCGAAACAGTAGCCGACGGCACCGATTTTCGAGGCGTCGACGCCCGGCTGCTTCGCGAACTCGGCGCGCGCCGCGTTGAAGCGCGATTCCATCGCCTTCGGGTTCCCCCGGTGACCGGCGGCCACGGGCTTTTCTTTCAGCACTCGCCAAGGACGGCTGCCAGCGGCGCGCGGTGATTTCGTCACGCTGGGAGCGCCCGGCGGGCCCGATCTCTGCTTGTTCCGGCAATATAGCGGTCGATCCGATGGAAGGAGAGCCGACTCATGCAACCCGACTCCGGCGTCTTGACGGTGACCAGCCTGGCGGAATTTTTCCGCGATGCGCTGCACGGCGTGCTGGAGGACCAGGGCACGGCGGTGGATGAGCAGACCGAGCGCTATGTGGTCGACATGCTCACCCTGTTCGCGCGCGCCGAGCACCTGCAGGAATCCGCCTCCGACGACGGCGGCTTGAAGACGCTCGCGCAGATGCTCGGCGAGGCGCTGGAGGCGGCGAGCGCCGCCGAGCGCGAGCGCGCGCTGCAGCGGCTCGGGGACGTGTCGCTCTTCACCGCGGGATTCTTCGCGCGCGGCATGGCGCGCCGGCTCGTGGACGTCGACTATCACATCGCGATGGGGGGCGGGGCCTACGACACCCTCGCGCGCTCGCTGGAACGCAGGCACCGACGCGGGCCCGCGGAGGTGTTCGCGGAGCTCGCGGCCAAGTTCCGGCAGCTGACGGACGCGCTGGGAGAGATCGCCGACGCCGCGTACGTCTACTCGCAGCGCGACGTGCTGCGGCTCTACGAGATCTGGCTGAAGACCGGCAGCGAGCGCACGCGCCGCCTGCTGCGGCGCATGGGCATCGAGCCCTCGCCGGTCGCCTTGCGGACGCATTGAGGCGTGACCATGCTGCGGGCGATGCAGAGTCTGCTCGCCGGCATCTACGACGTGCCCCTCGTACACGACGTGGCCGAATTCGTGCTGACCGACCGCGGCCGCGTGCCGCCCGCGCGCGGGGACAACGGCGCCGACGAGCAGGTGCTGGTCGCGCAGGAGGGCGACACGCTCTGGATCGGCGTGTACCTGGAGCCCGGCGTGCTGCGGCGCCTGACGTCGGAGAATCCCTTCGACGCGCTGCACGGGGGCAATATCGCCGACACGCTCACGGCGCTGGAGGGAGTAAGCCACTTCGTGCGCCTCGCCTGGAGCGCCGCGCACGGCCGCCCGGTGACGCTGCTCGAGCTCGAGCTGCAGGGCGAGATAGACAAGTATGTCGGCACCCTGTGGCTGCTGCGGGAACAGCACCCGGAGCGTTTTCCCGTCGAGCTGCATCACGTGCTGTTCGAGCGGGCGCGCGTGGATTCCGTGCTCGCGGGCGAGCGGATCGCGCTGTACCGGCGCGCCAACGCCTACGCGGCGCGCTTCTGCCGGCGCCTGGCGCGCGGCCTGATCCGCGCCGGGTCAGCCCCGCACGCCGCGGCGGTCGCCGAGCTGCGGCGCTTCTATCGCATGAACCGGGAGCGCAAGTTCCACCATATCGAGCGCGCGGCCTGAGCGCCTAAGTGTCGGGAAGCCCGGGCGCGCTGCGCATGCGTCCGGCGTCGTTCAGTCGCGTCGGCGTTGCGTGGGTTGAAGCGATTCGAGCATCGCGCTGAAATCCTCGGGCGCTTCGCGTTCGAAAGACATGCGCTGCCCCGTTCGGGGATGGTCGAATCCGAGCGTTCGCGCGTGGAGCATCGTCCGCGCCGCTTCGATCTTTCGACCGGCGTAGTCGCGGACATACACGCGCTCGCCGACCAGGGGATGGCCGAGCTCGGACAGGTGGATGCGGATCTGATGCTGCCGGCCGGTCTCGAGGCGGCACTCGACCAGGGTCGCGCCGTCGAGCGGAGCGATCGGCCTGACGTGCGTGACCGAATGCTTCGCCTCGGGAGGAATCCCGCCTCTGGGGCGCCGGAAGTGACCATAGGAGCCGCGGATTCCGTCGCCGCGATCCAGGACGAGGCGAGTTTCGATCCGCTGCGCGGCGACCACCCCGTGCGCGATCGCATGATAGACGCGCTCGATGTCGTGCGCGCGGAACCGCATTGCCAGGATGCGCTTCGCCTGCGCGGTGCGCGCGAACACCATCACGCCGCTCGTCTCCTTGTCGAGCCGGTGAACGACGCCCAGTCCGGGATCGAAGCCGCGTCCGTGCATGCGGCGCAGCAGCGTTCGTGTGCATTCGACGAGCGTGTCTTTCTCGCCTGCCTCGTAGGCGACGCTCAGCATCCCGGGGGGCTTGTCGACGACGACGACGTCGCGGTCCAGAAACACGAGCGCGCTCTCGGGCAGGGCGCCGGACCGGAGCTTCGGCGCGTTCTCGTCGACGGCCACCTCGGCGCCCGGGGGAACGCGCAAGGCTGCGTCGAGGCAGCGCTGGCCGTTCACCGTTACGCGTCCTTGCGTGCACAGCTCTCGCGCGCGGGACCACGCAACGCCGGCCTGCCGGCGCACGACGGCGGCGAGGGTCGGCTCCGGCGGTCTCGCCTTGCGTGCCGGTGGCGCGCCTCGGGGCGTCATTTCGCGCCGGTGCGCGGCCGTCAACGGCGCCTGGGCTCGCGCAGCGCCGGGTTCAGCTTGTCGATGTCGGCTTGAACCTGCTCCCGGCTCCGTTCGTAGACGAGCTCCCGCCCCCTCACGCTCCCGGCGTAGGACAGACCCATGCGAGTCGGGGTCAGCTCGCACTTGACGTTGTGGATGCCTTCGCCGAGCACGATCTCTATGCGGTCGGCCCGCTTGCTGTAGACCACCACGTCCAGCGTCTGCCCGGTTTCGGTTACGCGTACCTTGATTTTCTCTGGGGCCATCGGGTCCTCGGCTCTCTTCGATCTTGTCGCGCCCGAGGATAAGCCATCGACGAAAACCCCGGGCGGCGGGGTGCGGTCAATCCTCGGATAGCCGCCGCTCGACCGCGATCGCGGCCGCTGCGCGAAATGCGCGATCACCCATCGGGCTCCCACAGGCGCTTGCGAAAATAATCGCGCCAGCCCTCGGGAAGCGCGGGCAGGGCGCTCGCCCTGCGCAGCAACTCCTGGTTCGCGTCGTCGGCGGCATAGAGGGCGACGATCTCGGCGACGCTGACCGCGGCTTTTTCGCGCGCGATCGGTGCGACCGCGTCGCCGGCCGCGACCTCTCCCACGCGCGTCACCGCGAGGTAGAAGCCGGTCCGGCCGCTCCTGAGGAAGCGCTTGACGATGTCAGGCCGACCGAATCGTATCGCGAGCTTGTAGCAGGGCATGCGCGGTTGGGTCACCGCGAACTCGGCGGTGCCGATCCTGAAGCGGTCGCCGATGTGCACGCCGTCCTCGAGCAGGCCTTCGCTGGTGAAATTCTCGCCGAACGCGCCCTGGGGCAGCTCCACACCCGGCAGCTCTGCGCGCCAGAACGCGTAGTGCTCCGCCGGATAGACGTACACCGCCTTGTCCGCACCGCCGTGAACCTTGAGGTCGGACTGCCGGTCGCCTTCCAGGTTCAAGCGCTCCGCTTTCACGGGACCTTTCACCGGGGCCTTGAAGATGGAGGTAAGGACGGGCTTTCCATGCCACCGGACTTCGCGCGGCAGGCCGACGCTGATCGACACGATTTTCACTCGCGGCGGCTGCGACTTCTCACCCCGAGCCCTCCGTGGGCTCGAAGCCCGCCGCTTCCCAGCGGTCCCGCCCCGCGGGGGCGCGGAGGAACTCGAGGAACGCGAGCGCGGCCTCCGGCACCGGGCTGTCGGCCGCGACCGCGCCGGCGAACACGAGGTAGCTCTGCAGCTGCCGCGGCAGCAGGCCGGCGAGGGCGACGCCCTCGACCATGCGTATCTCGCTCACGAGATAGATTCCGACCTCGACCCGGCCGCTCGCGACGAGCTCGACGCCGCCGTCGAACGGCGTGCGCAAGGTCGTCTTCGGGCGGGCGTCGTCGGCGATGCCCAGCTGCGCGAGCACGCGCTCCAAGTGCACGCCGCTGGGCGCGAGTTTCGGGTCGGAGTAGGCGATCGAACGCGCGGCGAGAAGCGCCGCCCGCACCGCGTCCGGGCTGGAGATATCAGGCACGGAGGCGCCTTTGCGCACCGCGATGCCGATGCCGACGCGCGCGAGCGCGGCCCGGCTTGCGGCGCGCAACGCGCCTTTCGCGTCCATTTCGGCGAGCATCGTCGCCGGGAGCAGGATGACGTCGGTTTTTTCGCCTGCCGCAAGGCGCGCGCGCAGCGGGGCCACCCCGTCGAAGGTGAGCGCCAGGGCGCGGCCGGTCTCGCGCTCGAACTCCGGCGCCAGGCGCTGTAGCGCGACGCGCGGTGCGCCGCTCGCGTATACGCGGATGGCGCTGCTGCGAGCCTGCGTGTCCGTCTTCAAAGTATCCGGGTCAACCACTGCGAGCTTGCCGAATCCTCAAGGTTGTCGGGCAGACTGATCGTATTCGATCATGAAGCCTGCAAGTTCAACAAGCCGTCCAGGCCGACGTAGTCGAAACAGTGCCTGGATCTCGTCCGCACGACCGGTTTCGCGTGATAGGCGATGCTTACCCCGGCTTCGCCCATGAACGCGAGATCGTTCGCGCCGTCTCCGATCGCGATGATCTGGTCCCGGGTCGCCCCGATCCCGTCGCGCGCATCGAGCAGCGCTTTCCGCTTGACGTCCGCGTTGACGATCCGGCCGACGAGCTCGCCGGTGAACCTGCCGTTCTCGACTCCCAGCGTGTTCGCCCGCACGTAGTCCAAACTCAACCGTTTCTTCAGCCTGTCCGTCACCTGGGTAAAGCCGCCCGAGACGAGGAGGGTCTTCAGCCCCGCCTTCCTGACCCCCTCGATCATCCGCTCCGCGCCGGGGGAGAGCCTGACCCGCTCTGTATACAAGCGCTCCAGGGCGCTCTCGGGAAGGCCCTTCAGGACCGCGACACGGCGCCGGAGGCTCTCGTCGTACTCGATCTCCCCGCGCATGGCCTGCGCGGTGACGGCCGCAACTTCGGTCTTGCGGCCCACGAGGTCGGCGAGCTCGTCGATGGTTTCGATGGTGATGAGCGTGGAATCCATGTCCATCACGAGGAGACGGAAGTCGGACAGCCTGGCCGGCGCGGGCACGAAGGCGAAATCGAGCTGCGCCCTGGCGCAGTACTCGGCAACGCCGTCCTGCCTCTTGTAATCGTGCAGCCAGAAGGCGTTGTGGCCCCGGTTCTCGATCCGGGAGGCGCCGCACAACTTCGCGATTTCCTTGAGGTCGGGGGTTTCGACTTCGAGCCCCTGGATGACGAGATAGCTCATGGGAGAGTCGCGTGCATGGTATCAGGCCCGGCTTGCCCGATACGGCGCGGAGCGGTTAGTCTCCGCGCAACTACCCCTTCGAGGAAGGAAACCCATGGGCATGCTCGGATTTGTCGTGATCCTGATCCTCTACGCGACGATCGGCCTGTTGGCGGCGGCCGGGACGATCTTCCTCGCGCGGAAGTTCCTCGGCCCCAGGGGCGAGCAGGTTTTCTACGGGGCCTTCCTCGTCATGATCGCCGCGTTCTACCTGGCCTTCACGGCGTACTTCGGTGCTGCAACGGCGTGGCGGGCGGAAACGGCCGCCGTCGCCGTGTTCGCCGCGATCGGCCTCCTCGGAACGCGCCTGCCGCTCGCGCTGATCGTGGGATATCCCCTGCACGGGCTGTGGGACCTGCTGCACGAGCTCCAGGCGCATGGAATCCATTCCGCGTTCGAGCCGGGTCAGCTGACCGCCATCCCCCTCGCGTACGGAGTCTTCTGCCTGGCTTTCGACTTCTCCGTGGCGGCGTACTTCCATACGCGGCGCGCCGGGTGGGGCGCCGCTTGGAGGACGGGGCTGCGGGGAGGGTGAGAGCAGGAGCGTGCTAGCTGCCCGGCGGACTGCGCTTCTCGCCGCAGCCGGGGACCGCGGCGATCAGCCCGGCCAGGCCCTTTGGGGCTGGCGGCAGCCCGTCGTCCGGTGCAGCCCGCATCCGCTTGGCGATCGCGCCAAGCCCTCCCGCCGCGAGGAGGATGCCGAGAATCCAGAACGCCAGAATCGCGAGCCCCGCGGCGCCGGGTCGTGGCCACGGCGTCTTCCACAGCACGTCCGCGCGGTCGATCATCCAATGCCAGCCGGTATCGGCGACGATCGCCGAGAGGATGATCATCCCGACCCGTCCCGGCAAAACGTGCCGCCGCAGCACGGCGAGCGCCGGCAGCATGACCGCGAGGACCGCGATCTGGCCCATTTCGATGCCGAGATTGAACGCGAACAGCGATACCAGCAGGTGCGTTCCGGCGAACTGGAAGTTCTCCTGGAGGCCGTACGAGAAGCCGAAGCCGTGCACGAGCCCGAACAGGCCCGTGATCAGGATGCGCCGCTCGAGCTTGACCCCCATGATGTTCTCGAGCGCCATGTAGACGATCGATGCGGCGATCGCCGTCTCGACGAAGGGCGGGAACCATGTTCCCGACGGCGCGAGATTGAAGGCCGAGCCCAGCAGCGTGAACGAGTGAGCGACGGTGAAAACCGTGACGACCGTCAGAACCTGCCGCCAGCCGCGCAGCGGGATCACCAGGCAAAGCAGGAACAGCAGGTGATCGTAGCCCGTGAGGATATGCGCGATGCCGATTCCGATGAAACCCGACGCGGCGCGCATCCAGGTGGGGTTCAGTTGCACCGTTCCCGAGGCGCTCGTAATGACCATCGCCCGGCTGTCCTCGCCGTAAGGCATGTAGCGCAGCGCGAGCTTGAGATAGTCCCCGAGCTCCCGGCCGGCGGTCGTGCGGATGGCGAACTCCGACCCCGGGGAACCGATCGGATAGCTGATCCGCGCGTCCACGTATCCCTGGTCGATGTAGATCCTCGTGCCGCGCTCGAGCGGTTCGGCCACGTGCCGCGACGCCTGGTCGTAGCTCTCGAAAGAACGATCGGAGGGCAGCGACAACCGCCCCGTCGCGTGCGATGCCGCCAGCGGCCTGCCGTTTTCGAAGAGCGTGATGTCGTGCTGGATCGCGGCGAGCGCCCGCTCGAGCGCCTGGGGCGATTTGTCGACGTCGATCTCGATATTGGCGACCGGGAACCTGACCGATTTGAACAGATACAGCGGCGCGCGGACGACGAACTGCGCCTCGCCCGGCTCGATTTCCACGAACCCGTTGATGACCGCGTCGAGCTTGAATTCGTGCGCGAGCGCGTGGTGCCCGCACAATGAGGCACAGGCAAAGGACAGACATGCCAGCAGGCGCAAACCGCAAAATCTCATCTCATCTCCCGCGGTCCGGGGGTTGAGGCTGCGGTTCGGCGGAGCAAGCCCGCGCCACCCGGCGACGATGCCGGGTGACGCGGGTACGAGCTCGCGAGCCGCTGGCGGAGGTTGCGACCGCCGGCCTGGACCCTCATCAGTCGCAATCATCCTTGCCCCACCCGCGGCCCTCGCAGCGAACGGGCGTGAACTTCTGGACGCGCCGGCCGTTGATCGTTTCGCCGGTGTAGAGGTTGCCCTTCGAATCGATTGCGACGCTGTGCAGGAACGTGAACTGGCCCGCCTGGAGCCCGGGCGCGCCGAACCCGGCGAGGATCGTTCCCATCACGCGGCTCATGATGTGCAGGATCTCGTTGCCTCCGTCCGCCTCGAACATGAACGTCTGCCCGTAGTCGTTGGAGAACGCAAGGTCCCACGCCGAACCGGCCGTGCCGAGCCCGGGTGCGCCGCCGATTCCCAGCGTCACGCCGGTTCCCGGAACGACCGGGATGATCCGCTGCAGCGCGCCGGTCTTGGTGAAGACCTGGATGCGGTCGTCGGCGCGATCGCACACGTACAGCAGGTTGTCGTTGCCCGCGGCGATGCAATGCGGGTGGCCGCCGTCGCCCGAGGCGAACAAGCCGGGCGAGTCGGTCACGGAGTTCATCGTGCCCGCCACGCCTCCCCACTGCCGCAGCCAGGTGCCGTTTGCGCTGAACACCACGACGCGGTGATTTCCGTACCCGTCCGCGATGTAGATGCTGCCGCGCTCTCCGGTCACGGGGTCGCGGCCCGGATCGATGTACATGTTGGCGGGCTCGTTCAACAGGGTCTTGCTCTGGTTCGCGAGAGGGTTGGCTCCCGAATTGCCGCACGCATTTGCGGGCGGGTTGTCGCACACGCCGCGCGTCCCGATCTGCAGCAGCAGATGCGCGCCGTCATGCGAGTACTTCTGCACGATGCCGTCGCCGTTGCCGGCGATCCAGATGTTGTCCTGGTAGTCGATGAAGCAGCCGTGGATGCCGTTGGGCAGCACGTTCCGGTCGCCCCAGGCATTCACGACGTCGCCGGCGGCGTCGAATTCGATGACGGGCGCCGCGGGGACCGAATCGAGAGTCTCGGGCGAGTTGACCAGGTTTCCCCGCGTCACGATGAACACGTGGTCCCGCGAATCGACGCAGGTGCCCGCGACTTCACCGGTAGACCACGGTTTGGGCTTGCCCGTGGATGTGCTGAGCACGAGCGGGGTTCCGAAATCTCCGGCGCTGGGCAGCGGCATCTTCGGCCACGATCCGTCGACCGCGAAGCTCGGGACCCCGGGAAATTTCTTCGAATCGGCTTGGGAAACGGAAACGGTCAGGGCCAGGGCTGCTGCCAGGGCCGCTCCTACGGCTCCTATATAGAGATAGCGTCTTCCTCTCATGAGGCTCTCCTTTGGTGTTCGCTGCTGCGGGAATTGAACGGAACGAATCGATTGCGGCCTCTGCCGGCGCTCCTCCAGGCGCTGGATCTCGACTGGAACACGCTACTCGCTCGATCAAACGGACGCAAGGCGCTGCTTGGGTCAACCCTGCGTTCGCCCAGGCGAACAACCGGCATTGAGAAACAACAATTCTGAATGCCTGATATTGAGAAACAAGACTTTTGAATTTCAGGCCGCGGGCCTCGCGGTGGCGGCTTGAGCGAGCGCCTCCAGCACGCGCCTGACTTCGGCGGCGCGCTCGCGGAGCTCGCTCGTGACGCGCTCGACGCGAAGTTTGCTCGGGCCGGCGAGCTTCCACTTGTGCATCGGCGCGAGCTTCAGAACCGCCGCCGGGTCGAGAGGAGGGTGCGCGACGAACTGGAGCTGGATCGTTTCCGAGTCCGCGTCGATGCGCGCGACGCCGAGCGGCCTGCCGAGAAGCCGCAGGAGATGCGATTCGACGAGCGCGCGCGCGGCCGGAGGCAGGTCGCCGAAGCGGTCGACCAGCTCCTCCTGCATGCCTTCCAGGCGCTCCGCGGTGTCGCAGTTGGCGAAGCGCTTGTACAGCACGAGGCGCTCGTGCACGTCGGCGCAGTAGGTCGCGGGCAGGAGCGCCGGGAAGTGCAGGTTGACCTCGGTGACGGTTTCGAAGGGCTGGGAGAGGTCGGGCTCCCGTCCGGCCTTGAGCGAGCGCACCGCGTGATCGAGCATGTCGGCGTAGAGATTGAAGCCGACTTCCTGCATCTCGCCCGACTGCGATTCGCCCAGTACCTCGCCCGCGCCGCGGATCTCGAGATCCTGCATCGCGAGATAGAATCCCGAGCCCAGCTCCTCCATCATCTGGATCGCCTCCAGGCGCTTCTTCGCCGCCGGGGAGAGCGCGTCCTCGCCGGGAGTGAGCAGGTACGCGTACGCCTGGTGGTGCGAGCGCCCGACGCGGCCGCGCAGCTGGTGCAGCTGGGCGAGCCCGAACTTGTCGGCGCGCTCGATGATGACGGTGTTGGCGGTCGGGATGTCGATCCCGGTCTCGATGATGGTGGAGCAGAGCAGGAGGTTGGAGCGCTGCTGCAGGAACTCCCGCATCACGCGCTCCAGATCGCGCTCGCGCATCTGCCCGTGCGCGACCGCGATCCGCGCCTCGGGCAGGAGCTTCGCGAGCTTTTCGCGCATCACCTCGATGGTAGCGACGTCGTTGTGCAGGAAGAAGATCTGGCCGCCGCGCTTGAGCTCCCGCAGCGCCGCCTCACGGATGATCCCCGGGGAGTAAGGGGTGACGAAGGTGCGGATCGCGAGGCGCCGCTCGGGGGCGGTGGCGATCACCGAGAGATCACGCAGACCCTCGAGCGACATCGCTAGCGTGCGCGGGATCGGCGTTGCGGTGAGCGTCAGCACGTCGACCTCGGCGCGCAACGCCTTCAGAGCCTCCTTCTGGCGCACGCCGAAGCGGTGCTCCTCGTCGACGATCACCAGGCCGAGCCGCTTGAATTTCACGCCCTTCTGCAGCAGCTTGTGCGTGCCGATGGCGATGTCGATGTCGCCCGAGGCGAGCCCCTCGAGCGCAGCCGCGGTTTCCTTCCCGCTCCGGAAGCGCGACAGCTCGGCGAGCTTGACAGGCCAGTCGGCGAAACGGTCGCCGAAAGTGTTGAAGTGCTGCTCGGCAAGCAGCGTCGTGGGCGCGAGCACCGCGACTTGCAGGTTGTCGGCGACCGCGACGAAAGCCGCGCGCAGGGCGACCTCGGTCTTGCCGAAGCCGACGTCGCCGCAGACCAGGCGATCCATGGGCTTCCCGCTCTTCATGTTCTCGATCGCCGCGGCGATGGCCGCGGCCTGGTCCGGGGTCTCCTCGAAGCCGAAGCCCTCGGCGAAGGCCTCGACGTCGTGGGAGTTGACGCGAAAGGCGTGGCCCTTGCGGGTGGCGCGGCGGGCGTAGAGATCCAGCAGCTCCGCGGCGGTGTCGCGCACCGCGCGCGCGGCCCTGCGCTTCGCCTTCTCCCACTGGTCGCCGCCCAACCTGTGCAGCGGCGCCTGCTCGGGCGGGCCTCCGGAATAGCGCCCGATCGAGTGCAGCTGCGCCACCGGCACGTAGAGCTTGTTGGCGTCGGCGTACTCGATGAGCAGGAACTCCGCCGGGCCCTCGCCGAGATCGAGATCGACCAGGCCCCGGTAGCGGCCGATGCCGTGCTGCACGTGGACGACCGGATCGCCCGCGCGCAGCTCCGAGAGATCGCGCAGCATGCCTTCGACCGAAGACGTGCGGGCGCGGTCCCGGGAGCCGCGGGAGCGGGCCGTGCCGGCGTAGAGCTCCGACTCGGTGACTAAGGCGAGACCCTCGGCTTCGAGCGCGAAGCCGTTCAGCAGCGGCCCGACGCCGAGGGAAAACCGGGCGCTCGAGCGCCGGAACTCGTCGAATCCGGCGGAGGGCTCCGGGCTCAGGCCGTACTCGGCGAGGTACTGGAGGAGCGTCTCGCGCCGGCCCGGGGACTCGGCGAGCAGCATCACGCGGCCCGGCGTCTCGGCGAGAAACGCCTTGAGCCGGTGAAGAGGATCCGCGGCGCGCCGCTCGACCGCGATGTCGGGAAGCGCCGATGCCTGCATCGCGTCGAGGCCGGCTCGGGCGAAGGACTTGGCCCGGGTGAAGAAGTCCTCGGCGTCGATGAAGATCTCGGAGGGCGCGAGGAGCGGCCGCGAGCGGTCGCCGGCGAGGAGCTGGTGGCGGTTGTGGGCGTCGCGCAGGAACTCGGTGTGCGCCTCGTGCACGCTCCCGTGCATGCAGACCGTGGCGTTCTTCGGCAGGTAGTCGAAGAGCGTCGCGGTCTCCTCGAAAAACAGCGGCAGGTAGTACTCGATCCCCGCGGGGGCGACGCCGTTGCTCACGTCCTTGTAGAGCGAGCGCTTCGTCGGGTCGCCTTCGAAGCGCTCGCGGAAGCCGCGGCGGAAGGTGTTGCGCCCGGCCTCGTCCATGGGAAACTCGCGCGCGGGGAGCAGGCGGATCTCCGGGACCTTGTAGAGCGTGCGCTGCGAGTCGGGATCGAAGCTGCGTATGGACTCGATCGAGGCGTCCAGGAGATCGATCCGGTAGGGAAGCGCGCTGCCCATGGGGAAGAGATCGACGAGGCCCCCCCGGACGCAGAACTCGCCCGGCGCGACCACCTGCGTCACGTGGCTGTAGCCGGCGAGCGCGAGCTGCGACCGGAGCGCGGCGAGGTCGAGCGACTCGCCCGCCTTCAGGAAGAAGCTGTGGCCGGCGAGATACGAAGGCGGTCCCAGGCGCGCGAGGGCGGTCGCAGCGGGAACGAGAGCGAGGTCGAAGTCCTCCCGCATGATGCGGTACAGCGTCGCCAGCCGCTCCGACACCAGGTCGTGGTGCGGCGAGAAGTGATCGTAAGGCAGGGTCTCCCAGTCCGGCAGGAGAGCCACGGAGAGCTGCGGCGCGAACCAGGCGATCTCATCCTTCAGCCGCTGCGCCTCGGTGGCGCGCGCGCAAAACACTGCCGTCGGCGGCGAGCCCTGCGCGAGGCGCGCGAGCGCCAGGGCGTCGCTCGAGCCGTGCAGGCGAGCGCCGTCCTCGCGGCTGCGCTCTTCGGGGACTGCGACGGCGTTCATCTCGTGCAAGCGGCTATAATTGTATCGTGTCGAATCCCCTCCTATTTCAGGAACTTGGCCGATGACTGCGCGCTTCTTCGGCCTCGTCCCTGCCGCCGGTTCGGGGTCCCGCTTCGGGCTCGAGCAACCCAAGCAATATCAGCGGCTCGCAGGGAAGCCGATGCTGCACCACGCGGTCGAGCGCCTGCTCGCCGCGCCGCAGGTGGAGGTGGTGTTCGTGGTGCTCGCCGCGGGCGACCACGAGTTCCGCAAGCACGACTGGAGCGCGTTCGGCGAACGCATCGCGCCTCTGTACTGCGGCGGGGCGAGCCGCAGGGACAGCGTGCTGAATGGCCTGGTGGCCGCGGCGAGCGCGGTCGATCCCAACGACTGGATGCTGGTGCACGACGCGGCGAGGCCCTGCCTGGGCAGCGCCGAGCTGCGGCGGCTGATCGAGGAAGCCGGGAGCGACGAAGTCGGGGGAATACTCGCGATCCCCGTGTCCGATACCCTGAAGCGCGCCGACGACGAGCGGCGCATCCTGGAAACCGAGCCGCGCGATCACCTGTGGCAGGCGCAGACGCCGCAGATGTTCCGCCACGGCATGCTGATGAAAGCCCTGCGCGATGCTCCGCACGTCACGGACGAAGCGGCCGCGGTCGAAGCGCTTGGCCGCAGGCCCAGGCTGGTCGAGGGCAGCACCGAGAACATCAAGGTCACTTTCGCGTCGGATCTCCGGATCGCCGAACGCATCCTGGGGAGCCGCGCCGCGTGAGAATCGGGCAGGGCTTCGACGTGCATGCGCTGGTGAAGGGGCGCAAGCTCGTCGTCGGCGGCGTCACCATCCCCTTCGACAGGGGGCTCGCCGGGCACTCCGACGCCGACGTCCTCGTCCACGCGGTCTGCGACGCGCTGCTCGGCGCGGCGGCCCTCGGCGACATCGGCCGGCACTTTCCGGACAGCGATCCGCGATACAAGGACGCCGACAGCCGCGTCTTCCTGCGCGAGGTCGCGGCGAAGGTCCGCAAAGGCGGCTTCTCCATCGCCAATCTGGACGCGACCATCCATGCCGAGGCTCCCAAGATGGCGCCCCACATCGGCGCCATGATCGCCAACCTCGCGGCCGATCTCGGCGTTCCCGCGGACCGCATCAACGTGAAGGCCAAGACCGCCGAGCGCCTCGGCGCGATCGGGCGCGGAGAAGGCATTGCCGCCGAGGCGATCGCCCTGCTCGTTCCCGCCGCGGGTCCGTCCGATCCGCGGCGTGCCGAGCCGTTTCTCGTGTGAGGCTGTTCTTCGCGCTGTGGCCCGCCGAAAGGGTGCGCGCGCAGCTGGTCCGCTGGTCGCGCGAGCTGCGATCTCTGTGCGGAGGCCGGCCCACGCCGCCGCCGAATCTGCATCTCACGCTCGCCTTTCTCGGCCCGGTCGAATCCGGCCGGATGGCCGCCCTCGAGCGCGCCGCGAGCGCGGTAGCGCCGCGTCCGGCGGCGCTGGTGCTCGACCGACCCGGATTCTGGAAGAGCAACCGCATCGTCTGGGCGGGTGCCTCCGCGGTGCCGGCGGGCCTCGAGCATCTGGCCCTGGATCTGCGTGATGCCCTCGCGCGCTCGGGAATCGGCTTCGACTCCAAGCCGTTCGCCGCGCATGTCACGCTGCTGCGCGACGCGCGGGAGCCCGCGGAGATGCCCGCGCTGGAGCCGATCCGCTGGGAAGTGGAGGGTTTTGCGCTTGCGCGCTCGCAGCCGGGCGGAGGCCGCTACGAGATCCTGAGCTCGTGGAAGCCCGCGAGCTAGAGGCTCAGAAGGCGATGCTCATGCCGGCGAGGATGCCCGAGCCGCCGGTCTTGATTTTCTGGTTGGCGCTGTCGGAGGCGGTCGAGCTCAGGTACTTGTACTCGAGGTAGACGCCGATGTCGCCGAAGCGGTAGTCGACGCCCAGCATGCCCTGGAACGCGGGGCCGCTCGCGCTTCCCTGGAAGTCGCCGCCGAACTTCGCGGAAGAGAAACCGACCCCGGCGCCGAGGAACGGGTGGAACCTCCCCGACTCGCCGCCGAAGTAGTACTTCCCGTTGAACATCGCGCCGAATACGGTCTGGTCTCCGGCAAGCGCCGCCCCGGGCACGGTGAGATCGTTCTTGTAGTAGAGCACCTCGGCGCCCACCGCGAATCCGCGCAGGTGCCGGAACTCCAGCTCCAGTCCCAGCGCCGGCTTGGAAGTCTTGTCGTACGAAGCCTGGACGCCGCCGAGCGTCTGGCTCGTCGTGGCGAGCTTGACGACGCCGGCCTTTGGAATGATCGCGAAACGCCACCGGTGCAGCTCCGCCTCGGCATCCTCCTCTTCCTCCTCTGCGGCTACCGGCTCCCGTGCGATAGTCGACTGGCGCGGCGGTGGAGGAGCGGGCTTAGGCTTGGCGGCGGCGGGTGGGAGCGGAGCGGTCCGGGACGCGGCGGCAGCCACCGCGGGAGCCGCGGCAGCGGCACGCGGCGCAGGAGCGAGGGGCGCCGCGGCCGCCGTTCCACCGCCCGCGGGCCGGCTCTGCGCCAGGGCGCGGCGGGCCGAAGCTTCGGTCATCTCGCGCATCTCCACCCGCACCGGCGTCAGTCCGGGAACGGCCTCGATGAGAACGTAGGAAGTCCGGTTTGCGCTGGTCTGGATCGCGAGCGTCGTCAGGATGCGGTCGCCGACGCGCAGAAAGGTCCGGCCGGGATTGACGACGGCGTTCACGTGCTCGCCGTTGCCGATGCTGCCCAGGCGGTCCGCGTTCGCGATGACCGGCACCCTTGCCGCCACGGGCTGCTTGTCGGCGCGATAAAGGATAACCAGGGCCTTGCCGGGGGGAGGGCTGGTCTGGGCCCGGACGTCGCGGGCGCACTGCAAGGCGCACGCTGCGGCGAGCGCGAGGATGCTTCCGTGCAGCAGGGACGCGCACGAGCGATTCATGCGTGGATCTCCCCTCTGTTCCTGGTTCTGCGCGTTCTTTTGCTTATGGCCGTCCCCGGGAAACGGCAAACGCCACATTCTGGCACAAGATGCTCGCCCGGACCGGGCCGGGCCTCACTTGGCCAGCCCCATGCGCTTGGCGACTCCGGTATAGACCTTGATGCGCTCCTTCATGAAGGCGTCCATGTGATCCACGCCGACGTTGACCAGCTCGAAGCCGCTCCTGGCGGCGAGCTCCTTCATCTCCGGATCGTTGTTCAGCGACGCCCACAGGTCCGACATGCGCTTGCGCAGCGCGGGAGGCGTGGACTTGGGCATGCCGATGCCGCGGAATGCGCCGTCGACCCAGTTCACGCCGAGCTCCTTGAACGTCGGCGTGTCGGGCAGCATCGGGTGGCGCGTGTCCATCGCCACCGCGAGGGCGCGCACCTTGCCCTTGTTGTTGATGGCGAACGCCGAGTAGCCCATCGCCCCGTTGATGTGGCCGCCGGCGATGGCGACGGTCATGTCGCCCGTGCCCTTGTAGGGGATGTACAGCGTCTTGATCCCGAACTCGGAGTCGAGGCGCTCGTGCGCGGCGTGGTTCGCCGAGTTGATCCCCGAGCCTCCGAGGGTGATCTTGCCCGGGTCGGCTTTGGCCGCCTTGACGAAATCCTGGAACGACTTGATCGGGCTCGATTCGGGCACGATCAGCGCGTCCGGCGTGTAGTGAAACCAGTACGTCGGCGTGATGTCCTCGGTCTTGTACTGCACCTGGCCCTCGAACGGCGCAAGCACGATGTGCGGAAGATTGATGCCGACCACGTTGAGCCCGTCGCCCGGCAGCGAGTTCAGCTGGTTCCACATCACGGCGCCGCCGACGCCGGGCTTGTACTGGATGATGGTCTCGATCGACGGGCATTTCTTCTTCAGCACCAGCTGTTGATGCCTTGCGGAAATGTCGGATTCGCCCCCGGCCGGGAAGGCCTGCCAGTAGAGCAGATTCCTCTCCGGGCAGAGCTGGGCGAAGGCCGCGGGCGCGGCGACAAGGCACAGAGCGGCAAGCAATTTCTTCATCTTCGGGACCCCCTTGGAATGCGAAGTGTACCCGAGACCGCCTGCGCGGCGTCGCCGGCGGAGCTTTCAGGAGGCCGGAAGCCGGATCTCGACGATCAAGCCGCCCCCGGTGCGCTCGAGGAGCCCGAGGCTGCCGCGATGTGCGCGCACCACGCGCTCGACGATGGCCAGGCCCAGGCCCGCCCCGCCTTTGTCGCTGCGCGCGACCTCGAGCCGGGTGAAGGGCCGCTTCAGGCGCTCGACTTCGGAGGCGGGGATGCCCGGACCGCGGTCGGTCACTTCGAGCCGCACGCCGCCGACGTCGCGGCGCACCGAGATGCCGACGTCCTTCTCGCCGTAGCGCAGCGCGTTGTCCACGAGGTTCAGCACGACTCGCCGCATCGCCATCGCCTGCAGGGGGAACTCCGGCACCGGCTCGAGCTCGGTCGCGACGGAACGGCCGTGCCGCCGGTAATGATCGGCGACCTCCGCGGCGATCGCGGCGAGATCGGCCCGCTGCATCGGCTCACCGCCGTCGGTCCTCGCGAAGTCGAGAAACTGGTTGATGATCCGGTCCATCTCCTCGATGTCCGCGGTCATTCCGTCCCTGAGCAGGGCCTCGGCGCCGCTCATCTCCAGGCCGAGCCGCAGCCGCGACAGCGGCGTGCGCAGGTCGTGCGACACGCCGGCGAGGATCAAGGCGCGGTCGGCGTCCAGGCGCGCGAGATCCGCGGACATCTCGTTGAAGGCGCGCGACAGCGTGCGGATCTCCTCGGGGCCGGACTCGGCGAGCGCTTCGGGCGTCTTGCCCTTGCCGATGGCGCTTGCGGCCGTGGCGAGCGCGCGCAAGGGGCGGTTGAGGCGGGACACGATGAAGTAGGCGGAGAGCAGCGACAGCGCGAGAGCGAGCACGCCCCAGCCCAGCCAGCGCAGCGCTATCTCGCGCTCGACGCGCCTGCGCGGGATCCTCAGCCAGTACTCATCATCGTCGATATGGAAAGAGAGCCACAATCCGGGCTTGCCCTCGCGCTCGCTCGCGAAGCGCGTGTCCTCGCCGAGCTGCCGCCGCACGAGATCGCGCACGAGGTTCTGGACCGCCTCGTCGACGGGGGGTGCGAGGTTCTCGCCAGGGTCGGACGGATAGACCTGGATGCCCTCGCGCTCGGCCAGGTCGGAGAGCAGCTCGCGCCGCAGCTCAGGCTGGGAATTGACCAGCGCCGAGCGCGTCAGGTTGACGATGCTGATCAGGTTCTGAGAGATCTGGCGGGCGCGCGGCTCGACCTCGTAAGCTCGGAAGATCTGGAACCAGCCGGCCAGGGTCGCCACCACCAGCGCCGCGAGCAGCAGGAACGTGCGCCACAGTAGCGACCGCGGCCACAGCGTCACTGCAGCTCGCCGTCGGGCACGAAGACGTAGCCGAAGCCCCAGACGGTCTGGATGTATGCGGGATGTCCCGGATCCTTTTCGACGAGCTTGCGCAGGCGCGAGACCTGGACGTCGATGGAGCGATCGAACACCTCATATTCGCGCCCGCGCGCGAGCTCCATCAGTTTGTCGCGCGACAAGGGTGTTCTGGGGTTGGTGACCAGCACCTTGAGCAGGGCGAACTCGCCGGTGGTCAGCGAGATCGACTGCCCGTCGCGGTCGAGGGTGCGCGTCGCGAGGTTTACCGTCATGTTCCCGAAGCTGACCTTCTCGGGCTCGACCGCCGGGGCGCCCGGAGGCAGCGGCGCGGCCCGCCGGCGCAGCACGGCGTTGATGCGCGCCACCAGCTCTCGCGGGTTGAAGGGCTTGGGCAGGTAGTCGTCGGCACCCATCTCGAGGCCGACGATGCGGTCGACGTCCTCGCCCTTGGCCGTGAGCATGATGATGGGAACGGCGTTCTTCCCGCCGCGCAGCCTGCGGCAGATCGACAGCCCGTCCTCGCCCGGGAGCATCAGGTCGAGCACCAGCAGATCCACGCGCTCGCGCGCGAGCAGCTTGTCCATCCCCGGGGCGTCGGAGACCGTGTGCACGCCGAAGCCCTGCTCGGCGAGGTAGCGCTGGAGCAGGTCGCGTAGGCGCAGATCGTCGTCGACGACGAGAATTCTTGTCTTGGGCTCGGTCACCGGCGTATCGTAACCCGTAGCCCCGAGAGGCTGCAGCGCGAGCGTAACGGCGCGTTGCGTGGGGAAGCGCCGAAACAAGTTGTTACAATCGACCGCGCCGACGTCGCAAATGCCTTACAAACGGGGCCTAATGTAAACGCCGGTGCCTGAGGAACGAAAATGCGAAGAGAGGAGCGGATCGCCGGAGTCCTGCTCGCCGTCGCCGGCGCGCTCGCGCTCGCCCTCGTTCCGTTCGCGGCTTCGGCCCAGCATTCCCAGGGCGGGGGCCGGCACGCCGGACCCGGGCGCCCGACGTCTCCTCAGCAGGTGCCCGCGCGCGACATGAGGCAGCAGCAGCGCGACGCGAACCGCGACGCGCGCATGACTCCGGAGCAGCGCCGCCAGCTGCGGCGCGACGTCGCCGACCACGGCCGCGACATCTACGGCGGCCGGCCGAACCCGAACCAGAACCAGCGCTGAGTCCCTTCCGCGCTACAGCGCAGCCGCGATCGCCTTTCCGACCTCGGTGGTCGACGCCGTGCCGCCGATGTCGCGCGTGCGCGGGCCTTCGGTGAGCACGCGCTCGATGGCGCGCACGATCGCGCCGCCCGCGTCCTTGTGTCCCAGGTGGTCAAGCATCATCGCTCCGGACCAGATCTGCCCGACCGGGTTGGCGATGTTCTTGCCGTAGATGTCGGGCGCCGAGCCGTGCACCGGCTCGAACACCGAGGGGAATTTGCGCTCCGGGTTGATGTTGCCCGAGGGGGCGATGCCGATGGTGCCGGTGCACGCCGGTCCGAGATCCGAGAGGATGTCGCCGAAGAGGTTCGACCCGACCACCACGTCGAACCAGTCCGGGTGCTGCACGAAGTGCGCGGTGAGGATGTCGATGTGGTACTGGTCGGTCTTCACGTCGGGGTACTGCGCCGCCATCGCGCGCACGCGCTCGTCCCAGTAGGGCATGGTGATCGAGATGCCGTTCGATTTTGTCGCCGAGGTGAGATGTCTCTTCGGCCGGCTCTTCGCCAGCTCGAACGCGTACTTGAGGATGCGGTCGGTGCCGTGGCGGGTGAAGGTGCTCTGCTGCACGACCGACTCCCGCTCGGTGCCCTCGAAGATCCTTCCGCCGATCGCCGAGTACTCGCCCTCGGTGTTTTCGCGCACCACCCAGAAGTCGATGTCGCCCTGTTTGCGCCCGGCCAGCGGAGACTGGATCCCGGGCATGAGGCGCACCGGCCGCAGGTTCACGTACAGGTCGAAGCCGCGGCGCATGGGAACGAGCAGCTCCCACAGCGAAACGTGATCCGGCACGCCGGGAAATCCGCACGCGCCGAAGAACACGGCGTCGTGGCGGCGGATCGTCGCCAGGCCGTCTTCGGGCATCATGCGCCCGTGCCTGGCGCGGTACTCGCAGCTCCACGGATACTCGTCCCAGTCGATCTCGATGCCGAACTTGCGCCCGGCCGCCTCGACGACGCGCACGCCCTCGGGCATCACCTCCTTGCCGATGCCGTCGCCGGGAATGACCGCGATCTTGTAGCGCTTCATCTCAGAATCCGACGTTGCGGCCGCCCTTGAGCTTCAGCATCTGTCGCGCCTCGTCGGGCGTGGCGACCGCGAGGCCGAGCTCCTCGAGGATGCGGCGAATCTTCGCGACCTGCTCGGCGTTGCTCTTCGCGAGCGTGCCTCGCCCCAGCCACAGGCTGTCCTCGAGGCCCACGCGCACGTTTCCGCCCGTCACCGCCGACATCGCGGCGACGAACATCTGGTTGCGGCCGGCGCCGAGCACCGACCAGAGGTAGGCGTCGCCGAACAGGCGATCGGCGGTGCGCTTCATGTGCATCACGTCCTCGGGATGCGGGCCGATGCCTCCGCGGATGCCGAACACCGACTGGATGAAGAGCGGCGGGCGGATGAGCTTGCGGTCGAGAAAATGCGCGGCGGTGTAGAGGTGGCCGATGTCGTAGCACTCCACCTCGAAGCGCGTGTCGTTGCCGCTGCAGGACTCGAGAATGTAGGCGATGTCGCGGAAGGTGTTCTTGAAGATGCGTTCGTCCGAGCCCGCGAGGTAGGGCTTCTCCCAGTCGTACTTCCACTCCTTGTAGCGGCCGAGCATCTCGTACAGGCCGAAGTTCATCGAGCCCATGTTGAGCGAGGCCACCTCGGGCTTGAGCTTGAGCGCGGGCTGCAGCCGCTCTTCCACCGTCATCGTCGGGGCGCCGCCGGTGGTGAGGTTGATGACCACGTTCGAGGCCGCCTTGATCGCCGGCAGGAAGCGCATGAACATCGCCGGGTCCTGCGTCGGCCGTCCGTCGGCGGGCTCGCGCGCGTGCAGGTGCACGATCGCCGCGCCGGCCTCGGCCGCGCCGATCGCGCCTTCGGCGATCTCTTCCGGGGTGACCGGAAGATGCGGCGACATCGTCGGCGTGTGGATCGCGCCGGTGACGGCGCAGGTGATGATGACCTTGCCTTGCGCCGCAGCCATCGCGTCCTATTTCTTCTGCTCGACGATCTTCACGCGCTTCACGGCCTCGGCGAGCTTCTTCGCGTCCTCGTCCCAGTACTTGCGGAATTCGGGCGCGTCGAGATAGCTGACGGGCGTCTCGACCTTCGCCATCGCGGTGCGGAAATCGGGATCCTGCACCGCCTGGCGCACCGAGTCGCGCAGCTTCTGCTGCACCGCCGACGGCGTCCCCGCCGGGATCATGATTCCCGCCCAGATGTAGTACTCGGCGTCTATGCCCAGCTCCTTCAGGGTCGGCACGTCGGGAAGCGATGCGAGCCGCTTGCCCCCGAAGCTCGCGAGCGGGCGCAGCCGGCCGCCCTTGATCTGGCCGATCATCGCCGCCGGCCCGCCGACGGTGGAGTCCACTTGCGACCCGAGCAGAGCCTGCACCGCGGGCCCGCCGCCGTTGTACGGCACGTGCCACAGCGTGATGCCGGTGGCGTGCTCGAGGAGCGTGTACGGCATGTGCAGCGCGCCGAAGATGCCCGAAGAGCTGTAGCTTATCTTTCCGGGACGCTCCTTCGCGTCGCCGACGAAATCCTTGACGGTCTTCCAGGGCGCGTCCTCGCGCACAACCAGCACGACGGGGTCGGCCGAGATCAGCGCGATCGGCGCGAGCTCGGAGAGCTCGTAAGGCGGCTTGTGGCCCTGCAGGCGCTCCGCCTCGGGGATCACCGAGATCGAGGACAGCGCCATGAGAAGCGTATAGCCGTCGGGCTTCGAGCGGGCGACGTAGGCGTTGCCGGTCGCTCCGGCCGCTCCCGGCTTGTTCTCGATGATGACGCGCTGCTTCAGCACTCTTTCCATGGCGATGGCCGTAGGCCTCGCGGTGATGTCGGCGACGCCGCCGGGCGGGAACGCCACGACCATCGTGACCGGGCGGCTGGGATAGGCGTCCTGCGCCGTAGCGGCCCCCGCGAAAAGGCACAGCGCGGCGAAAATCGGCAAGCGCGACATGGCGTCTCCTCCGGGAAATGTTGTTTCGACGACTAGCCGAATGATGGTTGCAGACGCAGGCTGCGTCAAGGACCTCGAACGTGTCCGATCCGCTAGAATTCGGCGCATGAATCTGCTGGCGATCGACACCTCGACCGTTTCCTGCTCGGTGGCCGCGAGCCGCGGTCGAGCGCTCTACGCCCGGAGCGAGCCCGCGCTCCAGCACCAGGCGGAAAAGGTGCTCGGCATGATCGAGGAGCTGCTCGCCCAGGCGCAGCTCGGCGTCGATCAGATCGAAGGCATCGCGTACGGGGCGGGACCGGGATCGTTCACGGGCCTGCGGATCGCGGCCGGAGTGACCCAGGGACTCGCGCTTGCCCGCGGGATCGGGGTGCTGGGCGTCGGGTCGCTGCTCTCCCTGGCCCAGCAGGCCGCGGGAGAGTCGGGGGCCGAAAAGGTCATCGCTTGCATCGACGCACACATGGGCGAGGTGTACCACGCGGCGTACGTCAGGGCCGGCGAAGCATGGGAGGAAATCCACGCACCGGGGCTGTGCAAGCCCGACGCGGTGCCGGTTCCTCCGGGGCGGGACTGGATCGCATGCGGGGACGGGTTCGCCGCGCATCGCGACCGCCTCGCGGCCCGGCTCGGCGAGCGCGTCTTCGCCGTCCGCCCCGACGCTTCGCCGAGCGCACGCGCCGTCCTCCAGCTCGCGATGCCGCGGTTCGCCGCGGGCGAAGCGAAGGACGCGGCCACGGCCGTGCCCGTGTACCTGCGCGACAAGGTGGCGCAGAAGACGAGCGAGCGCGCATGAGCGCTGTGCTGCGCCCGGCGGGGTTCGAGCCGATGCGGGAGAGCGATCTCCGCTCGGTGCTCGAGATCGAGGAAAACCTCTATGAATTTCCCTGGACCCTCGGCAATTTCCGCGATTCGCTGCGAGCCGGGTACGCCTGCTGGGTGGTGCGCGAAGGCAGGCGCGTGATCGGCTATGCGGTGCTGATGCTCGCTGCAGGCGAGGGGCATCTGCTCAACCTGAGCGTCGCCGCCGGCTGGCAGCGCCGCGGGCACGGGCGCGGGCTGCTGCACAACGTGGTGCAGGCGGCGCGCGAGCAGAAGGCGAAGGTGCTGTTCCTGGAGGTCCGTCCGACCAACGAAGTCGGGCAGCACCTGTACGCAGGCTACGGCTTCAGGCAGATCGGCGTGCGCCGCGGCTACTATCCCGCGCGCAAGGGGCGCGAGGACGCGCTCGTGCTGGCACTCGACCTGTGACCGGCCGCCGCGAAGTCTATCTCCGCGAGATGGGGCTCGGCCCCGTGTGGCGCCTGCGGGGCCGGCGCGAGCCGCCGGCGGCGCCCGTCGATCCGCCCGCTCCGGCGCGACCGGCGACGCGGCGTTTCGATCCGGTTCCGGGACTCACCGGAAGCGTCAAGCTCGACCTCGCCGACGACCGCGCGGGCCGCATCCTGAAGATGGACTGGCCGGACCTGAAGTCGGCCGTGAAGGGCTGCGAGGCCTGCGGGCTGCGCAAGACGTGCACGCAGACGGTGTTCGGCGTCGGCGACGAGGACGCCGACTGGATGTTGGTCGGCGAGGCGCCGGGCGCGGAGGAAGACCAGCGCGGCGAGCCTTTCGTCGGGCAGGCGGGCCGCCTTCTCGACAACATGCTCGCCGCGATCGGCCTGAAGCGCGGCGAGAACGTCTACATCTGCAACGTGCTCAAGTGCCGGCCTCCGGGCAACCGCAACCCCGAGCCCTTCGAGGTCGCGCAATGCGCGCCGCACCTGCTGCGCCAGCTCGAGCTGATCAATCCGAAGCTGATCCTGGCGATGGGCCGGTTCGCGGTGCAGACGCTGCTCGGGACCGAAGCGAGCATCGCGAGCCTGCGCGGGCGGCTGCACCGCTACCAGGGCGTTCCGCTCATCGTGACCTACCATCCGGCGTACCTGCTGCGCAACCTGCCCGACAAGGCCAAGGCCTGGGAGGACCTGTGCTTCGCGCGGCGCGCGATCGCGGCCTTGTAATCGCGCCTCCGACCTCCATCTAGGCGCCATCGCAACTCGGGAGAAACGTATGCGCAAACTCTGGGCGGCTTCCATGATTCTCGCGGCAACGGCCCTGTCGGGCTGCGGCTACAACGACATCCAGCGGGGAGACGAGCAGGTCAAGGCTGCGTGGTCCGAAGTGCTCAACCAGTACCAGCGGCGCAGCGACCTCGTTCCCAACCTCGTCAACACGGTCAAGGGATTCGCCGCGCAGGAGCAGCAGGTTCTGACCCAGGTGACCGAAATGCGCGCTCGCGTGGGGAGCATCCAGGCGACCCCGGAATTGATCAACGACCCGGCGGCGTTCCGCAAGTTCCAGGAGGCGCAGGCGCAGATGACACAGGCGCTGTCGCGCCTCCTCGTCGTCGCCGAGAACTATCCGCAGCTCAAGTCCGACGCGAACTTCCGCGACCTCCAGGCGCAGCTCGAAGGCACCGAGAACCGCATCGCGGTCGCGCGCAACCGCTACATCAAGTCCGTTCAGGAATACAACGTGCTGATCCGGCAGTTTCCCTCGAACCTCACCGCAATGATGTTCAGCTACCAGGCGAAGCCCAATTTCGCTGTCGAGGACGAGAAGGCGATCGCGAAGCCGCCGACGGTCGATTTCGGAAAGAAGTAGGCTCCGATGCTCAGACGCTGGCTCGCTTCGATCGCGGCCGGCGCCGCGCTGCTCGCGGCGCTGCCCGCGGCCGCCGAGGTCGCCATTCCGCCGCTCTCGGCGCGGGTCATCGACGTCACCGGGACGCTCTCCGGCTCCCAGGTCGAGGCGCTCGAGGGGCGCCTGCGCGCGTTCGAGCGCGCGAACGGGAGCCAGGTCACGGTGCTGCTGCTTCCCTCCACCCAGCCCGAGACCATCGAGCAGTTCTCGATCCGCCTCGCCGAAGCCTGGAAGATCGGGCGGGAGCGCGTCGATGACGGCGTGATCCTCGTCGTCGCCAAGAACGACCGCAAGTTGCGCATCGAGGTCGGGCGCGGGCTCGAAGGCGCGATCCCCGACGCGATCGCCAAGCGCGTCGTCAGCGACGTGATCGCGCCGCGCTTCAAGTCGGGCGATTTCTACGGCGGCGTTTCCGCGGGCACCGACGCGCTCATGAAGCTCATCGAAGGGGAGCCGCTGCCGGCGCCCCGCGCACGTCAGGTGGATTTCACGGGTATCGACGTCCATACGATCATCTGGCTGTTCGTCGTGCTCCTCGTGGGCGATGCGATCTTCAGGCGCGTCCTGGGGCGCGTCGCGGGCGCGGCGACCTCCGGCGCGATCGTCGGCGCGATCGTCTGGTTCGCTGTGGGCGTGGTCGCGTTCGCCCTGATCGGCGGGCTGATCGGATTCTTCGTCGCGCTCGTCAACGGAATGGCGAGCCGTAGAGGGGGATGGACGAGCGGCGGGGGCTGGGGAGGCGGTGGCTTCGGCAGCAGCGGCGGCTTCAGTGGCGGCGGGGGTTTCAGCGGCGGAGGCGGGAGCTTCGGTGGCGGCGGCGCCTCGGGCAGCTGGTGACGAATGAAATTCAAGCGCCTTCTCCGCCATCTCCTCACCGATCACCTTTCGGTCGCGCGCGCCTTCCCGCCCGAGGCCATGCGTGCGATCGAGAAAGCGATAGGGGAGGAGGAGCGGCGGCACGGAGGGCAGGTGCGCCTCGCCGTCGAAGCCTCGCTGCCGCTTTCGGATCTCGCGCGCGGGGTCGGATCGCGCGATCGCGCGATCGGCTGGTTCGGTCGCCTGCACATGTGGGACACGCAGCACAACGCCGGGGTTCTGATCTATCTGCTGCTCGCGGACCGGCGCGTCGAGCTGGTCGCCGACCGCGGCATCCACTCCAAGGTCGGGACCGCAGCGTGGGAGGCGATCTGCGGCGAGATGCAGCAGGAGTTCGCGCGCGGGCAATTCGAGCGCGGCGCGGTGATCGGATTACGCGCCGTCAGCGATCTCCTCGCCGAGCACTTTCCGCCTTCGGGTGACGAGCGCAACGAGCTGCCGGACAAGCCCGTCGTGCTCTGATCAGGGCCGCGCGGGCATCTCCGCGGCCTGGATCGGCAGATCGAGCTTCTGCGCGCGGCGCAGGAGCGTCACCCGGGTCGCCTTGCCGATGCGCTCCTCGCTGAGCAGGCGGTGCAGCGCGTCGACCCCGGCGATTTCCTCGCCGTCGTAGCCGATGATCACGTCTCCCTGCTCGACGCCGGCGCGCTCGGCCGCGCCCCCGGGCTCGAGCGATTCGACGCGCACGCCCGCGCCGGCGCCCAGGCCGTGAAAGCGCTGCGCGCGGCGGGAGAGCGCTATCGTCGCGCCGGCCACGCCGATATAGCCGCGGCGCACGCGCCCGAAGCGCAGCAGCTGCTCGACCACCCAGGTCGCGGTGTCGATCGCGGTGGCGAAGCAGATTCCCTGCGCGAAGGGAATGATCGCCGTGTTTACGCCGATCACGTCGCCCCGGGAGTTCACCAGCGGGCCGCCCGAGTTTCCGGGATTGAGCGCGGCATCGGTCTGTATGACGTCGTCGATCAGCCTGCCGGTCATTGAGCGCAGGCTGCGGCCGAGCGCGCTCACCACGCCGGCGGTCACGGTGTGCTGGAAGCCGTAGGGATTGCCGATCGCGATCGCCAGCTGCCCGACCTGAAGGCTGCGCGAGCTCCCAAGCTCGGCCGTAGGGAGGTGGTGCCCGGCGACACGGATCACGGCGACGTCGGTGTCGGGATCGTCGCCGACGAGGTCGGCGTCCCGGCTCGCCCCGTCGGCGAAGCTCACGCGGATGCGGCGGGCGCCGTGCACCACGTGGCTGTTCGTCAGGATGAACCCGTCGGGAGTGAATACGAATCCGGAGCCGGTCCCGCGGCGGGCCTCGGCGCCTTTCGACTGCAGAACCTCGACCTCGATGTGCACCACCGCCGGGCCGACGCGCTCGGAGGCCGACACAACGGCGGACGAGTAAGCGTCGAGCAGGACTTCGTCGGGTAGATGCGCGCCCATGATCGTGACGACTTGGGGGCGCGGGGAGGCGAATTCAAGGATGGCCGCGCCGGGGGGATGTCTTCATCCCGATCAGGTGCAGGGAATCGCCTTTCGACTGGTTGTGGCGGTGGCGCAGGATCACCGCGAACATCGTGATCACGACGAACGATCCGAACGCCAGGATGATGGTGTTGATGTAGAGCGACGCCTTGATCATCGCCGAATAGATCGCGAGCATCACCAGGATGGAGATGTTCTCGTTGAAATTCTGCACCGCGATCGAATGTCCCGCCGAGAGAAGGACGTAGCCGCGGTGCTGCAGCAGCGCGTTCATGGGCACGACGAAGAAGCCGGCCATCATGCCGATGACGATCAGCAGGATGTAGACCAGCGGCATGCTTGACACGAAGATCATGAACATCACGACGGCGCCCATCGCCACGCCCGCAGGCAGCACGTCGACAGAGCGCCTGAGGGAGATGAACCGCCCCGCCAGCACCGCACCCAGAGCCACGCCGACCGCCGTGACGCCTTGCAGGATCGCGCCCCTGTCGAGCGGCAGGCCCAGATGCACCGCCGCCCATTGCAGCACCAGGAACTGCAGCGTCGCGCCGGCGCCCCAGAAAAGCGTGGTCACCGCGAGCGAGATCTGTCCGAGCTTGTCCTTCCACAGCATCACGAGGCAGGAATAGAAGTCGCGCATCAGCAGCACCGGGTTGGTCTGCTGCCTGCCGTAGCGCGCTCCGGTGTCGGGAATGAACAGGTTGAAGATGGCGGCGATCATGTAGATCCCGGAGATGACGAGGATCGCCGCCTCGGCGGGCGTCTCGATTCCGGTGTCGATGTGCGGCACGTCGATCGCGAGCAGCATCGAGGCGATGTGCGGGCTGATCAGCGCGCCGCCGAGCACGGTGCCCAGGATGATCGAGGCGACGGTCAGGCCTTCGATCCAGCCGTTGGCCGCGACCAGCTTCTCGGCAGGCAGCAGCTCGGTGAGGATGCCGTACTTGGCGGGGGAGTACGCGGCCGCGCCGAACCCCACGACCGCGTACGCCGCGAGCACCAGGACGTATCCGGGAATCCCGGTGAACTCCACGTAATCGGTGAAGAACATCATCACGCACCCGGCGAGCTTGATGGTGTTGGTGATGAACATCACCCGGCCCTTGGGGAGGGCGTCGGAGAATGCGCCCACGAAGGCGGCCAGTGCCACGTAGGACACCGTGAAGAAGAACTTGAGGAGCGGCACCATCCACGCCGGGCCGTCGAGCTCCAGCAGCTGCGCGATCGCGGCGATCAGCAGGGCATTGTCGGCGAGCGAGCTGAAGAACTGCGCCGCCATGATGGTGTAGAAGGTCCGATTCATGAGCCGCCGGATGCCGGAATCTGCGCCGCTTTATACCACGCCCGCGGGGAGTTTATGGTTGAATAGCCGCGCCATGCGCCCGATCCGAGCCCGCATCGACGCCGCCGCGCTGCGCCACAACCTCGGCGTCGCGAGGCGCCTGGCGCCGCGCTCGCGCGTCTGGGCGGTGGTGAAGGCGAACGCCTACGGCCATGGCCTCGCTCGGGCGGCGCGCGCGCTGCCGGCCGACGGCCTGGCGCTGATCGAGCTCGAGGCGGCGCTGGAGCTGCGCAATGCGGGGGAAAAGCGCCCGATTCTCCTGATGCAGGGTTTCTACTCGGCCGCCGAGCTCGGGACGATCGCAGCGAACGGGCTCACCTCCGTCGTGCACGACGCGGAGCAGCTCGCGATGCTGGAGAAGGCGAGCTTGCCTTCGAAGATCCCCGTCTATCTCAAATTGAACACCGGAATGAACCGGCTCGGCTTCGCGATGGGCGAGCATCGCGACGCGCTCGCGCGCCTTGCACGCTGCGCGGGCGAAATCACGCTGGCGACCCACTTCGCCGACGCCGACGGAGAACGCGGCGTGAAATGGCAGGTGGAGCGGTTCCGCGAGATGACCGCGGGACTGAAGTTGCCGCGGAGCCTGGCCAATTCCGCCGCCATCCTGCGCTATCCCGAGGCGCAAGCGGACTGGGTCAGGCCCGGAATCATGCTCTACGGCTGCTCGCCGTTTGCGGAGGAAAGCGCGCTGGAGCTCGGGTTGAAGCCGGTCATGACCCTGTCGAGCGAGCTGATCGCGGTGCGTGAGCTTCGCGCGGGCGACAGCGTCGGCTATGGCTGCACCTTTACCGCGGCGGGGCCGATGCGCATCGGCATCGTTGCCTGCGGCTACGCCGACGGCTATCCGCGCCATGCGCCTCTCGGCACGCCGATCCTGGTGTGCGGCAAGCGGACGCGCACCGTGGGGCGCGTCGCGATGGACATGCTGTTCGCCGACCTGACCGGGATCCCGGAAGCGGCGGTCGGATCGCCGGTCACGCTCTGGGGCGAAGGTCTCTCCGCGGACGAAGTGGCGGAGAGCGCCGGCACCGTGAGCTATGAGCTCCTTTGCGCGCTTTCGCCGCGCGTTCCGGTCTCTGAGACGGCGTGATGGCCAAGCCGAAGACCGTCTACGCTTGCACCGAATGCGGCGGCGAGTCGCCCAAGTGGCAGGGTCAGTGCCCGCACTGCGGCGCGTGGAACACGCTCGTGGAAGGCGTGACCGAAGCGGCGTCCAGGCACCGTTTTGCCGGCGTCGCGAAGAGCTCGGAGCTGAAGCGCCTGTCGGAAGTGAGCGCGCGGGACGTCCCGCGAATGGCCAGCGGTATCGAGGAGCTCGACCGGGCGCTCGGCGGCGGCTTCGTCGCCGGCGAGGTCGTGCTCCTGGGCGGCGACCCGGGCGTGGGCAAGTCGACGCTGATGCTGCAGGTGCTCGCCGCGATGAGCGCTTCGAGCAAGGCTGTATACGTAAGCGGCGAGGAGTCTGTGGAGCAGATCGCGCTGCGAGCAAGGCGGCTCGCGCTCGATCCCGGCAGGCTCGAGCTGCTGGCCGAGATCCAGCTCGAGCGCATCCTCGCCACGCTCGGGAAGGCCAAGCCCGAGATCGCCGTCGTCGATTCGATCCAGACGCTGTACTCCGAGCAGCTGACCTCCGCCCCCGGGTCGGTCTCGCAGGTGCGCGAATGCGTGGCGCAGCTTGCCCGCTACGCCAAGTCGAGCGGTACGGTCGTGGTGCTGGTGGGCCACGTTACCAAGGAGGGCGCGATCGCCGGCCCGCGCGTGGTCGAGCATATCGTCGACGCGGTGCTCTACTTCGAGGGCGACACGCACCAAAGCTTCCGGCTGGTGCGCGCCTTCAAGAACCGGTTCGGGGCGGTGAACGAGCTCGGCGTGTTCGCGATGACCGACAAGGGCCTGCGCGGGGTATCCAACCCGTCGGCGATCTTCCTGTCGCAGCATATCGGAGAAGTCCCCGGATCCTGCGTGCTGGTGACGCAGGAAGGGACGCGGCCCCTGCTCGTCGAAATCCAGGCGCTGGTCGATGCCGCGCACGCCCCGAATCCGCGGCGCCTGACCGTGGGCCTGGAGCAGAACCGGCTCGCGATGCTGCTCGCGGTGCTTCACCGCCACGCGGGAATCGCGTGCTACGATCAGGACGTGTTCGTCAACGCCGTGGGCGGCGTGCGCATCACCGAGCCCGCGGCCGATCTGGCGGTGGTGCTCGCGATCGTTTCCTCTCTCATCGACAAGCCCATTCCCGGGAAGCTCGCGGTGTTCGGCGAGGTGGGGCTCGCAGGCGAAGTGCGGCCCGCCCCGCGCGGGCAAGAGCGGCTCAGGGAGGCCGCCAAGCTCGGCTTCAGCCGTGCGATCATCCCCAAGGCCAACCAGCCGAAGCAGAGAATCGACGGCATCGAGATTGTCCCGGTGGCGAGCGTATCCGAAGCCGTCCGGAGCTTTCGCAGATGAAGCCGCAACCCGGAATCCTCGCGGCGCTGCCGGCGCACGCCCGCTACCTCACCTTCGCGCTCAAGCAGGGGGCGCGCCCGCGCACCGAGCTGAAATCCCTCGCCGACGCGGCGGACGGCGAGGCCTGCGTCGTCGGGATCGGAGCGCTTCTCGTGTTTGCCCTGCAGAAGGAGATCGACGGCCTCAAGCCGTTTCCCCACTACCGCGGCCGCGGCGTCGAGGTGCCGTCGACGCCCGCCGCGCTGTGGTGCTGGCTTCGCGGGAACGACCGGGGCGAGCTCCTGCTGCGCGCGCGCGAGATCGAGCATATGCTCGCGAGCACGTTCGAGGTCACGGGCGCGATCGACGCGTTCAAGTACGGACGCGGCCTGGACCTGACCGGCTACGAGGACGGCACCGAGAACCCCAAGGGGAAAAAGGCCGTCGAGGCGGCGATCGTGAGCGACAAGCGCCCGGGAAGAGGGGGTGCGAGCTTCGTCGCCGTGCAGCAGTGGGTGCACGACCTGGACGCGTTCGCCGCCATGGCGCAGGCGCAGCAGGACAACAGTATCGGCCGCCGAAGAAGGGACAACAGGGAGCTCGACAAGGCACCCGCGTCGGCGCACGTCAAGCGCACCGCGCAGGAGAGCTTCGCCCCGCAGGCCTTCGTCTGGCGCAGATCCATGCCGTGGGCGGACGCGACGGGTGCAGGGCTGAATTTCGTCGCCTTCGGCAGATCGCTCGACGCGTTCGACGCCCAGCTCAAGCGCATGGCGGGAGCCGAGGACGGGATCGTGGACGCGTTGTTTGCGTTTACGCGGCCGGTGACGGGGGCCTATTTCTGGTGCCCGCCGGTGCGGGGGAAGCGGCTCGACCTGCGGGCTATCGGCCTGTAAGGCCGCCCGACGCGGCGATGCGGATCAGCTCCCTCCCGAGGGCCTGTCCGGTGTCGGGCCGGTCGAACAGGCGGGCGCAGCGCGACGATATCTGCTCGGACACCGATCGCCGGTAGTCCGCGTCCTGCCCCAGCTTCAGCGCGATCTCCACGTACCGCTCGGGCGAGGCGGCGATGCAGGACTCAAGCTCGATTTCCCTGTACAGGCCGAGCGTAAATCTGCCCGGAAGCTGCGCGCCGGGCAGGGTGACGACCGGAACGCCCAGAGAGAGCGCATCGCAGCTCGAATTGCATCCGCCGAAATGAAACGGGTCGAGGATGACGTCGGCGGCGGCCAGGTACTGAAGGTAGTCGCGATGCGTCATCCGAGGGAGGAAATGCACCCGCGATGCAAGCGGGCCGAGGGTCCGGGCGAAGCGTCGGCAGACCAGCTCCCTGACTCCCGCTCGCAGGAACTCCACCAGCAGGACCTCGGCGCGGGGGTCGCGCTCGAGGATCGCCTTCATCGCCGCGTCGAAGTCGGGGTGCAGCTTGAACAGATTCTGAGGGCAGTAGTACAGGTGCTTGCCCTCGGGCAGCCCGAGCTCGGCGCGCGACTTGCGCGCCTCATTGAGCGCGGGCCGGCGATACCGCGGCATGAAGTAGCCCGGCAGGCGCAGCAGCGTCTCGGTGTAGTACTGCTCGCTTCCCGGCGCCTCGACGGCGTCGGAAGACACATAGTAGTCGACCGTGTCGATGCCGCTGGTGACGGAATGCCCCCAGCTCACCATCTGGACCGGGGCGAGCCTCCAGAACGCGAGGAAGTAGGTGAGCGGATCCATGCCGATGTCGGCGAAGAACACGACGTCCAGCGCCGCGGAGTCGATCGTCTCGCGGACGCGATCCAGGTCGCGCGGCAGCGGCACGTAGCGGTCGGCGCTGCGGCGTATCGCCTCGGCCAGCTCGTCCGCCTGCGGGGCGATCGCGAACACCTGGACCTGGAAGCTCTCGCGCGGAAGGTCGCGGATGAGCCCGTGCATCGTGCGCCCCACCGCGTGCGCGTGGAAGTAGGTGGAAACGAAGCCGATCCGCAGCGGACCGCCGGAGCGCGGCCGGGGTGCGCACTCGGTCCGTCCCGGGTACATCGACCGGCAGGCGCGCGCGACCTTTCGCAGCATCCCGGCATTGTTGCGTCCGTGATACGCGAGGTTGAACGGCGTGGAGCCCACTTCGAACTCGGGATGCTCGACCGGCGGGAGCTTGCGGGAAAGGATCTCGTCCAGATCCCGGTCGAGCCGCGCCCGGATCGATTCGATCTCCTCGCCCGACTGGAAGATTACCGGGAGCATCAGCGCGCGCCGCAGCCGGCCGGCACCGCCGCCGTCCGCCGCGATGTAGCGGTCCATCAATGCCCGCGCCTCGCCGACATCGGCGTCTTCGCGCAACACCGCGAGGCACAGGAGAGCGGAGCGGTTCCCGGGATCGACCTCGAGTATCTTGCGGTACCAGCCCTCGGCTTCCGCCTGCTTGTTGCAATCCTGGAGCGAGGCGGCGAGACGCAGCATCATGCGCGGCCGGCCCGGGTCGGAGAGGGGAAGCGCGTCGAGGGCGAGCCCGAAATGCCGTGCGGCCCGCTCGTACTGTCCCAGCTTCTCCAGGATCGCCGCAAGCCCGGAATGCAATTCCGGATCGGCGGCGCGCTCGGCGGCCGCGGCTTCCGCACACGCCGTGCAGGCCTTGTCGGCCTCGGCGAGCGCGCCCTCCTGGAGGAGCCGCTGCGCTTCGGCGAGGAGCCGAGCTGACTTGCCCTGGGGGAGGAACCGGCGCAGAAGCATGACGGATGGAGCGAGTATATAACTGTTAGACTCGGATCCCCGGGCGGGTTACGCGAGAAATCGAGCTCCAGAGACCCAAGTGCGCTGCTGCCTGATAGGAGGAAACGGGTTCATCGGAAGTCATCTCGCCCCGCTGCTGGAGGCGAGCGGAAGGGACCTCACCGTCGTCGGACGAAGCGGCGCGCCCGCGCGAAAGTTGCCTCCCCGGGCGAAATACGTATGCGGGGACTACGGGGATCAGGACCTGCTGCGCAAGCTCATCGCGCAGACCGACGAGCTCATCGATCTCGCCTACGCGACGGTCCCCCAGACCAGCTTCGCCGACCCGATGTTCGACCTGCAGGCGAATCTGCCCCCGAGCGTCGCCATGCTCAGGATAGCTGCCGAGCTCGGCCTGCGGCGCGTCGTCCTCATGTCCTCGGGCGGCACGGTCTACGGAGCCGCGCAGTCGCTTCCGATCGGCGAAGAACATCCGACCGATCCGATTTCTCCGTACGGCATCACGAAGCTGACCATAGAGAAATACGGGCTCATGTACCACCGGCTTCGCGGCCTCGCGGTGATCATCGTCAGGCCGGGAAACGCGTTCGGGCCGGGCCAGACGCCCGAGGCCGGGCAGGGATTCGTGGCGACGGCGATCGCCCGCATCCTGAGCAAC